>JANOQK010000256.1:0-4027 GCA_031414855.1 Bacteroidia bacterium | reverse complement strand
TTCAATGGGAAAAAGAATACTGTGCAACACCAATAGATAAACCTGACGATTTGCAACCTTTAAAACTTGGTAATAAGGAAACTCAACCAATATTCCCGTCAACACGATACCCAGTAAAATCAACAAAATGGTAAGAAGGAGTGTTTTGTTTAATGTAAAATTTCGCAGTAGATCCCACATCAGGAAGATATTTAATGCCCCCAGAAATGAGAAGATTGAAATAATGAACTTGGACAAATCACTATGAGGATCATCCAGTAATGGCTGTGATAGTGTTAAGGTGAGGACAATTATGATGGCCTGTACGATGACCACATTTCTGAAGTCCTTTTGCTTTTCGCGGGCAAGGTCAATTTTTGATTTTAGATTGATTAGCTTAAACATGAAAATTCTGTGTGAATTGGAATGAAAGGAAAGTTACTGGTTTTCCGCTTTTTTCCGAAAATGGTTATTGGAAACTATTTTGATTTAATGTAAGCTTGGTTAAAATCTTTGGTGTGGTCTTGATAGGCAAACGTGCGGTTCTTATGATTTTCTTTCTGTTTCAGATTGGCCAATTGTTTGGTCAGCAGGAAGTAAAGGACAGCCTAGAAATTTTGTTAAAAACAGAATTTATGGCGACCAAAAGAGTAGATATTCTCAACGAACTGGCTTATCAATATTACGACTTTAACGATAGCTTGGCATTGGCACATGCCCGATCTGCCCTGGCATTGGGTTTACAGGAGGGGTATGAGAAAGGTGTAAAATACGCCTATACTTTAGTAGGTCTTGGGTACTCTGCAAAGGCGAAGTATAAAGAAGCTGTTTATAATTTCCGCCAGTCGAGCAGGATAAAGATTAATGACGACCAGAGTAACTCTGTCTATAATTTGGGGCTGTTGGGAAATGTCTATCGCGAAATAGCCAAATATGATTCCGCAATGACAATGTATCGAGCTGCAAGACAGCTTTCTGTAAAGAACAACACAAGTAACCTTGCAGGCATATATAGAAGTATGGCTTCTGTTTCAATTATCCTTTGGAAAAACGAGGAAGCTCTAAAATACCTGGATAGTGCACTCTTCTGCTTAGGCCGTACGCAAAAATGGGATGCCTATGTTGAAATGGATATTATGAGCTATTATGGGCAAGTCTATCAAAATTTATTACAGTTCGATAAGTCGAAGGAATATTTTGATAAAATGTGCAAGAGTGCATTTGAGCTGGATGATTATTATCATCAAATCACGTGTAAATTAAACTATGCACACCTGGCCTATAATCAAGGTGATTTTAATAGCGCCTTAATAGTCTGTTTTGAAGGATTGCAGTTGAGTAAGAAATTCAGATATCCTATTCAATATGCAAATCTATTAATCCAAATTGGTGAAGTTTATGTAGAGCTTTCACAATATGATATTGCCTCTCAATATCTGTATCAGGCCTTGCGAATAGCTGAACCGGCAGGACTAGATTTTCAAACAGCCACCGTTTATAGTGAGCTTGCCTGGATAAATAAAGATCAAGGAAATTACAAGTCAGCACTGGAGTATGCCGATAAATCTCAAGCCATTCGGGAGCTAATTGGAGACCGAAAAGGTGTTGCTTATAGCTGCAATGTGAGGGGCTTAATATATTTTTTGCGGGGGGAATATGAGAAATCTATTAGCCAGCATGAGATGGCACTAACAATAAGAGAAAGTATAGGGCATCTGGAGGGAATTTCAGCTTCTATATTTAATGCTTCTTTGGTTTACGAAGCATTGAATGAAATTGATAAAGCATTGGAGATGCAACGAAAGGCCATAGTTCTTGAGGAAAGAATAGACAATAAGCTAAGTCTGGCTATTTCATATAATACTATATCCCGATTACTGATAAAGATAGGGAGGTTAAGCGAAGCAATGAGTTACATGAATAGAGCGGCCAAACTAGGGCAAGACACAAAATCATTGCTTCTATTGAGGAATAATGCCGAAAATTATGTGGCCTATTTCGAAGCAACTAAAGAGTATAGAAAAGCACTGGAGTATCAAAAATTATATCAACAGTTGAATGACAGCATTTATTCAGAAGCGAGCGCGACAAAATTAGCCGAGGTAGAGGCCCTGTACAACGTTGAAAAAAATCAGAACGATATTGAACTATTAAATCAGAAGCAGCGCATTCAGGAGGACCAAATTAAACTTCAACAGTCCCAACTGACTCAGAAAAATATCATCATCATTTCTGCCATTGTGGGTTTTGTATTACTTGCTGTAGCTTCTTTTATCGGTTATCAATATTATAAGGAGAAGAGCAAGAGTAATAAGCAACTGATGAAATTGAATTTGGAGGTGACGGAACAGAAGGAGGAAATACAGGCTCAATCGGAAGAATTGATTGAGGCAAACCAGACGATTTCTGAAATTAACAAAGGGCTTGAGGAAAAGGTAGAAGTCAGAACTTCTGAACTAAAACAAGCCTATAAGGAATTAGATACTTTTTTTTATAGGTCTTCACACGACTTCAGAAGGCCGCTCACCACCTTTATGGGCTTGGCTGAAGTTGCCAAGATTACAGTCAAAGACAACAATGCGCTTGAACTTTTTGATAAGGTAAGTGAAACGGCACATAACCTGGATAAAATGCTAATGAAGCTTCAGTCAATAAGTGACTTGGGCTCTCAGCAGTTGGTGTACAAAGAAGTCTTTCTAAAAGAATTGTTGAATGAAACACTTGATAATTTCAGGCCGGAGCTAAACAAACATACTATACACACAAATGTTACTGTAGAATTGCAAGAAACCTTTGTCTCTTATCCGGCCATGATTAGAATAATTGTTGATAACATGGTGGAGAATGCCGTAAATTTTTGTGGTGTTAAGGATCAGTTTATCAAACTCAGCGTCTCAACGTATGATGGTCAATTGAAATTAACAGTGGAAGACAATGGACAAGGCATAGACGCTGAATATCATGAGCGAATTTTTGAAATGTATTTTCGAGCCAATCAAAATTCAAAGGGCAACGGCCTTGGACTATATATAGCAAAAAAAGCCGCTGAGAAATTGGGTGGCTCAATTTCATTTGTTAGTAAGTTTGGTGTTGGGTCAACTTTTGTAATTCTGTTGCCATTCGAACAAAAGTCCACCGATTTCAGTTAACATTTCTTTAGCGTAGAATATATGGCCGAAAAAATGACAACGCACTTTTGAATTCGAATAACGTCTAAGTTGACAGCGGTTGGCATCATAAGCTGGCACTTCCTCTTCGCTTAACTTTTTCTCAAATGGTACGCATGAGTTCATGATCAATTGCATGAATAACATAATCAGCATCCATAAGAACCTTCAGTGTCCATCTTATTACGGATACAAGTAGTGGATAAACTCGTAGAAAAAGCAAAACCCTGACACTTGATTTTTCTACGAGTAAAGTAGATTACATCGGTGAGCCCATTCCACCTTCTGAACCAGAGTTAGATTCTGGAGCTGCTGGCGGAGTAGGAGCCACTACTGGAGCAGGTGCCGGTGCTGGCGGAGCCACTACCACAACTGGTTTCTTAGCAGGTGCCTTTTTCTTCACCACCTTTTTCACAATTTTTTTAGCAGCAGCTTTTTTAGCAGGTGCCTTTTTCTTCACTACTTTCTTTTTTGCAGCTTTCTTAACGACTTTCTTGGCCGCCTTTTTAACCGCCTTTTTTGCTGATTTTGCCTTTCCTTTTTTTGCAGCCTTCTTAGCTACTTTCTTCTTTGCTTTTTTTGCCATAGCACTAAAGTTTATATGGTGGTTTAAATTTCGTTTCTGTCACCTCAAGAAAACGTTCTAGAGATTGACCAATAAATTTATAACAACTTGTTAATTCCAATACAAATAGGTCAATATTTATTTTTGAATGCGGTTCATTTTTTTCAATCACTAGTAGCAACTACTTACTTCTTTGCCGGGTTGTGAATTAGGATTTCAACCCGTCTGTTTTTGCTTCTGCCTTCGGCTGTGTCATTTCCCATTAGTGGGCGGGAACTTCCAAACCCCTCAAAGGAAACCTTATCATAAAAGACAC
>JANOQK010000255.1:0-32627 GCA_031414855.1 Bacteroidia bacterium | reverse complement strand
TGATCCGATACCGGGTACTGGTAGAGGTCGAATACTTAATCGCATTGATCGAACTTCCACTTAAGCCGCTTGAGAAATTTCCAAAAGACAAAATTACCTTACTGCGCAATTTGTATAAAAACTTAAGTGAAGCAGATGCTTTGACTGTAAAAGAAATTGAGAAGACTACCAATCATGATGTAAAGGCTATTGAATACTTTATTAAAGAAGAATTTGATAAACTTGGCCTGAGCGATTTTAAGGAATTCATTCACTTCGGTCTCACTTCACAAGATATCAATAACACGGCAACACCACTTTTACTAAAAGAATTTTTGGAGAAAGAGTTTTTGCCAGAGCTCAACCAGGTGCTTCTTTTGTTAGACGGACAAACCAGAGAGTGGAAAGAAATTTCCATGCTGGCAAGAACTCATGGACAACCGGCCTCCCCTACCCGATTGGGAAAAGAAATTCAAGTATTCAGTGAACGAATTAAAAAGCAACTAGCCCTTTTAAAAACTATTCCACACTCGGCAAAATTTGGAGGGGCAACTGGAAATTTCAACGCTCATCATGTTGCCTTCCCGGAAATTAATTGGTCTGACTTTGGAAATCAGTTCGTTAAGAAATATTTGGGGTTGGAAAGGAGTCATCCTACCACACAGATAGAACATTACGACAATCTTGCCGCACTGTTCGATAACCTTAAGCGCGTTAATACCATACTTATGGACTACAGTCGCGATGTATGGCAATACGTGGCGATGAATTATTTTAAGCAAAAAATAAAAGAAGGAGAAGTAGGGTCAAGCGCTATGCCCCATAAGGTAAATCCCATCGACTTTGAAAATGCGGAAGGGAATCTGGGTCTGGCCAATGCATTATTCGAACATCTTTCGGCTAAGCTTCCAATCTCTCGCCTCCAACGAGATCTGACGGATTCAACAGTACTCCGAAATATTGGGGTGCCGCTAGCACATTCATTCATAGCCTTAAAATCTCTCGAAAAAGGAATTAGCAAACTGGAACTCAACAAGGCAGCTATCGATCACGACCTGGATGACAATTGGGCTGTTACAGCTGAAGCCATTCAAACTATTCTTCGAAGAGAAGGATATCCAAACCCATATGAAGCTCTTAAAGAGTTAACTCGCAAGAATGAGAAAATAACAAAAGAAAGCCTTCACAAATTTATTGAAGGCCTGGATGCAAAGGCAGCTGTGAAAGAAGAGTTAAAAAGAATTACTCCCTTTAATTACACGGGAATTTAAAATTACTCCTGGGTCAGATATAATGGTCTCTGATTGGCGAAGTCAAACAAAGTGAGTCTTCTTAAATTATAATAAGAGCTCCAAAATGATTTTAACGCAAGCAAGTAGCCACGCTTGGCGGTGTCTTTTTCTGTAAGGGCAATGTTAAGATTGGTGATATCAATCTTTCCGATAAGGTACCTGTTCTGCGCAACCGTATATCGCTCCTGCGCCACTTGATCAGATTTTTTAGTGATCTCAATTTGCAACCTTAGCATTTCAAATTGCCTTACCAAGGTGATGATTTCCTGCTCAAAGTTTACCATGTCCTGCGCAATCACATAGTCTGTCAATTTTTTATTTGCATAAGCGGTTTGCATCATAGCCTTTCTTCTACCCCAATCAACTATGGGCACGTTGAATGAAACATTGGCGATCTGTTGCTTAGATGGGTTAGCATATAAGTCCGAGACTGAAGCCCCAACATTATTTAATCCATAGGAGGCTGAAATGGTAGTTTGATAGCGTTGCCCTTTTGCTGCAGCCACTTCACTCTCTGCTTCAATCCTTCTCCGTTCGAAGGCAATATAGTCGGCACGGTTAAGCCGGCCATATTCAAGGGCTTCGTCAATGCTCACTTTAAATTGGGGTACCTCTTCTGGCAAAATCAATTCAAAATCATCACCATCCTTCAACCCCAAATAAATACGAAGCTGAAGTCGGGCCGTTTCAAGATCAAGTTGTGCCTGGGCCACATCACGTCTTGAGTTAAGCAGTTGGAGTTCAACTTGTAAAAGTTTGTCTTGCGAAGTAGTGCCGATGTTGTAACGACCTTGCTCAATTTTATTGATGGTATCGTTGTTGGCCAGGTTATACCTTGCAATCTGTTCGTTTACTTGCTGCTGAAGTACATCAAAAAAAAAGCTGACAGCATCACGAGAAATTCCTTCAAGACGTTCAGCATAAATACGCTTTGATTCTTCATACTGGATAGGCCGGGTTCGTTTATCCCATTTTAAAGGGTTATACGCAAAAACAGGTTGCGTTAACTGAACATTCATAATTGTACCACTCCATTGATTCTCTCCTGTTGTAATGTTGTTAAAAAAATTATAACCGGTGTTGGCAGAAATTGTACCTCCAGTTAACGCAATAGGTTGTTGCAATCCAAAGTTGAGATTGGGGTTTGTCTGATTTACTGGAAGGTACAAGAGTGATCCATCTGGTTGACGGACCGGGCTTACAAAGTTGGTATACGTTGGAATGTTTCCATTAAGCCTGAGCTGTGGATTATAATTTGTGCGATAAGATCGGTATTGCCAATAACTGGTTTCTTTTTGGGTTTCAGCCTGCTTCGAAAAGGGCGACTGCTGTTTAGCCCGATCGATGATATCACTTATCGAAAACACATTTTGAGCCTCCACTCGAAGAGCCATCATCAAACCAGAAAGTAAAATGAAAGCATGTATAATTTTCTTATTCATAGCGCAAAGAAGTAATAGGATCTTGACTGGCAGCTTTCCGAGCTGGTGCTATTCCGAATACGAGACCAACAGTAGCGGCCACACCAAACGAAAGCAGTATGGAAGTGAAACTGATAATCGTTGGTATGTCAGCAACGGTTGAGACAACATAAGCCATGGTGATTCCTAGCATCACTCCTATCAGCCCACCTGAAATACTGATCATGATCGCTTCAAACAAAAACTGTTGCACCACGTCACTTTTCTTGGCGCCAATGGAAAGTCGCAGGCCTATTTCTTTAATGCGCTCGAGCACAGAGGCCAGCATTATATTCATAATACCTATGCCGCCTACTAACAGCGAGATGCCCGCGATAGCGCCAAGCACATAATTAAAAATATCATTGGTGCGCTGTTGTTGCTTTAATAAAAGCTCGGGTATTTCAATTTCATAATCCACTACATCATAATGCTTGCGCTGAAGCAATCGCGACAATACCTCTGCGGTTGCTTGAAGTTTTTCTGTTTGGTCTACCTGAATTACCAACCGATCTAATTGATGATAATTCTTCTTTTGTTCTTCTGACTCACCATTTGCACTTGTTCCGCTAATCATGCCTCGGCTTTGCATCCCGGCAAGCCGGATTGATTCGGCTGTAATCCGCTCCCTGTTTTTATATCTTATAATTATTGTTTGAAGAGGAGCATACACATCCATATTAAAATCGCGGATTCCCAACTTGCTAATACTGGAAGAGGAAACGGAACGCTCAGCCAGCACACCAATAATGGTTAACCAATGCGCACCTATCTTAATGCTTTTTCCAATAGGATTTTCTGTTGGGAAAAATTTCGTTCGTATGGCATGACCTATTATGCAAACTGGAGATCCCATCTTCAGATGGCTGCTATTGAAGGCTTGACCCTCTTTCACTTCGAAATTGAAGATTTCAAAGTAAGCAGGCTCAACCCCAATTAGTTTTGCCGATCTGCGCAGGCCATTGCGAATCACATAGGTATCTAAAATAATCTCAGGGCTAAGTTTTGTTAACCCAGGAATGGTAGCCTGAATACTTTTGATATCGCGAATAGTGAGCCCAGGTGAGAATTTTTTCTTATCCTTCTTACCCGTCTTCTCTTCGATCTTCTCCTCCTTCTGCTCAATAATTGGCTTAATGACGATATTATTAACGCCTACCAATTTGATCTGGTCCAGTATCTCCTTCTGTGCACCATTGCCAATTGCCAACATTGCAATGACAGCCGCCACGCCAAAAATGATACCGAGTGCCGTTAGCAATGAACGCAGTTTGTTCGCAATAACCGCATCAATAGCAATAAACAAGTTAGCTAATAATCGAGGTGACAAACCGGACGCTATTTTCATGTCAATGAAGGGATAGGATGAATGGAGATTTTTCTTATCTACTTTAATGAAACCTTGCTGACCACCAAAGCTGCTGCAGGCACAATAATTTCGTCTTTCTCCTCCTTCTTCCTCCGTTTTCCATTCATCTCAGGGAGCAGAATAATCTTTTGGTCATTTAGTCCCTCTGGCATGGACAAGTAAACTCGCTCGTCCACGTTAAGTCCGCCTAAGACAATAACATCATTGGCGTTTGTCTCTCCTACGATCACTTCTTGTTTAAGAATATCCAAACCGTCTTCTTTAAATACATAGGTGATTGAGTCATGTTGACTATGAAGACTTTCCAGCGGAATAAAAAGAGCACTGTCAATTGCATGCGCTAAGATCCTATTGCTGGTTGTCATAGAAGGACGTAGAGTGGCATCACTACCATTGATTTCAACCGATACTTCAAACACTTTAGAATCAGAATTAGGGCGTTGTTCTCCAACATTGGCTACGCGCATTACAACACCTCTTAACTTCTTATCCGGATAAGCATCCAATCCAACTTCAACCTTTTGCCCTATCTTCACTTTCCGAACATCAACTTCATTTACAAATGTTTTTGATAGCATTTTTGTAAGGTCTGGTAAAGTGGCAACATTAGGTTCCCACATTTGGATTTGAGATCCTGCCTTAACTGGTTTTCCATCCCAGCCGCGTTCATAGATAACCATACCATCTTCTGGAGCCAATACATTAAAACTTTCCAATACTTTGGTCATGCTATCAAACTCTTCTTTGACTTTTCGTTGCTCAGCCGCCACTTCTCTCATCTTTTCAAAATTCTGGTTCTTTTTGATTTTATAGTTTTCCAGCGCCTGCTCATATGCCCTATTTGCTTTATCCAGATTTATCTCAGCCTGCTTGATGGAAGCAGGTGGCTCAAACTTAGATTGCTCCAACACAATTTGCTTTTCCTCTACCGCATACTGTAGATTAATTAATTCATCACGACTTTGACGCAAGAGTAAAGTGGTGTCCAACTGAATTTGTACGAATTTTGAATTCGCTTTCTCTAATTCTATTGTCTTCTGATTAAACTTGTTTTGAAACTCCGAACGGTCAAGTGTAGCGATCCAATCGCCTTTTTTTACAACCGTTCCTTCATCAATAATATTTTGAATCGTTACCTGCCAAATTTGAAAACTAGTCAAGGATGAAGGACCCAATATTTTGACGGACTTTTTTGCCTCCAGTTCTCCAGTAGTTTCTATCTCAACCTTGAACTGACCACGCTTCACAGAACCCATTATGCTTGCTGAAGAACCTTCCTTGCTTCCCCTCATCATGAAATAGCCAATCAATAAGACTGTAAAGATACCAGCACCAATGATCAGGTTTCGTTTCATATTGAGAGGTTTAAGACTTCTACTTATAAGTTGATGAAAATTAGACAAAGCGGTAACCAATTTAAATACCACTTTGTGATGATTCAGTTACAGTGTAAAACAAAAAATACTGGCAAATCACCTCTACCAGTATTTTCCAACGATTATTTTAGTAATATGTTATTGATTCGCTCCTTTTTTCACCACGATTTTCGCTAGCGCAGCTTCTTTTGTAAGCTTTCCTGCATTAAAGTCTTTCAACACACTTTCCTTGACCGATAATTCGAGGGAAGATGGAATGTCACATTCTGTGCAGCGGGTGAGTTTAATGTTAAATATCAGTAACTCCTCTTCTCCAAGGCTTTTCAGCGTTCTTCCATAATCGAGGATATTTTCCCTGATGTCTTTCTCAAAGGCAGGATAAAGTTCTTTTACTTTTTTGTCGCGTGTTGCCGGATCTACGTTCTCCAAGCGTAGTGTTGGCATAATATGATTTCCATACGCGCCAGGATTGCTTGAATATACTTGCATGTAATAAATTACTCCATAATCTTTCAATCGCTCATAGTAAATATTCTCCTGTGTAAAGTAAGTGGATGATAGGTCTGGGCGATAAAGTCTGCTGATGATACTGGATAGTAATTCCAAGTCAGGCTGAAGCTCGTCCTCCATCACGCTGTTTATTACCTTCATTTTAGCGAAAAGTTGATCATGTGTTAATTTTCCCTGACGGTAGAGAAGAATATCGCCCTTTAAAGCCTCAACGGATACATATGATGGGCTGGAAGAAGAATTCACAAAAGCATTGTACCAAATCCTTTCTCCTTCCCCACGGTTTGTAATCGTTATCTTTTCGTTGGACGGAAGCTGCGTGATAAGGTCACCATAATCTGCTAGAAAGTTTTTGGAGGCCTCAATTATCTTGTTTGTGTAAGAGTTGCGCACACTGTCCTTATTGTACCTCGTTGAGGCAGTCTTTGACTTACTTTTATACTCTGGGCCAGTTACATTCTCTGTAACTTTTGATCCATTCCTAATGACCACTCTGGTTTTGGATCGCTCCGTTTCTTCTTGTGCCCTCTCCTGATCCTCTCTTGAATTAGCTCTGTCTAACTGCATTATTTCCAAATCTTGCATTGCTTCAGGCGCTTCCAAGTCAGAATCAAAGGTGAAAGAAAAACTGCCATTCATACCGTCCAAAACGGTAAGCCCGGAAGGTTCCTGTGGTGCACCAAAAAACCAGGAAGAGCCCAACACTTCATATGGTATTCTGAAGGTAACTCCATAACCTGTCATATAATTGCCTTCAATTTCAATTGGGAAAAACGCACGTTTCTCAAACTGTTGCTTAATGATCGTACCCAATACATTTTCGGCAACTTCAATGTCGCGATCCATGCGCTGCTCATCTATTTTGCTTTGAGCCATTACTCCACTTGCAGCCAGTGCTATCACTGCTGCACTCACCATCACTCTCACCATTCGTTTCATACTATTTATTTTTGGTTTCTAATAACTATTCTTCTTTGGACTGCCACTCGAAATAATGCTTGCTAATATCTGCTCGGTTTCTTGCTTAAACTGAACCGTGTTTTTTTCAATACTTGTCATACGCGTTTGAAATAATTGCAGATCCTGATTTCGTTGTTCTTTAAGATAACTGGAGAAATCAACAAGCAAACTTTCTACATATTGCTTTTGTTCTTTGGATGACAACTGCAAATAGTCTTTCATTAATCGAAGATTGTCGGCTTGAAGGTTTGATACAAATCCACGAACCTGTTCTTCAGAAGCCTGCGAACTGCTTTTCATTAGATCGTCAATCTTCTGTGAGTTCAAAGCCAGATTCGTTTTAATTGATTTATCTAATTTCTGTTGAGTGTCTGTCCAATTCGCTGCTATTACCTCATTATTTTTTGTAAGTGACGCATCAATCATTTCGCGTACTTGATTTTCAGTCAACAGAGGTGGTGCAGGCTGTACGATCTCATGCTTTACCCGCTGCTTATCACCAAAACTGATACGTAACTCCCCGGATGAATAATTTATTTCTAACCCGGACATTTTACCAACCATAATAATCAACAGGAATGACGCGGCAATGCTCATCGATGTTTTGAAGTAAGCCGATTGCCAGAACGGTCGGACGTTGGAATCTTGCCCTACGAAAATTGGTGGGGCAATTACTTCTTTGTCTTCAACCGTGCGCATGACATCAAGTGTGTCGGCCATCTGCTGGAATTTTTTTAACTCTTCCGGGTGTTGCTCAAAATATTGAGCGACCTTTTCTGCTTGGTTGGCATCCAATTCCCCATACAAGTAGGAAATCAAAGTTGCTTCGTCTGGTTTATAGTTCATAACCTACCGTTTCTTTTGTGATATTCTTTCGTTCTAAAATTTTTTTCAATCCATCGAGTCCGTAATACATTCTTGACTTCACTGTATTCTCCGAAATATTGAGGGCTTCTGCAATTTCCCTAAACTTCAAACCTTCATACTCTTTCATGATTACTACTTCGCGTTGCTCATCACTTAACTCCATTAGGCATTTTTGCAACAAGTCCGACAACTCTGAATGTCTTAACTGTCTCTCTGGATTTTCGCCACGATTTCCACTTTCTTCCCACCGATAAGAATCATCTCCCTCCCCTGGCTTAAGATCATGCAATGACATGGACTTACTCGATTTCTTTTTTCGAAGTTCCTCCCGACAGAAGTTTACAGAAATGGTGTATAACCAGGACTTAAACCTTGAGACCTCCTGAAGGTTGCCAATATTTTTATGCATAGCAATGAATGTTTTTTGCGAAACCTCCATAGCCATATCATGGTCAAAGAAAAACTTGTAGTTGAAATTGTAAATTCGCTTATACCACAACTTCACAAGTCTTCCCTGGGCATTCTTGTCCCCATCGCGTGCACGCGCCACGAGGGCATCGGTTTGCATGACAGCCGGTTCGTATAAAGAGCTCAGATTTTCCAGTTTTAGGCCTATTTTGATATAAAGATGGGGGAATGGAGGGAATAGTTTTAAAGTAAGAATAAAAAGTTAAAGGCTTGAAAGCTAAAAGTTGAAAGAGGGAGTGGAACTGGTTATTTCAAACCTACGCTGGAAACGAACTTTTTGCTTTCAACTTTATGCTTATAACTTTGCCGCCTCATGAAAAAAATCATCTGTCTTTTAATCCGGTTTGTTCCGCGCAAATACCTACAACTCTTCAGTGGCATTGGGTTGAAAGCTGTGGGGATTTTTTATGCTGGGAACCAGGTAGAGTGCCCTATTTGTAAAAGTCATTACCGGAAGTTTTTGCCCTATGGAAGGATAAACCCAAGATCTAATGCCTTATGCCCCTCGTGCTTGTCTCTTGAGCGGCACCGACTTATTTGGCTTTACCTGAAAGAAAAAACAAATTTCTTTTCTGCACAGTTGGATGTACTACACATTGCGCCAGAACATTGCTTCATGAAACCTTTTGAAAAGCAACACGGTGAAAAATACATCACGGCAGATATTGAATCACCATTAGCTAAAGTAAAGATGGACATACACCAGATTCCTTTCGGGAAAAATCATTTTGATGTGGTGCTGTGCAATCATGTATTGGAACATGTTGAAGATGACATTAAGGCTATGAGCGAAATTCATCGTGTGCTAAAACCTGGAGGCTGGGCAATCATGCAGGTTCCTTTCTTTTCTCCCGTGCCTGATGTTACGTTCGAAGACAAATCTATTACCGACCTGCGTGAACGTGAGAAAATATTCGGGCAAGATGATCACGTGAGAATGTTTGGAAAGGATTATTCAAAGCGAATTGAACGTGCGGGATTGAAGGCCGTGGAAGATGATTTCGCGAAAGCTCAACCAAAGAAATTTGGGCTACAAAATGCAGAGATAATTTATTTGGGGGTGAAGATTTAGAATGTAAGGGCTATTCTAATCGGTAAGCAACGATCACAGTTGCCGTTAAAATGCCTCTTACTTTTTCCCACTTATCAAAGCTGGTTTTACGCACAAAACATGAGTGCTGTTGTTGTGTTGAGTCACTGCCAGCAATCCCAATAAATGTTCCCGGCAGATCAATTCCTCCACCTTTCAACATTTCTCGTGCAATTTTCTTTCCTTCAAATAAAAGAGTGTCTACGACTACTTTATCCGGGTTGTTTTGCTTAAATGTTTTGTAGCCATTAGCAATCTCAGTGCGGTCATTTTGTGTGAGTATGCGTTCAAAAGCAACAAAGAACGGCTTCGAGATTAGAAATCTAAATGACGAAAGATCAAACTCCAACCATCCATTCCTCATAGAAGATTCTACAACCAGGCTTTTATCTAGCAAGTCTTCACCCGGATAATTGGTTAGGCTATCCACCGAATATAATCGGATGCGCAGTTTAAACGAAAGTAAATTATTTCTGTAAATTCGAATACGTGCCCGTTCTAAATAAACAGGGAATATAAGATCCTTCTGATAGGGGTTTTTATTTTCTATTAGAAGTGCAGTTGAAGAACCAGCATAGGTAGTATCCGTTTCCAAAACACCGCCCTTGTATTTGCTATTGCCTAATTCAAAATGCCTATTTTTTTCTTTACTAGAAGTAATCGTTACTTCATTTAAGTGCGCTGGCTTCTCTTCCAGAAGAATAGTTAGGTCATGCGCTGTAATGGATTGAACAGAAATGTTTTTTCTTCCATAGCCGATCGCAGAAAAAAGCACAGAGTCATTTTTGTTTTGATCGGATACTTTCAAAGAGAACGTGCCGTCTTCATTTGAAATCGTGCCTACACTTGTATTTACAATTCCGATATTGGCATACGCAATAGGTTTTCTATCTGATTGATCTAAGACCTTTCCTTTTATGATGGATTGGGAATAAGCTAATTGAACCGTGACAGTAAAAGCTAACAGCACCTTAAGCATTTTGCTCCAGATTTTACGGTGATTCAAATAGTTCTATTAAAAATCTAATAAGCTTGGATAAGCACCTCAGCCGGGATCTGCAATACCTCGTTCAATTTACGGATCATGGCTAAACTCAATTTGCGTTTGCCTGAAAGAATTTCTGATTTGCGTGATCGATATCCTAATATCTCAGAAAGTTCAATTTCCGTCATATCTTTTTGCTCCAATCTAAAACGTATTGCTTCTAACGGACTTGGCTTAGGCATCGGAAAATGAACGTGTTCATATTCTTTGACTAAAACAGACAGGATCTCAAGTTCATCCGACTCAGGTGAATTGATCTTTAATTCTTTTTGCATCAACTCATAAATCCGGCTTAAAGCAGATTCATAGTGCTTATTATTTTTAACTGGCTTTATCATACATCAGGTTTTTTATATCGATCTTATCATACTGCTTGTGTGATCCAAACCACACAATAAAAACTATTTTCAATCTATACTCTATGTCTACAACCAATCTAAACGAATTGCCATGAATATTAAAAACAACTCGTTTATTTGATATTATCGAAGCATGGTGGTACTGCTTTTTTAGTTCGTTTGGGCTTTGCCATTGACCAGCCTCAGCTTCTTCATACCATGCAAGGATAGATTGCTTAGCCTGCGGAAAATCCTTGATAAATTGCTTTAAGGTCTTAACAGCGATAATCCTCATTACGTACAAATATAGAAAACGTTACCATAATGGTTACATTGACTGAAAAATAAAAAAAGCCAGGCTATTCACCCAGCTTTTTACTTCAGCTTTTCGCTTTATACTTTTTTTACTTCCCAATCTTCTCCAACACCTCCATTACTTCTTTCACGTGTTTGCGGCTAGTTTCGAGTAAGGCCATCTCATCACTATTAAGTTCAAGCTCAATTACTCTTTCAACTCCGTTTTTACCAAGCACAACAGGCACGCCCAGATAACAATCTTTTATTCCGTATTCGCCATCCAGTTGCATACATACTGGCAATATTCTCTTTTGATCCTTCACAATAGACTCCACCATTTGAGCTGCCGCTGACCCTGGGGCATACCAAGCTGAAGTGCCCATCAGTTTCACCAATTCACCTCCACCTACTTTGGTGCGTTCAATAATGGCATTGAGCTTGTCCTTATCAATCAATTCCGTTACGGGGATTCCGGCTACTGTTGTATAACGAGGAAGCGGAACCATGGTATCGCCATGGCCACCTAGCAACATGGCTTGGATATCTTTAGGGGAAACATTCAATGCTTCGGCCAGGAACGCCCGGTAACGAGCCGTATCCAAAATGCCCGCCATACCGATCACCCGGGTGCGAGGCAATTTTGAGGTAATGTGCGCCTGATAGGTCATTACATCCAATGGATTGGAAACGACAATGATGATTGCATTCGGAGAATACTTCACCACATTTTCAGTCACCGATTTAACAATGCCTGCGTTTGTTCCGATCAAATCATCGCGGGTCATACCTGGCTTGCGGGGAAGACCCGAGGTGATCACCACTACTTCAGAACCGGCAGTTTTAGCATAATCATTTGTTGAACCAATGGTACGGCTATCATATAAATCAATAGGAGATTTTTGCCAGATATCCAACGCTTTGCCTTCTGCAAAACCTTCGCGTATATCTACCAGAACAATTTCATTTGCAATTTCTTTGTATGCCAAAACATCAGCACACGTGGCGCCTACATTGCCGGCACCTACTACGGTTATTTTCATCTTGAATATATTTTAAAATCCGAGCGGCAATTTATGAAGGTTTAGAGAAAGAAAAAGGGATTCTCAGTTTATTGAATCAAAATCAGATGCTGGATTCTTGATGCTGGCCGAAAGAATTGTAATGAAACATCCAGATTTCTCTATCTAGCATCCAGAATCCAGAATCAGACTGAGTTTTTATCTTAAATAACCTTCAATAACTTGCCTATCATGTCTGTCGAGCTCAGAATTGTCAATAGCCAACGTCTGCTGAAGGAATTCATTTTCCTACCCCAAAAAATCTACTCGTCTCGTAACAACTGGGTGCCACCCATTTACATGGATGAATGGGCTTTTCACAATCCAAAGAAAAATAAAGCCTTATCTTATTCGGAAGTGACCCGGGCGATTGCTTACCAAAATGGCAAGCCAGTAGGACGGATCATGGGAATCATCAATAAAAAATACAATGACCAGCATGATCTAAAAAATATTTCCTTCTTTAATCTCGACTGTATTAACAATGCAAATGTGGCGCAAACCTTAATGGGATTTGTTCAGCACTGGGGAAAAGAAAAGGGAATGAACAAAGTGATTGGCCCATATGGATTTTCTGATAAAGATCCCCAAGGATTGCAGATTGAAGGGTTTGACCATCTTCCTGTAATCGTTACCCCAACAAACCCAGCCTATCTTCAGTGGCTTGTAGAAGGTGTAGGATATCAGAAGGAAATAGATTGTGTCTCCTATCAATTATGTGTACCGGAAACAATGCCAGCCGTGTATGAAAAAATTGCCAACAGAATTGTAAGTAACTCAAACATCAGGCTATTGGAATTTAGAAACAAGAAAGAACTAAAGCCATATATTTTACCTGCGCTTCGGTTAATGAATGAAGCCTATGCACATCTCTACGGTTACTCTTCTATGATGGAGGAAGAAATGCAAGGTCTTGCAGATCAATATTTGTTCGTACTTGATCCTGAATTCGTAAAAGTAATTCAAACCCAAACAGGTGAAACCATAGCTTTTGGAGTAGGTATGCCTGACATCAGCAAGGGAATACAGCGCGCCAAAGGAAACTTATTCCCTTTTGGATTTATTCATATTCTCTTGGCTTCGCGAAAAGCAAAACAACTGAATTTAATGTTGGGTGCGGTGAAGCAAAGCTTTCGGGGAATAGGATTAAATGTGTTACTGGGAAAATCCATGCTCGAATCCGCTCGGAAGCGAGGCTTCACCGTTATGGACAGTCATTTAATTTTAGAAACGAATAAACTGATGCGATCAGAGTTTGAAAAAGTAGGTGGAACCGTATATAAACGTTATCGGGTTTATCAAAAGTCGTTATAGGTTTTCTCTGCTAGCTAATGATAGCCGAAAAGTTATCGCGCGTTTTGTCTGAGGTGTGATTTTAAAACGGTTATCTAAGCGATGACCGGCCACCCAAACAATTTCACCGCTTGATTCGAGCACAGTAACAATATCCTTATCTGACACCGATATTTTTTGATCAATCAAAAAGTCGCTGATTTTTTTATGATGCTCCATTCCTAATGGACAAAATGAATCACCTGCTTTCCACTTTCTCCATCGCAATGGGAAATGAAGTTTTTCCAGATCGAGAACAGCTTCCGTATGAACGGATTTGATTATTGGTTCACTGGTTTTCATTTCAAGATTCCACGGCCCAAGGGTTGAATGAATTTGACCTTCGGCAATTTCTGTTTGCTCCCAGCTATCTTGCCATTTTGAAATGATCAGATTTTCTCGATCTATAATAAGCTGATGAGTGGAGGTTAAAAATCTCTTCCCCGATTGGCCAAGAATAGATTGAGTGATCTCTTCGCATTGCTCCATATTAAAACCAAACTGCTTAATCATCTCCCAAAGAACAGAACCAGGATACTGAAATGTTTGGAAGGTCTCCTTCTTAATAAGGATTTTACCTTCCTCTTTAGAAAAGAAAATCTTAGTCAAATTGCCCTGTGCCATATTCATCAACTCTACACCTCCCCTCACCTTTTCAAGCGTGCTCAAAAATGTGTGCTCCAGAGAGGGATTAATTTCCTTCAGTTGCGGAATAATATGATGTCTTAAAAAATTCCGCTGGTATTCATCTGTAAAGTTGCTGCTGTCTTCCCGCCACTTAATTTTCTCCGCCCTCGCATAAATTTCAATTTCTGCCCGAGTAGCAAAGAGCATTGGCCGGATGATCGATTTGTTTTGCAAGGGGATTCCCGCAAGGCCTTCTATTCCTGTGCCACGACAAAGATTTAGCAGTACTGTTTCAAGGGAATCATTGAGGTGATGTGCCGTGGCCAGTTTTTCGAGTTTATTCTGAACCAAAATTTCATCAAACCAGGCATATCGTAAGTCACGAGCTGCGACCTGGATAGACAAGCTATTTTCCCAGGCATAATTATTGGTATCAAACCGCTTAACATAACACGGAATTTGCATATGCTCGCATCGTCCTATCACAAAGGCTTCATCAAGGTCCGACTCGTCAGCTCTCAATTGAAAGTTGCAATGCGCAACCGCTATGGAATACCCAGCTTGATGAAACAAGTTAAGCATGACCATCGAATCCAAGCCTCCGCTTACAGCCAGAAGAATTTTATCGGTAGCTTTGCACAGTCTGTGTCGTTCAATATGATCCTGAAAAAATTTTAGCACAGTCAAATTTACGAGTATAGATGCACGATTTATCATTTTCTCTTACTTTCAAGTCCAGGTATTTACTCCTCTTCAACGTTTGTTTGATGATGATTTTCTGTATGCCTTCCGCGTTTGGTCAAAAAAGGGTTAAGTTAAAACATGCGGAAATTCAACGTGGAGGAGTCAAAGACGGCATACGCACGGATAAGTTTATAGGAGATGTCATATTTGTTCAGAACAATACGACCATTTATTGTGATTCTGCTATTTTCTATCGAACGAAAAATTCTGTCGATGCTTTCGGTAAAATCCGTATTACGGATGGCGACTCAGTAACGATTACTTCACGCAGCCTTACCTACGATGGAAATACAAAAACGGCATTTCTCAGAAAGAACGTGGTGTTTACCAAATTGGGGATTGCAACATTACATACCGACTTTTTGGATTATGATCGCAAAAAAAATGAAGCCCGCTACTTCAATGGTGGTAAACTGATAGACAGTACCAATACCCTTACAAGCAAAAAAGGGTATTACGATATTTCCACAAACATGGCTTCATTCAAAACAGATGTGGTGGGCGAAAATCCAGATTATACGCTCGCCTCTGATACACTCCAATATAACTCCACAACAAAAGTTATTTATTTCAGAGATCTCACCACGGTGAAAGGAATCAAAGACGGTGAGACCGCAGTCTATCAAAATGGTTTTTATGATACAAATAACAAACTTTCATCAATCACCAAAGGAGAGATTGAAACGATATCCTATAAAATGTTTGGCCTTACTTATTTTTTGGATGATGTCAAGAAATTTTATAAAGCTAAAGGGAAAGTCGTCATGACCTCAAAGGAGGAAAACACAACTATATATGGTGAGGATGGCGATTACGACAAGCTAAAAGGCGTATCCAAGGTTTATGGAAACGCTTATGTGGCTCAGGTAGATGAAAATCTAGACACACTCTTTATTTCTGCCGATACATTGTTATCCATTGAAAATGAAGATCCCAAGAAAAGAAGACTGTTGGCTTACAATCATGTGAAGATATTTAGAGAGGATATGCAGGGGATTGCCGACTCCCTGGTTTATTCTTCCTCTGACTCTACGATCTATTTTTTTAAAGACCCGGTTCTCTGGTCCGCAGGAAATCAACTGGCTGCTGATTCCATCCGAATACTACTGAATGGAAAGAACATAGATAAGATTTACCTGGTGGCTAATTCTTTTGTTATTTCAGAAGATACGCTGAAGAACTATAATCAAATTAAAGGACGAAAAATGGTGGCCAATTTTAAAGGTCAAATCATCACGCATGTGACTGTTCAGGGTAATGGCGAAAGTCTTTATTATATGCTGCAGGAGCCTGACAAAAAAAACCTAAGCGATACCACAAAAGTCGTTGAGCCTGTTTTTACAATAGGCATGAATAAAATTATCTGCAGCAATATGAAAATCAATTTTAAAGAAGGAAAAATCAATAATGTTAGTTTTTACATTAAACCAGAGGCTTCCTTTATCCCTCCTCATGAGCTGAAAAAGGAGGACAAGCTTTTGAAAGGATTTAAATGGCGAAGCGATCAGAAGCCAAAAAAAGAAGACGTGGTAAAAAAATGACAGCAACGAGCCGCTGACTATGCTTATTGTTCCTGGGGTCTAATTTTTTAAAGTTTCTTTAGGACAAAAAATAAGAATGCATTACATTTCCCTTGAATTAGTCTAGGCACATGAAGCAGTGGTTGATTTCTTTGGGTTTAATCTTAGCCGTTACTGGAGCTTTTTCTCAGGGTTTCGAGCTGATTGACCGTCAAGAGAATTATCAGACAGCTATCAGTGAGACGTTAAGGATTCCCTTAAGAATTAAAAATAACACCGATAAACCTCAATTTTATATCATCAGAAAGGCAAATAATGACCTTGGAGGTACCCAAAAGGGGTATTTCTGCTTAGATAAAAATTGCCTGGAGACAGAGATTGACGAGTTTTCAAAACGGGTTGAGTCAGGTGAGACATTAAACGGCCTTTATTACACATTAGAAACAGGCCTTGTAACAGGTCAAAATAACTTAAAATTTGAGTTTTTTTTAAGAGGAAGTCCACAGAATGTGATTCAACATCAGGTCAACATTACCATTGATGAACACCGAGCTAAGTCTTTCATATTTCAATCAAAGGATATTACAATTCAAGACGTTTACCCGAATCCCGTTACCGATCAGGCATTTATCGACTACAAGATCCACACCGAAACCATAAAGGCTAAAGTGGTCATTCATAATATACTAGGTAGTTCCGTTGGCAATTATGAACTTCCTAACTCTGAAAATAGAATTAAGCTCACAACTGATGAATTTTCTGCCGGAGTCTACTTTTATACTGTATATCTGGATAATAATGGGGTGCTAACCCGCAAACTTATCATCCGGAAATAAGTTGATCCTTTCTTCGTTTAGATGGTGTCAACCAAATCCTTCAAATTGTTAATTCTTACCCTTATTGTATATTTGCGCGCTTATGCAGACCCGGTTTCTTAATTATTCAGTTTTTATAGTCCTTTTTCTGGTCGTGGCCTCGTCCTGTAGTAAATTCAGGAAAATTCAAAAGAGCGAGGATTGGCGGGTTAAGTATGAAGGGGGTCTTAATTACTATAATAAGAAGGACTACTATCGGGCAGCCCTCCTATTTGAAGAAATCAGACCAATTGTGAGGGGCTTGCCAGAAGGCGAAAAAATTGAGTTTTACCTTGCGTATTGCCAATATTACGAAAAGACATACCTCCTAGCCTCGAATCAATTCAAGACATTTTACGAGACGTATGGCCGAAGCCCACTTGTGCAGGAGGCTTACTTCATGTATGCCTATTCTCTTTACGTTGCCTCTCCTGCTCAAAATCTCGACCAAACAAATAGTATTGAGGCCATGAATGCCATGCAAAACTTCCTTAACCAATATCCGGATAGTCAATACCGGGAAAAGGCTTCGGAAGTGATTGTGGTGAGTCAGACTAAATTGGAACGCAAAGGCTATGAAAATGCCAAAGAGTACTTGAAATTAAGAATGTATAAAGCAGCCGTTATATCCTTCGATAATTTTAAAAAGAACTTTCCTGATTCACAATTTCTGGAAGAGCTTGCCTACCTAAAGGTGCTATCACAATATAAACTGGCCACACAAAGTTTGCTATCTCTGCAAGTTGTTCGTTTTAGCGAAGTAATTGTATACTATCAGGAGCTAGTGGATAATTTTCCTAGCAGCAAATATTTAAAAGATGCTGAACGGTTCTACTCCGAAAGCATGACAAAAGTAAATAAAACCAAAACAGATAATTCTTAAAACTATGGCAGTACATCCATCTATTATCACTCGTGATACCGACAAAATTTATAGCACTACTGGAAATATTTACGAATCAGTCGTAATAATTTCGAAGCGCGCGCGCCAGATTGCTGTTAATATTAAGGAAGAACTAAATAGCAAATTGGCTGATTTTGCAACCACAGTTGATAACCTTGAAGAAGTGTTTGAAAACCGTGAGCAAATTGAAATTTCAAAATTCTATGAGCGCATGCCTAAGCCAACTTCAACTGCCATTGAAGAATTTATGGAAGGTAAGTTGATCGCTAGGATGCCTGCAACGGAAACAACAGAGAAGCTGGAGGCTTAATTTCCATGCTAGGCGGGAAGAAAATAGTGCTTGGAGTAAGTGGCAGTATTGCCGCTTACAAAGCAGCTCTGCTCATACGCCTTCTGGTCAAAGATGGAGCTGAGGTTAAAGTTGTGATGACTCCTTCAGCTCATGATTTTATTACCCCGTTAACACTTTCAACGCTTTCCAAAAATCCAGTACTGACTCAGTTTGTTAAGGATGAATCGGGTCAATGGAACAACCATGTTGAATTAGGGCTATGGGCCGATGCTCTCGTGATTGCTCCAGCGAGTGCCAATACCCTCGCTAAAATGGCTCATGGCATTTGTGATAATCTCTTACTTGCTTCCTACTTATCTGCACGATGTCCGGTGTTTTTTGCTCCTGCAATGGACCTGGATATGCTCAACCATCCATCCACTAAATCTAACATTTCCATTCTTGTTAGTTGGGGCAATCAGTTGATTGCACCTGCTTTTGGTGAACTAGCGAGCGGCCTAATCGGAAATGGCCGGATGGCCGAACCAGAACAAATTGTAGTACAACTCAAACAGTATTTTTCTGACCGGAAGCTTACCGGCAAGATGGCGTTGGTCACAGCAGGGCCTACACACGAAGCCATTGATCCTGTTCGTTTCATTGGAAATAATTCAAGCGGAAAAATGGGGTTTGCTGTCGCTGAAGCATTAGCCCGTGAAGGTGCCACGGTGCAACTTGTTTCAGGACCTACTTCGCAGTTGGCCGTCCATCCAAACATTGAGGTTAAAAAAGTAACATCGGCCGAAGAGATGTATCTCGCTTGCCTCGATCTTTTTCCTGCATCAGACATCACCGTTCTTTCGGCTGCTGTTGCGGACTATAGACCTTTGATAAAAGCTGATCAAAAGATTAAAAAAACGGATGCCAATCTTGTAGTAGAACTAACCAAAACACGTGACATTGCTGCAGAACTTGGAAAGCTGAAAAAGAATGGACAAATCATCATTGGCTTTGCATTAGAAACTGAAAATGAACTGGCCAATGCTGAGAAGAAGATAGCCATCAAAAATTTCGACCTGATCGTTCTCAACTCATTGAATGACAAAGGAGCAGGATTTGGAGGTGATACCAACAAAGTAAGTATCATCGATCGCCAAAAGAATGTAAAACAATTTAGTCTAAAGAGTAAGCAAGAAGTAGCTAACGATATCGTTACTGCTATTATTGAACAGACCCATGCGTAACCTCACTGTTGCTCTTATTCTTCTACTTTCTTCCGTTCACGTTTTCGGACAAGAACTCAATTGCAAAGTGACTATCAATGCTGATCGGATTCAAACTACAGATCGAAGTGTTTTTAAAGATATGGAGCGGGCATTTGCTACTTTCTTAAATACCCGGAAATGGACAACTGATTCTTATAAAAATTTTGAAAAAATAAATTGCACCCTTTTTCTGAACATTAACGAAATGCCTTCCATTGGCAACTTTTCCGCAAACGTTCAAATTACCGCGGCTCGGCCTGTTTACAATACAAACTATGAAACGGTATTGTTCAATTTTGCCGATCGCGATTGGGATTTCGAGTATATCGAATCTCAGCCATTAGAATACAATGATAACACCTATCTGACCAACCTCACCTCTATGATGGCATTTTATGCCTACATCATGATTGGAATGGATTATGATTCAATGAGTGAATTAGGTGGCAGTCCGTATTTCCAAAAAGCGTTCAATGTGGTAAACAACGCACAAGGTTCCAATCGATCTGGCTGGCAAGGTCTGGGTAACAACCGCAACCGCTATTCATTGATTGACAATATCAATAATCCACAAATGGTAGACTTGCGGAAAAACACATACAAGTATCATCGACTGGCATTGGATACGTTTGGCAAAACACCTGATGAAAGCCGGACACAAGTACTGGATGTTTTGAAATCGGTGAAAAAAGTTTGGGCAGTCTACCCAAATTCAATCCTGGTCATTTCTTTCTTCGATACCAAGGCAACTGAATTAGTCAACATATTTTCAGAAGGGAACCTGGCTGTTAGGCGCGAAGCGTACGACATTTTAATGACTATTGACCCGAAACGAAACATTTATCAAAAGATCGTTTCAAACTAATTTTTTCGTCTGCTATTCTTTCGAACCAGAATAACACATTTTTCTTAATATTGCAGGGATTGAATTGTCCTTTTCATGCTCACGCATCTTACCATAAAAAACTACGCTTTAATCAAACACCTGGAGATGGAACCTTCCACTCATCTTAGCGTGATTACAGGTGAGACCGGAGCTGGAAAATCCATTATGTTGGGTGCCATCGGACTTTTACTTGGTAATCGAGCGGACTCTAAAACGCTGTGGAATGACCAAGAAAAGTGTGTTATCGAAGGATCATTTGATATTTCTGCGTATAAGCTTCAGCATATCTTTGCCGCTGAAGACCTGGACTACGAAACTCAAACCGTCATCAGACGTGAAGTTGGATCAAACGGAAAAAGCCGTGCGTTTATTAACGACACGCCTGTCACACTTGAGGCTATGAAAAAAATTGGCCTTCATTTGATGGATGTTCATTCACAACATGAAACCTTGGAATTGGGAAACCGCTTTTTTCAACTGCGATTGATCGATGCTTTTGCCGGCAATCAAAAATTACATCAGGAGTATCACGTCATTTGGAAAAATTTTAGCAAGGCAAAAACTGATTATGACGCACTCATCCAAGAAGCTAAAACACTTTCGCAGGAAGCTGACTTCGTGAAATTTCAATTGGAAGAATTGACGAAAGCAGATTTGAAGGAAAATGAACAAGAGAAGTTGGAATCAGACCTTAAGATCATGGAACATGCCGAGGACATCAAGCTCCGGTTCAACCAAGTGATCCAGCAATTGGGTAATTCCGAATTCTCTGCTAGTTCTGCTTTGGCTGAAGTGAGAAACCAACTCAACACAGTGGCTTCATACTCGCCACATTACGCGCTACTTCAACAGCGCATCGAAAGTTTAAAGATTGAGTTGGACGATGTGTTAAATGAAATTGAAAAAGAAGAAAGCAAAATTGAGTTCGATCCTATTCGCACCGAAGAAGTGAAAGAACGATTAAGTCTCATTTATCAATTGCTTCAAAAGCATCGCTACCAGAAGGTTCGTCAATTACTGGATATTCAAGAGTCGCTGCAACAAAGGGCTCATAAAACATCCAACCTCGATGAAACCCTTGCCCGTGCTAAAGAGAACCTTAAAAAATTGACGGTTGCATTGCAGCAAAAGGCAGAAGAGCTCAGCAAGTCGAGAGAAAAAGTCTTCGCGCCTCTATGCAAACAAATCACAAAACTTTTAGTAGAGCTCGGCATTCCTAACGCTTCACTAAAAATTGAAAATGAAAAAGTAACACCTTCTTCATTGGGCATCGACAGTATAGAACTATTATTTAGTGCCAATAAAGGAATCACACCACGGCCATTGGCACAAGTGGCATCGGGCGGAGAGTTCTCCAGATTGATGTTCAGCGTGAAATATGTAATGGCTGAAAAAACCTCTCTTCCTACCATGATTTTGGACGAAATAGACAGCGGGGTTTCGGGTGAGATTGCAATACAACTTGGTAAGATGATGAAAGACATGGCGAAGCGTCATCAAATCATTTCCATTAGCCATCTTCCGCAGATTGCCGCCAAGTCTGACGCGCATTTTTTTGTTTATAAAGACAACTCTTCTTCCAAGACAATCAGTCTAATCAAGAAACTTAACGAAGAAGAGCGTGTGATCGAAATTGCCAAGATGCTTGGCGGAGCCAAGCCTTCTGCCATGGCCCTCGAAAATGCAAAAGAGTTAATTGCTGGTTAATTGGACAATAGGATTGTTAAACCACTCGAAGGCTGAAAGGCAAAGTGCACCTCTTGAATTTTTTAAGATTAATTTCTATTTTGTATTCCGTTAACCAAAATTCAGCTCAACGTCATGAACATTTTTGTCGCCCGTTTAAATTTTAAGACCAGGACAGAAGACCTGGAAGCCGCCTTTGCCAAGTTTGGCCAGGTAACATCCGCTAAAATTGTAAAAGATAAAGACACTGGCCGTTCAAAAGGGTTTGGCTTTGTTGAAATGGCAAATGACGAAGAGGCAAATAAAGCCATTGCAGCGCTAAACGAAACTGAACTTGATGGACGAACGGTAGTTGTAAAACCTGCCAACCCGAAAGCACCTTTGAATTGATTCAATTTTTAGAAATTGCGCCTCCCTTGATTTCATAAAAAATCAATTTGCTTTGCTGATCCAACGGTTTAACTTTAAAACTGTTAAATCTATCTTACTTGGAAAATTTCGCTTCTAAAACCAAACTTGTTGGCCTACTCCTGGGGCCATTACTCTTCACACTGCTATACTTTCTACTAGGTTCAACCTCCTTATCTATAAAAGCGGTTATTGTTCTCTCCTTGGGAGCTTGGATGGTAACCTGGTGGGTAACTGAAGCAGTTCCTATCCCCGTAACGGCTTTGTTACCAATGGTGCTATTTCCATTGTTGTCAATTAGCACCGTTCGAGAAGCTAGTCAACCGTATGGTGACCCGGTGATTTTTTTGTTCATGGGTGGATTTATCCTCGCGTTAGGCCTCGAGAAATATAACCTTCATGAGCGCGTAGCTTTAAATCTTATCCGGCTAACGGGCACAAGTGGCAATGGTATCATCCTAGGGTTTATGCTGGCTACAGCACTCATCAGTATGTGGATTAGCAACACTGCTACCGCTGTGATGATGCTGCCCATCGCCAGTTCTGTAACGAGTTTGCTAGCAAAAGAAACGGGGCAAAAAGACGATCCGAAATTTCAAAAATTTGCGACAGGTTTAATGCTTTCTATTGCATACGCAGCGAGTATCGGAGGCATTGCAACGATCATCGGAACACCACCCAACGTTGTGATGGTAGGTTACATGAAACGATTTTACAATCTGGATGTGAGTTTTAGCAGTTGGATGATTGTAGGTATACCCTTAATGATTGCCCTATTGGCATCGCTCTATTTCATTATCACAAAAGTTTTGTATCGCAACAACTTGCCGGCAATTGAAGGTTCTGATAATCTAATCAAACGAAAGTTGAGTGATTTAGGAAAGATGACGAAGGAAGAAAAACTGGTACTGGTGATATTCTCTATCACCTGCTTCTTTTGGATCTTTCGCCAGAATTTGAATGGCCTTATTGGAAAAAATCTATTGGACGATACCACCATTGCAATGACCGGTGGTATATGTATGTTTCTCATGCCAGTGAATTTGGGCAAATCCAAATTCTTGCTGGAGTGGAGCGATATGAAGAATTTACCGTGGGGAATTCTATTGTTGTTTGGAGGCGGCTTATGCCTGGCCGAAGGAATGGAAGATGCAGGCCTTGTTCAGATTGTAGGAGAAAAAATATCACAACAAGGAACAATCAGTTTACCCGCTTTGACTTTCCTTCTCACTTTTATCTCTATGGCACTTACAGAGATCATGAGCAATGTAGCTCTCACCACCATCTTTGTGCCCGTTGTTTTTGGTATTGCTGATGGGTTTCACATTAGTCCCATATTGCTTGCCATGCCCGTAACATTGGCTGCAAGTTGTGCTTTTATGATGCCTGTTTCTACTCCTCCAAACGCCATTCTGTTTGCGAGCGGCTACATCAGGATTAAAGAAATGATCAAGGCCGGGTTACTGCTTAATCTGTTTTCACTCGTCATTATTTTCATTATTTCGATGACCTTGATGAAATGGGTATACGCTTAAAAAAGAAAAAGACTTCAGTTGGCATTTCTCCCACCTGAAGTCCTATTACTTTAAGCTTTGTACTTCTATTGACGACCAGCCTTCGCTTTCTTCTCCTCCACCCTATAGGCCAATCCTAAACCCAGTCCTCCCATGATGAAGAGCATAGAGAAATAACCTACTTCTTCCATATCAAAGGCACGATCCAGCCAGTAACCAACTAGAAAACCTATTCCTACTCCAATCAAAAGTAAGGCAGCTCTCAAGGTTCCCGAAGCCGACTTTTCCGCTTTAAAAAGATCAGGGTTCAGGCCTTTTTCAATAATCGCCATTCGCTCCAGGTTTGCAAACTTGCGGATATAGACTACCATGACAAAGGCTCCTAAGCTGATGATGATGGGAAGCATGATCCCAAACACTGGTATTATTATTTCTTCGCTGCTCATAATGTTAATTTTTAATGTTTGCCCCTTTGACGCATGGGATATTTTATCGGTTACACGCAAGCTGAAAAATAGTTTGGGAAAATAAACAAAAAAGTACTTCTCCTATATATGTAACTTCCGCTGCACAAACTGCGTCCAATGCCCGTGATCACATTACAGGAGGAAATTCAACTCATCGACCGCATTTTGGCTGGCGAGCGCGACCTTTATGCCAAGCTGGTGGATAAATATAAAAGCTATGCCTATACCATTGCGTTGAAGATTTTGGAAAACAGACCCGAAGCGGAAGAGGCAGCTCAGGACGGATTTATCAAAGCGTTTCATTATCTGAAAGGCTTCAACAGACAGGCAAAGTTTTCAACTTGGTTATATAGAATAGTATTCAACACTGCCATCAGTTACAAACGCAAAAACAGACAGCAGTTTCAAAGCATTGAAAATAGCATTGTAGAATATTCCCTGAGGGCCGACAGCCAGATGGAGAAAGATGATAAGCAGATTTTTGTTGGCCAGGCAATGGATAAACTAAACGAGACTGATAAACTGGCAATTCAACTCTATTACATAAAAGAGTTTTCGCTGGAAGAAGTGGCCGACATGATGGGACAAAATGAGAATACAATTAAAGTGAGAATACACCGCGCCCGGCAACGATTGGCGGACGAATTGAAAAAAATATTAAAAGAAGAAGCACTAACTTTATAGGTATGGAACGGATCACGCAAAAACAGGATGACCAACTTCTCCACTATCTGGATGGCACCCTGACCGTAAAAGACAAGGCAGAACTGGAGAACCTCCTGGCAAACAATTCTTATCTGGAAATCCGGCTTGAAGAACTTCGTCAAGTTCATTCCGTCCTTGCCGGAAAAGCCAGGCTTGAACAGCCTTCCAAATTATTTAGCGAACGGGTGATGAATAATTTAGATCGCATGCCCGTTCGAAGTACATTATCACCTAAGAATGGTCTTTTCCTTTTGTTTGGAATCTTGGTAGCCGTTGGTGTGATGACGTTATCTCTTTCTTCAGGTGTCTTTGATAATATGAATGACACTATTAGTCTGGATAAACTTCCGCTTGAGAATAAGTTTATTAAAAATCCATTCCCAACTATTCCGTTTAACGGGAAGTGGATGATCAATGGTATTTTGATCCTAACAATGGGATTAGCTTTTGTGTTGTTGGATCGAACCATTTTAAAGCCCTACTTCGAAAGAAGGTCGCAGATGCAGTTTTAAATTCTTCATTCATCTCCTGATATTTCTATATATTTATTCGCCAGCTATGGCGAATAAATATGCTATGAAAAAAATCGCACTGCTTCTACTCAATATTTTTCTATCCCTTTCAACATCGTATGCCCAGGATACTTATGCCGAAAAACTTGGTTTCCCGAAAGGAGCAAAGGTTTTGATCTTGCATGTGGATGATGCAGGCATGTCGTGGGATTCCAATGAAGGAGCCAAGCTGGCTATAACAAATGGAGTAGCCACTTCTGTTAGTGTGATGATGCCAACACCGTGGGTACCAGGTTTTGTTCATTTTCTTAAGCAAAATCCTAAAACAGATGCAGGCCTACATCTTACCTTAACATCAGAGTGGAGCGATTACAGATGGGCTCCCCTTTCAGGCAAAAGTGTTGTGCCTGGTTTGGTAGATAGCGAAGGCGCCATGTGGGCAAGTGTTGACGATGTTGTTACGCATACATCGGCAGATGAAGTGGAAAAAGAAATAAGAGCTCAACTGGAAAGAGCGAGATTGATGGGATTTGAACCTACTCATCTCGACTCGCACATGGGTACTTTATTTGCTTCACCAGAATTTCTTCAACGGTACATCAAAGTAGGAATTGAACAACAAATTCCTATTATGTTTCCGGCAGGGCACAATACAATGATTGGAAAACAATCAGGGTTGGGCGAAAACGTTTTGAAGCAATTTCAACAAACCGGCAAAGTCATTTGGGATGCGGGACTGCCCGTGTTAGACGACTTGCATAACGTTAGCTACGACTGGAAATATCCGGCTTCGGCTAGAGCCACAGACGCTAGTCTTCAAAAATATGCTACTCAACAATACATAGAATCGATAAAATCACTGAAGCCCGGGCTTACCATGGTGATCATGCACTGCTCGAAACCAACAGAAGTGTTCCCTTACATCACCGACTCCGGACACATTCGCAAAGGCGATTTGTTGGCCATGACAGATCCGGAGTTTAAAAATTTTATTCAACAGGAAGGTATTATACTTACTAGTTGGCGCGAGGTGAAAGAGCGGAGAGATAAGGTGAAGTAGGGTTCACTTAACCCATTTGAGCAAAAGCATTCAAAAGATTAAAACGCTCTTTGATAGCTTTTAATGAACTTGCTACCTTACGCTACTTCCGATATGGGACTTTCGCCAATACAAGGAAAAAGGGATGGATTGGCGAAGATTTGTAAGCTAATGTGAAGAAAAAAAATAATTGATAAATATTGTATATAGACAACAGCGGCAGACAAATAAGCACTGGCTATAACATGGGTTTGTCAAAAGTGGCGGTACAGAGCTTCACAGAAACATTTTTGATTACAGAAAGTTTAGTTCTCCGCATGAACATTTATGCTGAAAAGCCCGCCCATCGCAATTCTGCAAAACGTTAGCGATCATTTTAATAAGAAAATAACAACCGTAGCCAACAATAAAAATAGAACTATATGAGAAAAATAATTTCATTTATGCACCTCTCGCTTGACGGTTTTGTAGCAGGACCGAACGGAGAGATGGACTGGATTAAAGCTGACCAAGAAATTTTTGATTATGTCGGTAAGCGCATAAGCGAAGGCGACACTGCATTATATGGACGAGTAACTTATCAATTGATGGAAAGTTATTGGCCTACCGCTGCAGACAAACCAACAGCGACCAAGCATGACATTGAACATTCCAAGTGGTATAGCAAAGTTCACAAAGTTGTTTTATCAAAAACAATGAAAGACGAGGGTTTGACCAACACAAAAATAATTAGCGACAACCTTTCGGGAAAAATTAATGAAATAAAGCAACAGGCGGGTGAAGACATCTTGCTTTTTGGCAGCCCGACCGCAACACATTCACTAATTCAACAAAACTTAATTGACGGCTATTGGCTATTTGTTAATCCCATTATTCTTGGACGAGGCATTCCATTGTTTGTAGACATCAAAGACAAAATAAAACTAAAACTTTTGCCTACTACTCGACAATTTAACTGCGGGGTAACGGAACTGAATTACACCGTGGTCAAACAATAACAACGAACCGTTAACAGCACATTTGCAAATAGGCGGGATTTGGCACTCCCCAGACAGTTTTGTGGGTACAGAAAGTGCAGTGTTCCCAATGAACATTTGTGCTGAAAAGCCCACCCATCAAAAAACCGCAAACCGTTAGCGGCAATTGTGCGACCGACCCAAACCGACCAACATTGGCAGAAATAAATGGAACAGATTAGACAGGTATTGAAACAGATGATTAACATTTCGGAAGACGAACTAAACGACTTCCTTAGCCAAGCCATTACCAAAACTTTTAGCGAGAGAAATTTTAGGTCGACCCAACGCTGTTCCTAACCCTTTTTTATTTACATTTGAATGATAGTATTACTTCTATTTAAGTAAGCATTACTCTTATGAAGAAAAGATCATCACTTTTAGGTCTGATTTCAGTTCTTTTTAGCGCTTTTTCTTTTGGCCAAGTTGAATCTGAGGCTATTCTTGGCGTGTGGGAATCCGGCAGTGGCAAAGCTCGAATCAAAATTAATAGAGCAACAGACAAGTTTAACGGACGCATAGTTTGGTTGCGTGAACCCAAGGATGAGGCCGGCAATCCTAAATTGGATAAAAATAATCCTGACGAAAGTCTACGCTCTAAACCTTTATTAGGTTATAGCATGCTAAAGGACTTTACTTATAAGGGAGAGAAAAATTGGGAGGAAGGAACCATATACGATCCAGAAAGTGGAAGTACCTATTCTTGCACCATTACCCTTACAGATGAAAACACATTAGATGTACGCGGCTTCATTGGTGTGAGTCTGTTTGGAAGGACAGATGTTTGGAAGCGAGTAATCATTAAGAAAAAGTAATCTCATGATTCGTTTGCAACTTGCAATTTTGCTAGTGGTGTTTTCTATGACCCTCTTCGCACAGGAATAGGATACCACGATAGTGGAGGAAGATTTCAGCATGTATGATGATGCAGAATTGGCAGATGGCGCAAAACGTTTTTGTACTAACAAAGTATTGGATCAGAGCCCGAATAAACTAATCTCCCTTGGTTACGATTTTCAAGGTACCCATGACGTCAGTTTTGGTGCATGGGGCAGCCTCCCTACATCAAGCGTGCGTGTCAAAAGTGCGCAAGGTACTCGAATCAATAGTAACTTTCCGGTTATATCACGTGCCAATGTTCTTTTGAATATCGGTGTCAATTATTGGGAAACAAACTGTCAAATTGAATCAAGTGAGTCGCATCCGATCAGTGCCTCACTTCAAACGCGTGGCCTTCGCACAACAGGTATTACAGCCACATTATTCAAGCCATTCAACGAAAAAAGATTTGTGCTGATTCAATCCATGTTTGACTTGAATGGTGATTATTTTTTACCTGATTTCCAGTCTTTGAGTTACACAAGGGTATCACCCACCTTTGTGTATGGTTGGAAAAAACACGATCGGCTCATGTACGGCTTTGGTGTCTCCCGCACGTATAGGGTGGGCGAACCAAACGTGATTCCGGTTTTCATGTATAATTATACTGCGCCATCACGCAAGTGGGGAATTGAGTCGGTCTTTCCGGCACGAGCAAATTTTAGAAGAACGTTCAATACACGGACACTTGCCTTTTTTGGATATGAGTTAGAAGGTCAAACCTATCGCATGTCGTCATTAAAAGGAGTAGAGGGAATTGCTAACCCGGAGTTGCGCAGAAGTGAACTTCGGATTCGGATGACTTTTGAACGGTCAATCAAAAACTTCGTTTGGCTAAGTGCGCAGGCGGGGCTTCGTTATCCATGGAACTTTAACCTTGATGACGGAAATATTTTCCGTGGCTTTGGCAACACCCCTTACACACTTGAAAACAATTTACAGAATGCTTTTTACTTTAACCTTTCTGTAAACCTAGTAAGCCCTTAGAGTACTGACTGGTATTCAAACTTGCTATTAGCTGATTGATAAATCAGGACTTTTAACCAAAAAGTGTGAACTTTTTTCAGGACGAGTCAAAGCAAAAGTGATTGACAAGACAAACAAATCGACAACTATTTACTTTGAAAAGAAATGGATAGATTTCGAGCAATGACAAAAAATAAAAGCAGCGTTTGCTTGATGTGAAGATGAATGAAGATCGACAACTACAAAGATGGCCAATCAAAAAAATTCGACAATAAAAAAAGGCTGATCGCTCAGCCTTTACAAAATTATTGATACGTCTCGTATTAAGTAGCCCACGTTTTTCCATTACCTGCCTCAGACAAAGGAAGACAACCTTTGTATGCTCCCGGAACTGCTTCGTATTGCAATACTTGCGTAGCACCAGGTTCTGATGTAAAGAACCCTAACAGAGTGAGTTCTTTCGTCATCAAAATAAATGGACGCTTTGCCTCTCGGTTTTCTTTTGCCTCTGCAACGGCAGCATCATGTGTCTTCTTCACTAACTCCACTTGCTGCTCGGGATTACAATAAATGAAACTGTCGCCATAGGCAGTCTTTGCTGATTCATCAAAGGCTGTAAGTCCTTCGAGGAAGCGATCCTGGTCTTCTTTCTTATAACACTCCTTCAGCATGGTATCAATAAACCCAGGCACGCCCACATCCTTTGCGCCAGGTGTATCTGTCTTGGGTATAATGATCTCTGCCACTTCCATGACAAGGCGTCCTTGGTCTTCGTTAAAAAATCGAGGCACGTAGGTAAGTTCAGGAGTTGTCTTGCAACCTTGCATGAGACCCGCAAATGCCGCGGCCGAAATTGCAGCACCCATCATCAGCGCTGTTTTGCGCAGGGCCTCTCTTCTATCTATTATCGTATTCATAGTTAAACTATTTAAGAGTATTACAAATTACCTTTTTTCAATTCGCTTACTGCAAAATCTGCAGCCCTTGCAGTAAAAGCCATGTAGGTGAGCGAAGGGTTCACGCAAGCAGCCGAAGTCATGAACGAACCATCCGTAACAAACACATTTTTGCATGCATGCACCTGATTGTTTTTATTCAGCACCGAAGTCTTAGGATCTTTGCCCATGCGAGCTGTTCCCATTTCGTGAATACCTAAACCAAGTCCGTGTTGCGTCTTTCTATCATGCGAGCTAACATTTTTAGCACCAGCTGCCTCCAGCATTTCGGCTGCATCGGCTGCCATGTCAATGCGCATTTTATAATCGTTCTCTTTAAATTCTGTGTCGAACAACAAGGTGGGCAAACCGTATTTATCTTTCTTGTCTTTGTTGATGGTTACTTGATTAGAGTGATCTGGCAATACTTCTCCGAAACCGCCAATTCCAATATTCCAAGGGCCCGGTGTTTCGGCAGCTTTTTTCAAATCTGCACCAATACTTAATTCTGCTACAAGACTAGACCAGCTTTGTCTGCTGCCACCACCTTGATAACCAAAGCCGCGCAGATAGTCGCGCTTATCTTTGCCTATGTTGCGGAATCTCGGAATGTAAACTCCATTTGCTCTGCGACCTGAATAATACTGATCTTCGAATCCTTCCATCTGACCGCTTGCACCAACGCCCAAATGGTGATCCATAATATTGCAGCCAAGTTCACCACTGTCATTTCCAAATCCATTGGGGAATCTGTTAGAAATTGAATTCATCATGATGAAAGTTGAACCCATAGTAGAGGCATTTAGAAAAATTATTTTCGCGAAATAATCCGTAGTCTGCCCAGTCTCTGAATCCAACACTTTCACACCTGTCGCTTTGCCTTTCTTCTCATCGTAAATTAATTCATATACAATTGAGTTTGGACGCAGTGTCATGTTGTTTGAACGTTCTGCTGATGGAAGTGTGCACGCGTTGCTACTAAAGTATCCGCCATAAGGACAACCGCGACTGCACAGGTTTCTGTATTGACATGATCCACGTTGCGGACTATTATTATGAGTAAGCGGTCCAGTAGCATGAGCTACTCTGCCAATGGTGAGTAAGCGGCCGAACTTGTCCATCATCGATTTTTTTAATTCCTTCTCCACACAATTCAATTCCATGGCGGGAAGGAACTTACTGTCCGGCAGGTGCGCAAGATTTTCCGCCTGGCCACTAATGCCTGCAAAGGTTTCTACGTATTCATACCAGGGAGCAATTTCTTTATAGCGTACCGGCCAATCGATAGCGATACCGTCTTTTGAATTCGCTTCAAAATCTAAATCGCTCCACCTATAGCTTTGACGCCCCCAGGTAAGCGAGCGACCGCCTACATGATAGCCTCGCATCCAATCAAAACGCTTTCCTTCTTTTTCAGTGTATGGATTTTCAAGATCGTTGACGAACCAATGCTTAGTTGTCTGATTGGTGGTATAGCCTGTACGATTTTGAACGCCTTGCTTTTCTAAATCCTCTTGTGTAGGTCTGCCTCCATTTGGTATCTGCCACGGATCTTTTGTAGCCGTTGGGTAATCTGGATGTTTAACATCACGGCCACGTTCAAGTACTAATGTTTTGAGGCCTTTTTCCGACAGCTCTTTCGCAGCCCATCCTCCGCTAATTCCTGTGCCTACAACAATTGCATCGTAGGTGTTTTGTTCTTGTGCATTAATATTCAGATTCATCGTAAACAGATTTTAACTGAACCAAAATACGATTTTTGGAATATTATCTGTTGGATTACTGGATAAATGACCGGATTATTTTAGGAGTGGTTTATTTCAAATCCAGGCTAGCATATGCTTCCGGATGAAATCTTTTTAAGATGGCATTTAAAAATAGCTCTCCTGATCTCAATCAAGTATCCAGAATCCAGAAATCAAGCTCTCTTCAACTCGATAACTGTTAGCTCTGGTGGCATTCCTATTCTTCCAGGGTAACCAAGAAAT
>JANOQK010000254.1:0-6200 GCA_031414855.1 Bacteroidia bacterium | reverse complement strand
GGTGAGTGGATAAAAATTCTGGTGGCTTTTGTCCTGCGCCCAACTTGCTCATGCGCTCCCAAAATATAGGGGCTTGTTCTGGATCATAACCAGCCATTGCCATAAAGATCAAACCGATATGATCAGCCTCCGATTCATGGCTTCTGGAAAACTTTAACATTCCTACCTGTGAACCCATTCCAACTGCTTGTTGAAAAATCTGGCTTGTAACCCCAGGATTTTGACCCATGGCAGCTCCCAGCGTACTCATTCCAAACTCCTGAACTAATCCCTGACTCATTCGCTCCCTCCCATGATTAGCGATAGCATGTGCTACTTCATGTCCCATGACAACAGCTACTCCTGTTTCGTCTAGGCAAATAGGCAAGATGGCAGTATAGAAAGCCACCTTTCCACCCGGCATACACCAGGCATTCACGGTCTTGTCATCCTGAATGAGATTGAATTCCCATTTAAATCCAGATAACTGGGAACTCGCACCCTTCTCCTTCATATATTGTTCTACACCCCTCTGTATCTTACTTCCAACACGCCTGATCATTTCTGTTTGATCAGCATTGTTTGACAATGGGCCTTTTGTAATTACTTCTTTGTACTGCTGCGCGGCCATGGCATTGATCTCATCACTGGAGACTAAACTCAATTGTTTTCTTCCGGTAACTGGCACGGTCGCACATCCGTAAAGTATTAGAATAGTTAGGCAAAGCGAGGCAACTTTCTTAAGCATAAGGTTGGTTTTAATGAAGCAAAGATAAAATTCTTTTGGGAACCAATGAATTCAAAATTCATAGTTCAAGATTTAAGTGACTGTCAAATTTGAATCCTGAATCTTGAATGGCATGAACCAGTCAAAAAAAACCACAAATGACTACTACTGCCGGGTATTGTTTCTACCTTTGTGGATAATTATACACAAACGGTTATGCGGATATTTGCTATCGGAAGAAATTATGTGGAGCACATCCAGGAGTTGAATAACGAACGGCCAGATGAGCCCGTCATTTTTACCAAACCTGATACAGCTATTCTCCGAAATAACGCACCCTTCTATTATCCGGATTTTTCAAAGGACATCCATCATGAAGTAGAACTTGTTCTTCGCATCTGTAAGGAAGGCAAGAACATTGAAGAGAAGTTTGCATCAAAGTACTATGACGCGATCGGCATCGGTATAGATTTTACAGCGCGCGACATCCAATCAAAATTGAAAGAGAAGGGTTTGCCTTGGGATATTGCAAAAGGTTTTAACGGCTCTGCTCCCATCTCGGAGAAATTCATTCCTGTGGGTGAATTCAAAAACATAAAAGACATCAATTTTAAATTGGAAGTTGATGGGCAATTAAAGCAACAAGGAAATACTAGCCTATTGCTATTCCCGTTTGATTATATCATATCGTATCTGTCAAAATTTTTTACGCTAAAAACCGGAGATCTCATTTTTACCGGCACGCCTAAAGGTGTTGGGCCTGTTATTATTGGAAATAAATTATCAGCCTACATTGAAAATGAAAAGTTGTTGGAGTTTGAGGTTAAGTAAGATTCTCGTTTTCTGCAGTTCGTTCCTGTCATTCTATTCTTTCGGTCAGTTTAGTGCACCCGACAGGCCATTAAAGCTTTTGCCTGCTGAGGAAGCCTATTTGTTCCCGATTAATCCAGGTCATCCTAATTTCCTGGCAGGCACGATGGGCGAACTAAGGAACACTCATTTCCACGGGGGAATTGACGTACGGACTAATAACCTCACAGGAATACCCGTTCTTTCCACGAATCATGGCTTTGTTTCACGTGCAACCATCAGCTCTTTTGGCTACGGAAACGTGCTATATATCACTCATCAGAATGGTAAAGTCTCTGTTTATGGCCATTTAGATAAGCTAAAAGGAACCTTAGGTGAGTATGTCAAGCAAGAGCAATATAAAAGGAAGACCTTTGAAATTGACTTGTTCTTTAAACCAGAGCAGTTTCCTGTTGGACGAGGAGACACTGTAGCCTTTTCAGGTAATACGGGTGGTTCCAATGGACCACATCTCCACTTTGAAATCCGCAATCAAAACAATGAAGCGCTTAATCCATTGACGTTTGGATTTACGGAAGTGGAAGACAACCACGCTCCAGTTGCTAAAAAGATTGCTTTAAAAACCCTGGACAAGGATTCCCGAATCAATGACCGGTTTGGAAGATTTGAGTTTTATGTTTTGAAGTCTGGTGACACCTATACCCTACCCAAAAACATTTTGGCTCACGGCCGAATTGGTGTAGAGCTATTGGCGATTGACAAGATGGACAATTCAAGTTTCCGGTTTGGCATCAACCACATTGAGATGAGGGCCGATAGTCAGAAAATATTTTCTCAACACATAGACAAGTTTGATCTAGCTGAAACACGCGGCATACTTGCACTCATGGATTTCAAAACATTAAAGACCACTGGAACGCGTTTCAATAAACTTTATGTGGATGACGGAAATTCATTGAAATTTTATGACGGCTCGTTAAACGGAGGAGAGATTATCGTAGGCCACAAAGAAGTGCCAGTATCTATTACCCTTCAGGATGTTTCCAAAAACAAAAGTGTTATCAAGTTTACGCTAAGTCCGTCAGAACCAGTGTTGGAAGTGATGACTTTAGAAGCAAGTAAGAAGGATATCAGTTTCGATATACTTGAAAACACACTTGTTATTTCCGCTCAAGGTTGCCTGGAAAAAAAATCGTTATCCGTCTTCACGAAAGGAATTAAATCGGAAATCAATCCTGCGTACTTCAACCCAAGCAAAGCAGTTTACCTGATCGACCTACAAAAGTCATTACCCGACTCGGTACAGTCCTGCTCAGGTTCATTAGCCTTTCAATTCAAGGATGTTGTGCCTTCCAGAACAGAGTACACGTACTATAGCGATTTGGTTGAAATTAAATTTCAAGAGGATGCGCTTTATGACACACTGTTTCTTAATGTCAATGTTATCCAGGACGAAGGTCGCGAAGTGTATACCATTGGAAGCAACGTAACGCCACTTCATAAGACAGTCGATATCACATTACGGCCACAAAAGGATTACGAGGTGAATCGCAAAACCGGAATTTATAGGGCCGATGGTGACCGCTACACCTATATTGGCGGAGATTGGAGCAATGGTAAAGTGAAGTTCTCAACACGCGAATTAGGCAACTTTGTCGTCCTTCAAGACAGCGTACCTCCAGCGGTTACAAAAGTATACTGCCACAACTCATCCGCTCGCTTTCGCATACGGGATGGCCTCTCCGGAATTGCATATTTTGAAGCAAACATTAACGGTAAATGGCTGTTGATGAATTACGATTATAAAACCGGAATCATCCAATCCGACCGACTTGATAAATCACAACCACTAAAAGGAGATTTCGAGTTGAAAGTGGTGGACAATGCTGGTAACGAAAAACTCTTCAAACAAAAAATCTTATAACTATGGCACTCGCTGTTGGCACTAAAGCACCTGACTTTACTGTAAATGATCAGGATGAAAAGTCTGTAAAGCTTTCAGACTTAAAAGGAAAAAAAGTAGTTCTATACTTTTATCCTAAAGATATGACTCCGGGTTGTACACTAGAGGCATGCAGCCTCCGCGATAATTACAAAGCCCTTCAAAAAGCTGGTTATGAAATTCTCGGCATTAGCTCCGACAATGAAAAAATGCATCGCAAGTTTATTGAACAACAAAAACTTCCTTTCAAATTATTAGCCGATACCGACAAAGCTGTCCATAATAGGTATGGAACCTGGGTTGAAAAATCAATGTACGGTAGAACATACATGGGCACAGCCAGGGTAACGTATATCATTGATGAAAATGGAATAATCAGTGAGGTAATCGAAAAAGTAGACACCAAAAATCACGCTAGCCAGATTTTAAGTGGTGCCATTTCATCTTCTGCGAAGGCAGCCACGATAACATCTAAGAAAGTGGCGGCAAAAAAGGTTGCTAAACAGAAACCTGTTAAGAAGGCGGCAAAAAAAATAGCAAAGAAAGCTGCGAAGAAAAAGAAGTAGCAGGATTGTAACGTCAATTTTTTCTTGCTTAGGAAAACCCTGATATTCACCCAAAAATTTACAAATGCCACAACCTGATCTTATTCAACTAAAGAAATTAGCTTCACAAATCCGCAGAGACATAGTTCGTATGGTGCATGCTTGCCAATCGGGTCATCCTGGTGGCTCATTGGGCTGTACAGAATATTTTGTGGCGCTTTACTTTCACATCCTGAAGCATAATCCAAAATTTGAGATGGATGGAGCAGGCGAAGACCTTTGCTTTCTTTCAAATGGTCATATTTCACCGGTTTGGTATGCCACGCTTGCCCGTGCAGGCTACTTTGAGCCAAAAGAAATGGCAACGTTCAGAAAACTAAATTCGAGGTTGCAAGGCCACCCAGCAACCCACGAGCATCTTCCTGGGATCAGAATTGCCTCAGGATCACTAGGACAGGGATTATCTGTTGGTATTGGAGCTGCACAAGCAAAAAAATTGAATAAAGATGATCGTTTTGTTTTTGTTTTGATGGGTGATGGAGAGCAGCAGGAAGGTCAGGTTTGGGAAGCTGCAATGTATGCTGCGCACAACAAAATGGACAATCTGATCGCCACTATCGATTATAATGGCCAACAGATTGATGGTCCAGTTGACAAGATCTTATCACTGCTTAACCTCAAAGCAAAGTGGGAAGCTTTTGGTTGGACTGTGCAGGAGTTCAATGGCAATAAAATGGAAGAAGTTGTTCGTGGATTAGAAAATGCTCAATCCCTTACCAAGCAGGGCAAGCCAGTACTTAACTTAATGAAAACTGAAATGGGTTTTGGGGTAGACTATATGATGGGCTCCCATAAGTGGCATGGAGTTGCACCTAATGATGACGAACTCGCTAAGGCTCTCGCTCAATTAGAAGAAACAATAGGTGACTATTAATGTTAATATAAGTTATTGTCTATAAATCAGTTACCAAATCTTTATTGCCGATTATTATCTCATTGCAAGAAAGACAAGGAAAATTAGTACGCTCAAAATGAATCCAAACATGAATATTCTATACGCGTGATTTAGCAACGCATACTTCCGGGTTAAAATTTTACCTTGGTTGTGTAAGTCAATGGTCATGGTTTCATAAATCTCCTTATCGGAAGATATCAAATTGGTCATTTGCTCGATGTATTCTGCTTGTGAAAATTTGGCGATCACTCCAAAAAAAATAAGACTTGACTTCTCTATACTAACCTCGGTATTTTTGGCACGCATCAATTTTGGACGGGCTGCTTGAATGGCCAGAATGGCTGATATCAGACAACTCAGTACGATTATTGAAATAGGAATAATGTTCATTTTATCATACTCTACTTCGTTTGCTATAAGTCCATAACCTGTAATGGCAATAATAGACGAGATGATCATTGTATTGATACTAATAATAATATTTGCCTTATTATCAGCTATCTGAATCAACGTGATTTGGTTTCTATAGGCTACTTTATACAGAGTCTCCTTAACTTTACTTTCTTTATTTTTCTTTTCCGGATTCTTCGGATCTTCCATAGTCAGTTAGAATAATTGATGCTATTATTTTTTTTAACCTATCCACTTCGCAAAGAGATTGGTTCACAATATATGCGTTTTCAATCATAGCAAAGCAATGGCCTGCCGGAACCTTGTCTACTAATAACCTGCTTAAGAATGCGCAAATTGCTGAAATTAAAGAAAATTAGGATTGATTTCTTACCTACATATTGAATGCGAATAATGAAGAAAATTGATCAGTAAAAACTTCAAGCTATCAATATTGAATCAAAATATTAATTCAAATATCTGATAATCAAATATTTGAAAGAATATTACCTTTATTAAGTCACTTTTAATTTATAAAACTCACCCAATTAAACTTACCTTAGTAATAAAATTGCCATTAAGGACAATACCCCAAACATGAAACCCTCCAACTCTAGATTCCTCTCCATTGGATTAGTATTGACTCTTTCACTTGGATCCACAACGATTTTTGGTCAATCCCAGCAACTACAGATGTCAGATTTTGTATTGTTTTCTGGCGCTGGGGGTACTGGCACATCCTCTTGTGGTAGTCCAGGTTATGCCGTTCAGCTAGGTAGTTCCTCAAGTGTAAATGGAGGCACTGTTGGTAGTTTAAAACTAGTGAAAACAACAGGCACTGTAAGTTTTGTT
>JANOQK010000253.1:0-5418 GCA_031414855.1 Bacteroidia bacterium | reverse complement strand
ACGATATGAAATCAAGACCTTTTTGTTAAGAAGATTAATAAGAGGATTGTACTTGAAGATTAAGGATCTTGATTCATTTAAGAACTCCAAAGGAAGTGAATCAAAGGAAGGAACTGTTTCATTTGTGAACTCCATTGAGGAATTATTTGAGAAAACATTCTACGATACATCTTATAGTACTATTAAGTCAAATAAGGAAGAAGTTGTCACCATAGCAAATATTGACATGCTTTCTGTTGGAAAGTTTGTTTTGTCATTTTGCTTTACAATACTCTTTTCATCTAATTTGATTTTCAATTTTATATCTGTTGGTTATTTAATTGAAACTTCGGGCCTATTAGCTTCACTAGTTAGTACGGGGTACAGCGTAATTGCCATTAAGAGAAGCATTTCACAGCAGAAGTCTGCAGCACAAGACTTCAAAAGGATATCCTTGTATGACGATGAAATTGCCGATTATCATTTCAAAAATATCTTGAAGGAAGTGCAGGAGAAAGGCTACAAGGTGGTGTTTGTACTTGATGAACTCGATAAGGTGGAAGATGATGATTTGGATAAATTAATTAAGGAAATGAAACCATATCTGGTATCTGGAGTTGCTAGTTTCATTGTAGTGGCTGGCCAAAGCCTCTACTATAAATACTCTTTGTCCAAGACAACGGATGACTCAGTATTGTCGAGTATATTTTCTAGATTTATTCATATTCCATTGCTTGATAAGAAATTGTTCATCGATTTGTTTGAAAGGATTGCGCAAATACCCGGAGAAACTAGTATTGATGATCGAGCGCTAATCAATCGCTACATTGATTTTTTGATTTTTAAATCCAGAAGGGTTCCGCGACAATTTATAGGTTTAATTCGTCAAAGATTGACTTGGGAGAACAATGAATCTTTTTTGGTAATTAGTTCGTCAATTGAAGAGCTGAAAACCTATAGTGATGCCTTGGATTTAATAGAAAAGATAGAAGATCAAGATATTAAATCATATGGTTTGGATGAGGCTCTTCGTGATTACTTTGTGATGCAGCTTTTTATCACTTGTGAATTAATTTTATCATGGAATGGTGATTTTTCACTAGAAGAGTTAATCAAGCAAACCAATATCCAATCAGAAAATGCCCAAAACGTTTGAGGATCAAACCAGACCACTTTTGTTGGAGTTTGTCAAGAGTCTAGTGCTGGAACTTGAAGGAAAAGGAACCATTGTACGTTCTAGTCCGAAAGATGCGGATGTAGTTAGGTATAAGATATCACCGAAGATCGTAACAGATGAAGAAATTCGTCAGCCTTCAGTTGTCTCAACACGGGATATTTTTAAAGAACTATTTGAATTTAGAAATATAATTATTGCGATTTATCGTCAACTTGATGAGTCGGTCGCTAATGCCGATGTTCCCTTAAGTAGAATGATATCTAAGTTGATTGATCTGCAAGCTATCACAGCTCAATGGAGGAATTCTCAGGAGCTTTTGGATATAATCGATAAGATGGATTCATTAACAGGTGATGAAGCCTTGGCGAAGCGAGTGGAGAAAATAATAACTGATAACAACATAAGTCTAAACAACTCAATTCGAACTGCCATTCAATTTTTCGGAGAAACTAAAGCAATTGATATTTTTTACGAAACTGGATACCGGTCAGCGTCTCCAAGGTCTGAATCTGAAAGGAAGATAGATTTGATTTTAAGGAATCCCGATGATTCTACTCGTCACACAATTATTATTGAGTATAAGTGGAGACGACAATCTGCTCTTCCTATAAAGGACAATATTTTGAAATTTCTAAATCGGATTCGAACAATTAATGGCAACGAAATTGACCGTTCATTATTTATTTTGGTAGTCTTTACCATCCAGCCAACAAGGGGATTCGACAAGGCAACATTTCAATTTAAACAGATATTAAGAGATAATATAGAATTTGAAAATTTGGAAAAAAAGATTTTCTTTTTACCCGTATCAATCGATAATCTTGGCCTTATGACCCGCCAACTTCAAGATTTTGTGCATAATAATATTCGATTTAACCGAAAAGTTTCTTTTCGAGATCAAACGCCACCGCGAAGCAATCCTGATCGAAATGATCATTTTTTTGATAAGATATTTGAATTTAAGAAATGCACTTTTAAGATAGGGTTGCTGGCTGCTAATTCTCAATATTGGAGGTTTGGCTTTCAGTTTTCGGAATCCTATGACTTTCCTCCTATCACGAGTGGCCGGCATGGCGACAATCGGTACGCGAGTATTCAAATTGCTGTTGGAGAATTAACGGAAATTAAGGGTGTTAGACATTGGCATAGGGATAACCTACTTTATTTTGAAAGTTATCAACTTGGGGATAACAATGTTGATTCAAAGGTGCTTGGCGAGTATGAAGGTCAATCACTTTTAATCAATTGGAGTTCTAATCCAACAGGCTCAGAAGCTTATTTCGAAATCATGATGCAAGGAATGATTATTAAAACGAAGGTTTTTAATTTAAGTAGATTTAACTATTGTCGGATTTACGCGTGGTGCGACTACCACGAATTTGAATTGGAGGCTGATATTATGGTTGACTATCATTTATAAAACCAACTAGGGCAAGCGTCTCGTTTGTGCTTACATAATAGCAGCGTCCGCTGGAGTAGCGTAAAAAAATATCAAAAGGAACATCTCAACTGCGCCTTTTTACCCCATATTGAGGCCAAATGATAGGAACAGATATGCCAAGAATAGAACTTGAAACAGAAATAAAATGCTCCCTTGAAATTTGCTTTGACCTTTCAAGAAGCATTGACTTACATAAGATTTCGACCGCAAAGACCAACGAACAAGCAATTGCAGGAACTACGCAAGGACTGTTAAACTTAAACGAATGGGTAACCTGGCAAGCGACACATTTTGGAATCAGACAAAAATTAACTTCACAGATAACTGCATTTGACAGACCTAACTATTTTAAAGACGAACAGATAAAGGGAGCATTCAAATCAATACTACATGAACATATATTTAAAGTAGTAGGTGACAAAGTCATGATGACGGATGTTTTTGAATTTCAAGCACCATTTGGTTCACTCGGACGACTTTTTAATCAACTCATATTAACACGCTACATGAGGAAATTGCTTGTAGATAGAAACAGAGTTATCAAGGAGTTTGCAGAGAGCGACAAATGGAAATTGGTTTTGAATGGAGGATAGACACCACCCCGTCCTTCGGACACCCCTACTTAACAGGAGGGGAGCAGTTTGGATTAAACCCAATCTGCTATCCCCGTGCGAAGGGGAACGAGCCGAAGACGGTTTTATTAGAATTACTACTCAAGAGTTTCACCTACCTTAATTTTCTTTTATTAATAGCTTCGCTTCCTCACCAAATGGTGTGAACGTTATCGCATCCGCCTTTACCTCAACCAGACGACTGAACGACATAAGCTTATAAAGATTTAATCCCACCACTTTTGCCTGCGCAAACCAACTCCACTCATCATCGCTAAACGCGAGGAAGTAATTGCCTGCATCTTCAATTAGGACGACATGCTCTCCGGCCTTCCCGTGGAAACTTCTAGAGAAGGGAAATGTTAGAGCTGCATTCTTCTCAGGGTATTGTGCATCTATACCTTTGCGATAGGGCGTAACATCGCGCACACGTATGACGGACGAGATCGTTACTGTATCGCCTACCGAGCTACTGCCCATGGCACCTTCCAGTATTCCATAGTCCCGTCTGTTGAGCGCGAACGATTGAAGTTTGAAGCCCATCTCCCTGGCTTTTTCATCGTTGATGATATCGCCAACAACCGTGAGGATAATTCGCAACTCTTTGCTAACCCCATGTAACTTTAAATCTCCCGTCACTTCGAATTGTTTGGCGTTGGCCTTGCGGACAGTCTTACTTTTGAAATAAATGATGGGATATGTTTTTGTCTGGAGATATTTTTCAACCAAATCGCGGTCGCGGATTTTCAGTCCGGTGTTGATGCTGGAAGCATCAATGAAAAGTTCCAGTCGCGATGAAGCCATGTTCGTTTCGTCAACTACGAAGTTGCCGCAGAAGCGTTCGAAACGACCCGTTACTTCAGAGATAGCAAGAAAAGGAACACTGAATTGAATCGAAGAATGAGTGTTGTCGATATGCAAGGCAACAGGTGCTGCCTTTACCCTTGCTGACATAACTAAACATAGCGAAATGATAATCACGTTTTGCCATTTCATAGTCGGACTATTTAAGTTGAAACTTGTCCAATATTAATCCTAATCCAAGATGTGTCAACACGCCAGATGGGGGTATTTTTTCAGTTCAACCACGCCCTTTGGGCATATTCGATTAAACATTACACAAATTACAGGTTAGGCCGTTGAGACAACCTGTGAAAAATGTAACTTCTATATGAAATCGTATAACATTATTACGGATGGGATGACTCAAGTTTGTTTGATAAAAAGATCTTTATCCCTATGAAAAAAACTGAAAAAAAAGCATTAAGAGCAAAACTCTTTGCAGCCTTCAAAAAGGTAATAAAAGAGAACTATGCAAGTCTGCCCGGTAAAGCTGAAAAGTTACTTGAGAAATCCGTCCGGAAAATTGTAAAGAAGACCAGTCAGAAAAAGAACGCTACTTCTAAAGCAAAAATGAGAACTTCAGTTTTGCGGGCACACAAGTATAGTTTGGATGGTAACGGTGTTAAGCCCATCAAGCAGACCATTTAGGACTACCCAACTAAAACACAACTAGGTAAACTTGCCTCACCGGTCGAAGTGTAGTCTATATGTGTTATCTTTAATTGTTACCCGCAAACACATCATCCGGTTAGCAAAGTAGAGTGAAACAACTCATCACCTATTTTGGACTTGCATATCTCATCTCCTGGGTAATCTGGCTGCCTTTATACGGACACATTTTCGGCCTTACCAACTTGTCTGTGATACCTTTCAATCATGCCATCGGTGGGCTTGGACCTTTAATTGCATCCTTTTTGACAACCTGGTTTTTCCTGAACCCAAATGGGATAAAAGCCCTCGTGACAAAATGTTTTCAAATCAAACCGCTGATCTATTTAGCAATCGCTTTGTTCAGCCCTTTCGAACCAATTTGCGAATCTCGCTTGCGCCTAAATAAGAACGAAAGTGATTGGGATTTTTTACCTCATCATGGGAATAGGAGGGGAATGAAACGTGTGAATGTTGTTGCTTAATTACGTTTAGCTCCCACAGACTTGACCATCAAAGGCAGAGATGGCACCCAGGATGCTATAAAGGGCATATACGAAGAGCGTCATGCTTTTCTTTTATTATGTAAAATCGTGGCAAGGTCTGTGATTATCCTTGATTCGAGAAATGAATCAAAATGTTCTATTGGCTATGAAGAAGTTAGCATGCAGGTTAAATGAGTGTTGGTCTACAAAGAGGGGATACCTGGGAAAGTTTCA
>JANOQK010000252.1:0-3591 GCA_031414855.1 Bacteroidia bacterium | reverse complement strand
CCATGCAAGCCAGGTATAATAACATCAAGGCTGATTACTGGACAATTGATAATCCGACTAACGAATACCCACGACCCAATAAAAACCAGGAAGGTATTACTTACGGATCTTCGCTTCAATATACTGATGGCGGTTTTGTAAAATTGCGCAATGTAACACTTGGTTATACCCTGCCAACAGCTATAGCAGAGAAAATGAAAATGTCATCACTGAGACTTTATGTGACGGCACAGAATCCATTGATTTGGTCCAAGTACAAATTATTTGATCCTGAAAGAGCGGGTAATGTTAACTCAGGCGAAATGCCTTCTTACAAATTGTTTGTGGCTGGCATTAACATAGGCTTCTAAGGCAAACCTCTAAAAGAAATGGTCATGAAAATGAAAATAACAAAATCGATTTTAGTAACCTTAGCATTGATAGCGTTTAGTGCGCAGTCCTGCAAGGATTATTTGCAAGAAACCTTAGTGTCGGATGTATCCGCAGGTAGCTACTATACCACTCCAGCAGGTTTGGAAGATGCCGTGGATGCCACGTATTCTCCCTTGCGTGAAATCTATAGCAACGAGCGAGCCTACATGTTATCCATATTTGGTACGGATACTCACACCAACGGAGCGGATGGCGGTTTTAAGTCATTCAATTTTTACGACAATGGATTAAACTCCGGGGTTGCCCAATTACTGGAACAATGGGAGTTTTTGTATAAGGGTATTAACCAGGCAAATGCTGTATTGGGTCGCTCTGTTGAATTAGTAGGGGTTTCTGACGCAGTAAAATTGCAACGCCAGGCTGAAGTAAGATTTTTACGAGCTTTCTACTACTTTTATTTAGTTCAGACATGGGGCGATGTTCATTTTACACTTGAAGAAACTATTGGCGCTCAGGTAACAGCTAACAAGACATCGCAAGCAACTATATACACAGAAGGAATTATTCCTGATCTTGAATTTGCGATTGCGAATTTGCCAGCAACACAAGGTAATTACGGAAGAGCAACCAAGGCTGCGGCTCAGTATTTGCTAGCGAAAGCCTACCTAACAAGGGGCTATCAGTCTTTTGCTGACGCAGCTGATTTCACTAAATCTGAAGCACTGTTCACGAATGTAATTGCTGATTATGGATTTACTTTGGTGGCTTCACATAAAGCATTGTGGGATCAAAGCAATCAATTAAATAAGGAAATTATATGGGCCATCCAGTATTCTACCGATCTTATATTGAATGGTGGTGATACAGGTGTAGGCAACCGTGGCCATTTATATTTCGGCAGCGAGTATGATATCCAGCCAGGTATGATTCGCGATATCGCCAACGGAAGACCCTTTAAAAGGTTTAGACCTACCGATTATATGGTTGGCGTATGGGCGGCATCCCGTGTAAATGATCAGCGCTACGAAGACACGTATAAGCACGTCTACTTTTGCAATGACAACAGGACTTCTGGCAATGGAATTCCAAAATGGAAGCAAATCCATGTGGATAAGGGAGCAAAAAAATTAGGTGGTGCTCTTGTTACGGCTGCCGATATTGGTAAAAATAGGTTCGCTATTGGAGATACTGCACTCTTTTATCCCGGTCCTGGGCAAGATGCTAAATGGGCGGTAGATGGAAAGCTAAAAGTAAGATATACCGTGATTACAGAGAAGCAGGCTTCATATCCGGCTAGCACACTTCCAACTTCAGATGCTAATTTCTATCCTAAGGACCCATTTTTTTATAACGAAAGACTATTCCCAACCATTAATAAATTCATCGATCCGCTAAGATCGACCATTCAATGGGAGCGTGGATCAAGAGATTGGTTTGTAATGAGATTAGGTGATGCTTTGTTACTTCGTGCTGAAGCTCGCTTTAAGAAAGGGGACAATGCAGGGGCAGCAGCTGATATTAATATAGTAAGAACACGTGCTGCCAAGCCTGGCAAAATTTCGGCCATGCAAATACTTGCAACTGATGTTACGATTGATCGTATCCTTCTTGAACGTGCTCTTGAGTTGGACGCTGAGCAATTAAGGTGGTTTGATTTGGTTCGTACTGGAAAACTGGTGGAGTATGTGAAAGCATATAATCCGCTCGGTGCAGGTAACGTACAAAATTTTCACGTACGTAGACCGATTCCACAAGCTCAGATTGATAGAACCGTTGGTGGTTACCCTCAAAACTGTGGTTATCCTGGTGGTCCTGCATGTAATTAATTTCAATTAAATTTAAATGATGTAGGTCGGAGATTCTTTCTCCGACCTACATTTGTTTAGTGCTACCTTGAGTCATATAATCATGTGTAGTGCCCCGTCTATCTTTGCGAATACTTTATTTAATCATGAAATATTTTTTCTTTTTTTTTCTTTTATTAGTTCATACTCAATCTTGCAATACGTTAAAAGATAATGAATCCAAGGAGCCTTCTGGTATAAATAACAGAGCCTACCAATGGGGAAAAATTTCTTTGGAATGCACGGCAAACGATACAGAGAATTTTAAGCCCAGACCAACAGTTACTTCCAGAATATTAGGTTTAGTATGGATTTCAATTTTTGATGCGTGGAGCCGTTACGATGAGCTGGCTACTCCATTATACTTAACTGATGTTGACAGGCGCCCCACAGAGGAACACACATTAAGCAATAAGGAAATAGCAATAAGCTATGCTGCTTATAGGGCTATGCGCGAATATTATTTTTCAGATTCAACGCTGCTGAAAAATAAGATGATTGAATTCGGTTTGGATCCGGATAACACGTCATTAGACCCTGCAACCCCTATTGGTATTGGTAATCTTGCCGCTAAAACTGTTATTGAGGCAAGATGGAGTGATGGATCCAACCAGCGAGGAACTGTAGATAATTCAAATGGAACCCCGTATTCTGATTATACAGGTTACAACCCAGTCAATAGTGCCGATGAGTTAACTGACATTAACCGATGGCAACCCAAGTATTTCTCTGATGGCAAGGGTGGAAAGTTTGCACCCGCTTGCCTTACGCCACATTGGGGTAAAGTAAATCCGATTGCTCTTCATTCTGCTTCCCAATTCAGACCAGGGCCACCTCCCATGGCTGGCTCAAAACAGTTAGAGGAGGAAGTGTTAGAAGTAGTAGAGCTTCAAACGCATCTCACAAATGAGCAAAAGGCACTAGTAGAGTTTATGCGTGATGGCCCAAAGTCAGTTCAACAGGCAGGTCACTGGTTGATTTTTGCTCAGCATGTTTCAGTCAGAGATAAGCACACCTTAGATGAGGATGTGAAAATGTATTTTCTTGTTGAGATGACGGCTATGGATGCATTCATTGCGGCATGGGATACAAAGATGCACTATGATTATGCAAGGCCTTACGCACTTGTTCATAACTATTATCAAGATAAAGCGATTAAGGCTTGGGGTGGCCCAGAGAAAGGACTAATAGAAATGGATGGAAAAGAATGGCGGCCCTATTCGCCCGAGACATTTTTGTGCCCTCCTTTTCCAAGTTATGTCTCAGGGCATAGCTGTGTAAGCGGGGCTTGTGCTGAGGTGCTGAAATTCTTCACCGGAAGTGATAACTTTGGCCACGAGATTAAACTTGTACCGGGCGCGCTTACAGAACCTGA
>JANOQK010000251.1:0-2403 GCA_031414855.1 Bacteroidia bacterium | reverse complement strand
CCAATCTGTATTGAAATAACTTAAGACAACAACTCGCACATCTGTGCGGAAACCTTCTGTCTCCTGCACATACCAAAGCGGGAAGGTATCATTATCACCGCCTGTAAAAATGATAGCGTTGGGGGCACAGGTAGCCAAATAGTTTTTTGCAGAATCAACTGAGAAGAAACGATCAGATCTGTCATGATCATCCCAACCATCAAAGGCCATGAGTGCAGGTGCGGAGAGAGAGAGCACGGTGGCAACAACAGCTGATGTCTTTAAGTTTTTTAAATATTTGTTAAAGAATTCCGCCATAGCAATTACAGCGAAACCAATCCAAAAGGCAAAGGCATAGGTAGACCCCGCATAGATGTAATCTCGTTCGCGCGGTTCAACGGGTGGAGAATTTAAGTAGACAACTATGGCAACGCCAAGCATGATGAAAAGCAATCCAACTACAGCAAAGTTTTTGGTATCCTTCAGAAACTGGTAGAACATGCCGATCAGCCCAAGTACAAATGGTATCATGAAGTAATTATTCCTGCCTCGGTTTTCGGCCAGCGCTTGCGGCACTTTCTCAAACCACTTGTTAGGTGCAAGCCAATCCGCACCTTGTTCATCACTTTCGCGACCGGCATAGTTCCACATAAAATAACGTACGTACATCGTTCCAATTTGATGGCGGAACATGAAGTAAAGATTTTGGCTAAATGAAGGTTTTTCGCCTTCCTTTAAACCTAAGATGCTCATATAGGTTTCTTTGTGTTCAGCATTCCATGCTCTTGGAAGAATAGTTTGCTCGTTGGGGTCGTACTCGTATTCGAATTTCCGGTCAGTGATTTCGTATTTGTCTTTTCCTTTCGTGTACACCGCATCTCCATACTTTACGCCCACAGGCTCTGCAGTGAAATAGGGCCCAAAAAGAAGTGGTCGGCTTCCGTATTGTTCACGTTTTAGATACCGAACAAAACTCATGACATCTTTGGGAGCATTCTCATTGATAGGAGGATCGAAATTGGAACGGATAACGATGGTTGCATAGGAGCAATACCCAATCAGAATAAAAGTAGTAGCCAATAAAAAAGTGTTAAGTACAGGTTTGTCATGGATATGCGTGTAACGAATGCTAAAGATCAATGCTCCAACAACCAACAAACAAAACACAATCACACCTGATCCAAAAGGCAAACTAAGATTGTTCACAAAGAATATTTCAAACCCGGCTGCCAATGAGGGTAGACCTGGCACGATGAAGTCATTGATAAAAATAACGATGCCCACACTGATCGCCAATGCCGCAATAATGCCCCAACGGCTAGGTTGATACTTTTTGAAATAGTAGATAAGTCCTAATGCAGGTACGGTCACCAAATTGAGCATGTGGATACCGATGGATAAGCCCATGATGTAAGCAATCAAGATCAGCCAGCGGTTGGCTTTGCTTTCGTCTTCAATCACTTCCCATTTCAAAACACCCCACACCACAATCGCTGTGAAAAAAGATGACATTCCATATACTTCACCTTCCACGGCCGAAAACCAAAATGAATCAGAAAAAGTATAGGTCAGTGAACCAATCAGGCCGGCTCCCATCAACACCCAAGTTTTTTCTGAAGTCAGCTCATTTAGTTTGGAGATACCCATCAGCTTGCGACCAAATAAGGTAATAGACCAGAACAAAAAAAGGATAGTGAATGCGCTGGCCAGCACGCTCATGAAATTGATCCAGTAAGCAACTTTGGTAACATCACCCAGGGCCAAAAAGGAGAAAATGCGACCCATCAACATGAACAAAGGCGCACCTGGTGGATGAGAAACCATGAGTTTATAAGAAACAGCAATGAACTCGCCTACATCCCAATAGCTGGCGGTTTCTTCGAAGGTGATACAATAGGTGATCAGGGCTATACCAAATACGAGCCAGCCGGTTATGTTATTGCTCTTCTGAAAGTTCATGCAGTTTTAAAGGAATTTGAGGGGCGAAAATAGGGAAAATAGTCCGAAAGTTGGATAAAGCCCGTAAGTCAGATAAGACTGGAAAGTCCGAAGAACTAAACCCCACTTCGAACTTTCCGCCTTCCTGAGTTCTGACTTTCTATTTATAAACAACAATATAAAATAGTATCCAAAGTAGAAAGATTAACACGTAAGAGCACAGCACAATGATCCAGGCTTGTTTCTTTTCCTTGCGGGAAAAAAAATGAACACCTGTCACTAACAATATCCAGTAGCAAATCTCCAAGAGGTTAAGGGCTTTAAGAGGATATACATACTGCGGGCTCAATTCTGAGTAGTCCGCAGTATGTATATCCTCTTAAAGCCCTTAACCTCTTTGAGATTTGCTACTGGATATTGTTAGTGACAGTTGTTCATTTTTTTTCCCGCAAGGAAAAGAAACAAGCCTGGATCATTGTGCTGTGC
>JANOQK010000250.1:0-3051 GCA_031414855.1 Bacteroidia bacterium | reverse complement strand
TATAGCACCTTTTGTATTTTCCTCAGGGTTATAGTATTTAATCCGGAAACTTTCATGCGAAATACTTTCAGATCGTTTTGTCTTCACAAACTTGGATAGAAATCGGATCAATTCGGAAATGTTTTTATTTTGAATGACACCAGTTTCGGTAAGCGTCTTGATAAAATACGCGAACTGCGAAACTGACATATCAAACACTAACTTAAAATCCTTTTTTACTTGGTCTTCTGCAGGGCCGGGAAATGCCACACTCAACTGTTGCTTGCGTTCCAGATATAGAATCTCCTCCAAAATCCAATCTGACAGCCGCTCCTTTAAAGATGGAGAGGATAAGTCGTACACGAAATCCGGTTTAACGACCGATTGATTAACAACTTTATGATAAAACGCCAATTTCTCTAATTTGTCAGACAGGGTTTCCGCTACTAATAATTCACGGTTCATTATATCCGTGCAATATTTTAAATAGGGCGTGCGGTTATAGTTGAGATGCAATAGCACCGCCTGTATTTCAGAATTTAATAATGCTCCTTCCTGGCTAAACTGACTAAGCTGCAAGAATTCAGTAATCAATTCCTTGACCCAGTTTACTTTTCGATATGTTATTCTGAGGCCAGATTCCTTTAAAAAATCAGTCATTGCACTAACACAAATAGAAAAAAGGGCTGGGTCGATCTCAAACTTGGATAAATTACCTTCCAAAAGTATTGAGCTTTCCTTCACTGCCTTCAGGGCTCTCTCTCTTAATAATTCAGGCACGGGTACATCTAAATCAAAATGGCTTTGAAAATGGTTTTGAATGAACCTAAGAATCTCCTCCAGCTCATTACATGAAAACTTGACAAACTCTTTCAAATGAGATTCTTTATTTATGGATCGTCCTTCATCCGTGATCGAAAGAGTTTCAACTAGGTTATCTAGGAGATTTATCAGCGCCTGTTGGTGATATCGAATAAAACGTTCAACCAGGTTTTGCTCAACTGAAAGCACTTTAAGGACAAAAGTATTTTTTATCCGACTGCTTTCTTCAGCGACCGCTTTTCTGACTTGGTTGAATTGCTCGTTAGAAGTACTTTGAACAGTAGTGGAGTCAATTGCATTCCGTATCAATGTTTCAATATGTTTAAACTCATAGTTCAATTTGAAATCGTTTCGTCTCAAATCACTGATTTCCGCCAACTAAAAATGAGGCAAGTAAAAGTTTTGATTTTTTACTGACGAGACAATACGCAAAACAGTGTAATTCAGTACATATTTATACCTATGTCTGCATTTGGACAAAATTCTTGAGTTCGATACACGGTGGTACTTACAGCTAATATTCCTCTGTTAGACTGGAATAATTAGAATCAAGTAGTGCAATACATTATTTCACTAACACAGGTGACCATTCCCTGGCTTCCAATTTATAGATCAGCTCTACCTTATTGCTGACTGAGACTTTAGAGAAGATATTGGAGACATGCTTGGCAACGGTCTTTTCAGAAATATTCAGGGTGGCTCCGATTATTTTATAGGAATAGCCTTTGATGATAAGGCTTACAATTTCTATTTCCCTGGGAGTAAGGTTATATTTCTCGCAATTAAGTTCTATTAGATGTTCAAGATTCTGCCCGGATGTGAGTAGTAGATTGTATTCCAGTCTGGATTGGTGTATTGAGGATCGGATGTAAACTATAGTCATTATGAGAAAACCTGCATTGGTAACGGAATGTTCCAACACTTGAAAGTCTCCAAAGAAGACAATCACCGGCAAAGCCACCCAGCACAATAGCGCCACATAAGCTGCAATAACCAGCTCAAATTTGGCCTTATCAGAATATTCCTTTTCCTGAAACTTGAAAATGAAAGCTTTTGTGGTGACACCAATAAATGCAATACCGTAAAGAAATGGAATAACTACGGTTAGTCTGCGACTAAAATCAAGGTTTCCAGTAATGTAATAAGGAACTACAAACAGAAAGATGAACGGTGCAAGAAGAAAAATGAGCGAGCCAAACGTTGCAAATGACTTCAGAAGCCTAAGATCAAATGCTTTATAAAAATAGTAAACGCAGTACATGGACATCGTAAAGGCTACTAGATAAGCGATTACTGTCTGAAGCTCTATAGGGAAAGGAATATTTTCATCTGGAAAAAATCCACTTGTAATGTTGTAGAGAATCAATAGAACCAGCAAGAGTAAATATAAAAGACGCTTCTTGTCATCCGTTCTTTCAAGGAAATGAATTACTTGAAAGAACAACATTAATATTTCGAACATGGTTATCGAGAATGTAACCATGTGCATTTGTGTACCCATGAGGTTCATAAAATTTGCAGTCTAATCCATCCACCATTTATCCATCCGATTTTAGCCTGAAAAATTCAACGCATCAGGCTAACTAAGTCCGTTAATTTTACGCAATAAGTATAGAGTATACGTGAGATCTATTGAGTGAAAAATTTCAAATCCATGATTTTGATACCAGGGAAGATTTCTCTCCACTGAGGTTTCCAGGTAAATGGGTCGTTTGTTCTGCTCAGACTCTTGAATTATGTCGTTTAAGAGGAGACTTCCTTTTCCTTTGTTTTGAAGTTCTGGTATGACTCCGATAAACCAGAGATAACTAAACGGTTCTTGGGGATGGAATGATTTAATCTTTGCTTCCCGTCCCAATACTGAACTTATCCTATTAAGCCCGATGACCGTTAAGGCAAGTTTAGCATCCCACAAAAGAGCGTTTAATGTTGGCTTTTTTTTGTCTGGCAAAAGGATTAACGCACACGCTTGTTCATCATCCGAAATCCAAACTTCTCCAAAGGCATGACAGACGTTAAATGAATATTCCATCAATCTCCGTATACGTTCTTTACGAATGTAGTCTTGCTTGACTACAAAGTTGACACTCTTATTGTCGTCAAATGATTTTGAAAGTATATCGACAATGAGCGTCTTTTGATGTGCAAGATCCCTTTTCATAAGTGAAACACTTTAAAGAAAAAAAGCAGTGCTTAGATAATATTCTAAGCATATGAAATTAGTTTACGGAGTCTTGAATTATTACCTCA
>JANOQK010000249.1:0-10156 GCA_031414855.1 Bacteroidia bacterium | reverse complement strand
ACATTCGATTAGAGGTTACGGATGTTGATGTAAGCAAGGGAATTATTTTTGCGTCAAACAAAATTATCGCATTTGACCAGGTAGATAGGCTTATTGAATAGTGGAGCTAACATAGCATTGCCCTCTTTTTAAAAGCTTGCTTAGAAATAAGTAATATTTGCGTAGTTTTTTTTAGATTAAATTGGCATCTTTAATTATTAAATATTCTTAATTATGAAGCACTTAGGGTCAAGACTTTTCACACTTTTAGCACTAGTTGTTTTTAGTTTTATTACGGGTTGTAAAGAGGACGATCCAGTGCCCCTGCAAGCGGAAGTAAAGGCTCTGCTCTTAGCCGGAGATGTGGGGTCAAGCAAATCATGGAAGCTAGTTATCCTGACAGAGAAGGAGGGAACTGGAGCTGAACAAACTTTAACTCTTCCTGGCTGTGCAAGCGATAACATTTATAAGTTTTCGAATAATGCTTCGCAGGATTATGAAGAAACAGAAGGGACAACTAAATGCGCAACTTCTGATGCCTCAACTGTAGAGAAAGGGACGTGGGCATTCACACTGGATGGGACGATTATTGTCTTTGTGAACAAATTATTGACATCCAGCCAAACCGCATTCCCATTTAGCACAATCTTTCCATACCCCGCTGATGTGACCGAGTTAAGCGATTCTATTTTGAAAATCAAGATGACTTACACCTTTGATGGGATACCCATCACTAATACCTTTACCTTTAATAAGAATTAATGAGTGGGATATTTTATCACGCCATTCAAATTCTTGGAGTGGCTTGGTTAGCCAGCGTTGTTTCAGTGGAAGAAATTAATCAGACTCATAAGAAATATCTAGCGCTTGGCGACTCATACACTATTGGTGAAAGTGTTGCTGAAAATGAACGCTGGCCTGTTCAACTAGCCAAAACATTAACTGCGAAGGGAAGACCCACTGACGATCCAACTATCATTGCCACAACGGGTTGGAGAACGGATAATCTCAAGGATGCAATTGAAAAGGCGCAACTCAAAAATGAGTATGACCTTGTTTCTTTATTGATTGGCGTAAACAATCAATATCAAGGTAAATCTGCTGAGCAGTATGAGGTTGAATTTGAAGGGTTGTTGAAGATATCTATTCAATTGGCAAAGGGGAAAAAGGAAAATGTTTTTGTCGTTTCTATTCCCGACTATGGCTACACACCTTTTGGCCAACCTAAGCAAACAGAGATATCAAAGGCACTTGATCAGTTCAATGAGATTAATAAACGAATCACAGACAAGGCAGGTATTACCTATGTCAACATTACTGATATTTCACGCAATGGCATTGAGCAACCAGACTTAGTAGCAGGTGATGGGTTGCACCCTTCTGGGAAGATGTATAGTCTTTGGGTTGAGCGAATTGTAAAATCGTTGAGCCGTTAATAATTAATGGAAAAAAGTTAAAAGTTTCTACTACGATTAACGATTAACTTAATTCTACAATAACTTTTCCAAAACACGCTTCACATTTCCTGCCACAATCTTATGTCCTTCAACATTAGGATGAATTCCATCGGCTTGATTCAGTTTTTCATTACCACCAACACCTTCCAGTAAGAAAGGAATTAAAGTAGCATTGTTTTTTTTAGCAAGATCCGGATATATTTTTTTGAATTCAGTTGCATATTCTTTCCCCATATTTGGAGGCACCATCATGCCCGCCAACACAAATTTGACTTTCGGATATTTTGTTCTCACCTTATTAATAATGGCCTGAAGATTTTTTCGTGTCTGGTCAAGCGGTAGTCCCCGCAATCCATCATTGGCGCCAAGTTCTAATAGAAAAATGTCTATGGGTTGTCTCAAAATCCAGTCGATTCGACTAAGACCTCCTGCCGATGTTTCTCCGCTTAAGCCTGCATTTACAACCTTGACACTTTTGCCTGAATTATTGAGTAATTTCTCGGCAAGCGCGGGAAAGGCCTCTTCGGTGGAAAGGCCATATCCTGCTGTAAGGCTATCCCCAAAGAAAAGGATCACTTTTTTTTGAGGCGCTTGAAAGGTGAGAGCAAATGCAATAATCAGGAGGTATTTCACGACAATCATAAAAGTAGCTGGAGTAAATGATCTATTTTGAAACAATTTTAGTTTAATTACAGTGTACTACGAAGCTATGGATAGATTTTATAGTGAGGATTTAATAAGTTTCAGACTTTGAAGTATTTATAATTAGTAGTAGCGTAGTAGTAACGATTTATTTCAGTTGGGGTTAAAATAAATATCTATGGCCGAAATTGTACTTCAGGCAGAAGGCTTGACAAAAATATATCGATCTGCTGAACGTGAACTTACCGTACTTGATCAGGTAAGTTTTACGGTAGAGCAGGGAACCAGTCTTTCTATTATCGGCCCGTCTGGTAGTGGCAAAACAACTTTGTTGGGTCTTTGCGCAGGGTTGGATGTGCCCACTAAAGGAACCATCTCACTGATGAATTTCAAATTGAATGCAATGGATGAAGACGACAGGGCTTATATGCGCAATCAATTTGTCGGATTTGTATTTCAAAACTTCCAATTACTTTCCACTCTTACGGCACTTGAGAATGTCATGGTACCACTTGAACTTCGTGGGGAGAGAAATGTGGCTGTCAAGGCCAGGGAATTGCTTGGAAGAGTGGGCTTAGGGGATCGCCTGAACCATTATCCTTCTCAGCTTTCAGGCGGTGAGCAGCAACGGGTGGCAATGGCAAGGGCATTTATTACATCCCCTAAAATTCTATTTGCCGATGAGCCTACCGGAAACCTGGATGAAGAAAATGCAGGTCATATAACTGACTTGCTCTTTGGCATGAACCGGGAAGAGAAGACAACACTAATTTTGGTTACCCATAATTTAGAGCTGGCCCAGCGGACAGAAAGGATTCTTCAAATGAAGGGGGGTAGGGTGATAAGTGAAAAATTTGCGGGCGAAGTGGCACCTGTGCTACGAAGCTAATTCAGTTTAAGTTTTCATAGCTTGATTGGAATGTTTTATGAAATAATTAGCGTGATGGCATGATTGAGTACTTTATCAAATTAAAGCGAGAGACCCGTTCCATTTTTAGAGACCGATGGGTTTGGATAATGGCCTGGCGAGATGCTCGTCATAATTTTTCTCGCCTTTTTCTTTTTACAGCTTCTTTGATTACCGGCATTGCGGCTGTTGTTGCAATTGGATCATTGAATTATTCTTTGCAGAATGATCTGGATAGAAATGCAAAGGAGTTGCTGGGTGCAGATCTGGTGGCAAATGGAAACAAGAAATTTGAACCAGAAGTCCTTGCTGAATTTGATTCCTTAAAATTCGAGCAGGCATCGCAAGCAGAAATGGCCTCTATGGTTATGTTCATGAACACGCGGCAATCGCGCCTTGTCAGAGTGGTTTCATTGGAAGGAAATTTTCCTTTTTATGGCAAACTGGAAACACAACCAGTAGAGGCTTATTCAAAAATCAAATCAGGTAGATATGTGATGTTGGATGATGCTTTGGCAAGGCAATTTGAAGTTAGTTCAGATGATTCAGTAAAAGTTGGAAATACAATTTTTAAGATTGCTGGTGTTGTGATGAAAATGCCAGGAGGAGGAGGAATTACAGCTACATTCACACCTTCTGTTTATATCGCCCAAAGTGAACTCGATTCAACTGGTCTCGTTCAGTTTGGTAGCCGGGTTACGTATCATCAGTTTTTTAAATCGAAGACAGATGCTGAAGCTGCGGAAGCAGCAAAATCTTTGGAACCACTTCTGAAGAAATTTGGCCACTGGCTTGAGACAGTGGACAGCAGGAGAGAAGGTCTTGGAGAAGGATTCAAATCAGTCTACCGATTCTTTTCGCTTCTGGCATTCATTGCGTTGATTCTTGGTTGTATTGGCGTTGCTAGTTCAGTTCACATCTATGCTCGTGAAAAACGAGATGAGGTTGCTATTCTTCGGTGCGTTGGTTCTTCCGGATGGCAGGCATTTAATATTTATTTTATCCAGGTCTTTGCCTTAGGAATTGTAGGGAGTATCCTCGGCTCAGCTCTAGGCGTGGGCATTCAACAGATTGTACCGGCTTTGTTTAAGGATTTTGTTCCGGTCGAACTTCAGTTTTCAATTTCATGGATGGCTGTTTTGGAAGGTCTTTTTTTAGGGACGGTTGTTACAGTGCTATTTACAATTCTTCCTTTGGTTGCTGTGCGATTTGTTCCACCCCTGACTGTGTTGCGAGCAGACTTTGAACCAGGAAGAATTTTTTCAAAGACAAAAATTGTAACGATAATTCTAATTTTACTTTTTCCAATACTGGCAGCTGCTTATCAAACAGGAAGTATTTTAACGGGTGGTTTGTTTGCTGCTGGACTTGCCGTGGCATTGATCTGCCTAACAGGGGTCGCCATGCTTTTGTTGTTTTTAGTAAGAAGATTTTTTCCGAAGAATTCCAGTTTTATTTTCCGGCATGCCCTTTCCAATTTATTCAGACCCAATAATCAAACAAGAGTGTTGATGGTATCTATTGGGTTAGGCGCATTCATTATTGCCACGCTGAATATTATTCAAAGTAGTTTGTTAAGTCAGGTGGAGTTTACGGGTGGCGAAAATCAGTCCAACACAATTTTGTTTGACATTCAGCCTGCTCAAAAGGAGGGAGTGGTTAAGTTGATAGAAGACAATAAGCTTCCGGTTAACCAGGTGGTGCCTATTATTACATGCAGGCTAAGTGAAGTAAAAGGAAAGACCATTGAGTTTCTGCAAAATGATAAGGAAGATAAAATTCCCAACTGGGCGCTCACGCGGGAGTATCGGGTCACCTATCGCGATAGTCTTCATCTGTCTGAGGAATTGACAAAGGGTGAGTTGCAAAATCGCAAACCCGGTCAAAAAGATTCTGTTTGGGTAAGTATCTCGGAGGGATTTCAGGAAACGTTGAATGTGGATGTAGGCGATTCACTAACCTTTGATGTACAAGGCGTTCCGATTAAAGCACGTATAAGTGGAATCCGAAAAGTGGATTGGCCAAAAGATCCTCCCAACTTTATTTTTGTATTCCCGAAAGGAGTGTTGGAGAATGCTCCGCAAATCTGGGTTGCTGCAACGCGAGCTGATGACAACGTTATTGCGAATAAATTCCAACAAGAACTGGTGGTAAGCTATCCGAATGTTTCCTTAATTGACTTGAGACTGGTGCTAAGTACGGTAAATGATCTGTTCAGTAAGATTGGCTTGGTTATTCGTTTCCTCGCTATGTTTAGTATCATTACCGGACTCGTAGTTTTAGCGGGGGCTGTAATGAATAGCAAATTTGCCCGAATCAAAGAAAATGTCTTATTGCGCACCATTGGCGCGCGCACCAGTCAGCTTACAAAAATTACCTTGATTGAATATGCCTATCTGGGTTTGTTCTCAGCGTTGACCGGGATTTTACTCTCGCTTGTTTCAGGATGGGTGCTCACAAAATTTTTCTTTGAGATAACTTTTTCTTTTGATTCAAAGGAACTCAGTCTAATTGGTTTTGGAGTAGTTATTCTTACAGTTGCCATTGGGTACTTCAACTCTCGCGAAGTGATTACAACCCCACCTTTGCAAGTGTTGCGGAAGGAGGGGTAGTTTGTTTTCAGGGGTTTATCTTGTATTTTTGAATACCATGCAAGTTGTAATCGAGACACCGCCACGCACGCTCCATGAGGTTTATAAAAGCCTGCCGGAAGGCACACGCGTTCAACTAATAGAAGATAATTTAGTTATGTCACCAGCACCATTAGATCGCCATCAAAAAGTTCTGGGAAAACTGTACAGATTAATCGGGAATTTTGTCGAAGAGCATGAGTTGGGGGAAACCCGGATATCACCATATGATGTTTACCTCGATACCAAAAATGCATTTCAACCTGATTTGGTTTTTATTGCCAAGGCAAATGTCCATTTGATTCAGGAAGATGGATTACATGGTGCTCCGGATTTGGCATTGGAAGTGCTATCCCCGTCTAAGCCAGATTATGACCTCACCAGTAAGAAGAGTGTTTACGAGCGCAATGGTGTAAAAGAGTATTGGATTGTTGATCCTAAAACAAATGAAACCATTGGGTTTGAACTATTCAATGGCTCATTCCAGACAATTCCAAGTTCAACTGGAGTGATCGCATCTAAATTGCTCCAACAAGAGTTTCACTTCTAATCTTCCTCAAGTTTTTCAACAAATAGGTAGACAAAAACGTATCATTTCAAGTTGCTTAGATCCAACTTCTTCTTTTAATAAGTTTTGAATAGACGTGAAGTGATAACTTTCCTTTTTTTAGTGAGTTGAAATCAACTTTTTGAAAATAAATATTAACGAAAAACGATAGCGATGTTAGTAGTATGATTAGAAAAGTAATGACTTTGCTTGCTCTTTACTGGATGCTCACTTTAATTGGATGTTGGACTTGCCCCGAAATACAAGGTAACTATTTTGATATAGAGGGGATACGTTTAAAAGAATACCGACACATCAACAACAGCTTGGATTTGCTCTCTGAAGGAGAGGAAATTGACTATAAGGAGTTATATATTTCTCTTGACTTTGACGTGCGATTTTATGGTCTTTATCAGTTAGGCTCAAACCCATTTTTGAATAGCTCTTATGCGTTATCATGTGGGGGAGACGGTGATGCCGGATCAAGGGAGATACTAAAAAATATTACCATAACAACATTGAATAATTTCGATGCCAATTATTTGGCAACCGATACCATTAATGATCTAATAACCACAAATGTTTATTCGGACAAAAAATCTTTGACGGAGTTTCTTAAGCAAGATTCATTACGGGTTGATTATTTTAGCCTAGGACTTTTACTGAACAAAAAACCAGTGTATTCTGAATCTACCTTTAAAATTGTATTTGAATTGGTAAACGGTGAAATATATTCTGGTATAACGAAGACCTTATTGATAAAATAGGCTTCGAGACTATTACCAAGACAGAGCAACATTCCTTTCTAAGCCGAGTTCCTCGCAGCATTAATAATTCCAAACATACATCTTAGCGCAAGTGTCTTGAATTGTTTTTCAAATACCTTGTTCTCCTCTGTAGGATTTCTGAGCTGCTGTAAAGCATATTGCTGTATGGTGATTAACGGTAGTACAATGCGCTCTCTTAATTTTATAGAGTCGCGTATCGATTTGTTATTCTCCATTAGCTCTGGAAGATTACTTGCTTCCAAAATTCCTGATTTAGAGAGATTGAATTCTGCATACATCTTATTCCAGATTTCCCCGAATTCCTGATCCTTAGCTAAATGCGCTGTAGCCGGATAAAATGATTTCGTTAACGACATCATACTATTACCCAGAAGGGTTCGGAAGAAAAGAGATTGCTGATATAATGTTCTTAGTTGGTCTAGTTGATTTTTCTTCTTTAGGTTTTCAATAGCTGACCCTACCCCAAAAAACCCAGGAATGTTTTGTTTCATCTGTGCCCACGATCCTACAAAAGGAATAGCGCGCAGGTCTTCAAGTTTTAATTCCTGTGTTTGGCTTCGCTTCACTGGACGCGACCCAATGTTCGTGTCTCCGAAGAAGGGCAGAGGGGTAACTTTTTCAAGATAGGGGACAAATTTGGGGTGATGCTTAAGTGTGAGGTAAGCTTCGTATCCGGCATTTGCCAAGTCATCTAATAAAGTTTTTTCTTCAGATGAGAAAGAATGAACACGTTCAGGAAATACGCTGCTTTCTACTCCTGCAGAAATTAGTTGTTCAAGGTTATATCGGCAAGAAACTTCCTTGCCATAATTTGAACTAATGGTTTGCCCTTGAATGGTAATCTGCACTTCTTCGTTTTCAATAGTATTACCCAGTGACGCATAGAAGTCATGGGTATTGCCACCACCTCGTGCGGGAGGCCCGCCTCGACCATCAAAGAACAAGGCAATGATTCCGAACTCTCTAGATATTCGTGTGAGTTCTTCTTTCGCCCGGAAGATAGACCAATTTGCGCGGAGATAACCTCCGTCTTTGGTGCCATCTGAGAACCCCAGCATAATAGTTTGTTTGTTGTCCCTTGTGGCAAGATGATCGCGATAAACGGGAATGGAATACAGGCTTTTCATCACCTCATGAGCCTTGCCCAAATCATCAATACTTTCGAAAAGGGGAACGATGTCAAGCGGCAGCTGGCCGTTTTTTCCTACCAGTAGTTGCGCAAGTTTGAAGACTTCAATTACACTTAAGGCAGTGCCACAATTGCTGATCACGTAACGGTGGCAACCTAACTCACCATTGAGTTGCTGTATGGTTTGAATGGCTTTAAAGCTCCTGATCATTTCCTCCATCAACAGATCTTCAACATCCAGGAAAACTGGGTTGATTGAAATTTTTAGAAGATGCTGAATCTGGTTGTCTTCATCCAGTGCATTAAATTCGGATTCAGATATACCCAGATTTTTAGTATGGAGCATGCCTACTATATATTGCCAAAGCTGATGGTGCTTTTTGCTCTCCTGCCTTACATCCAAGCTGGTAAAGTAAAACCCGAATGCGCGGAGCCTCAGAATAAAATTGTCGAGTAAATCCATGAACAGTCCATCGTGTTCATTCTGTAAAATTTCCCTGGCATGCAAAAGTTGTTGTTCCAGTTCACTTGCTTGCAGGTAAGGATTTTTGCCTCCAACTAAGGTTTGATAGATACGTTGCTCTGCGTCCGCGATCAATATATCAACTCCTTTGAAGGTCAATCTTCTTTTTAGAAAGCGTAAGTCGCGGTGATAACAGCGAAGAATGGTTTCGCGCAGTCGTTGCGCCACTTTGATGGTAATGTCATGTGTTACGAATGGATTGCCATCTCGATCACCTCCTGGCCAGAATCCAATCCTTACCAGTTGATTATTTTTCCAATCAATAAGTGGAGTATTCAAACCCTCGGCCAACTGCTGGATAATAGCAGGAATGGCCTTATAAAAGACAAATTCCAAATACCAACAGAGGCTAATGGCTTCATCATATGGAGTTGGCTTCTCTCTTTTAAAGAAAGCCGTTTTACCTAATTGCTGAAGCAAGAGATTGATATGATCAACATTATTTTCACGTATCGCATCTTCCAGGTCTGTAATAATCGCAAGCACTGGGCCGGGATAAAATTGAGTAGGGTGAGCGGTAAGAACAATTCGAACACTAAATTTTTCTAATTTTTCTTTAAGGTTAGCTATCGCTTTTCCTGAAGAGGCCTGCAGCAATAAGGCCGAAAGGGTTCCTTTTCCAGTAACGTCATTGATTTGATCAAATGAAGCGTCTTCAAGCGAGTCAAACAGAACCACTTGACGTTCCATATATTGAATGAAATGAAAGAGCATTTCAAAGCGCGTCTCTTTGGATGCGGCTGGTACATAGTCATTAAAAAAGTCAGAAATAATTTGACTGGGGTTCTTACCTTCTTCAAAACCATCAACACAATCTTGCTGAAGTAGGGGCAACAAAGTGCCAGTCCGGTAAATCTCCCGAAAAGGCAGATTTAAGAAAAGGCTATTATAAATATGGTAGCGTGTAGTTACAGCCTGATCGTATCGTGTTGTCATTTATGAGAATTGGTCAAAAACAAATCTATTAATTTTTAAATGACTAACAGTGAATAGACTTCGATAAAAAGAGTTTACTTACCGCAATCGGTTGTGTTTACCATTGGTGCATTTCAAATTCACCGCGCTGAGCCAGCAACAAAGTTTGTATAACCAATACGAGCGTAAACCTCCAAGGTCTTTTCGCTGAAGTAATCAGACCTTGGAGGTTTTTTTAAATATGAAAATGAGGGGTTATATATAATTGTCGCGTAAAATATTTCGTCCCTACCGGGGCTTATTGGTAAGTGGGAATCGTCTCTACCAATATTTCGCCCCGCTGGGCAATGTCATTAAGTTAAGATGCCCGACTTGTTCCGGCATCCCGTTCAGTGCGCTGATTCCGGGGATCACGGCACAAGGCCGTGATGACAGAATGACTTTTTGGTCAGCCCCGAAATATATAAAGGAAAATATTTGGCTTCAGCCAAAATTATATTGGGCTAAAGCCCCTATTAATTTGTTTTCATTTGTTCCACGACCTGAAGGTCGTGGCAATTTTTTCTAATGCGTAATCTGGGTTTAACGAGCAGTGACGTATTTTAATCTAATCCAGCTTCAAAAGGATTGTTATAAAAA
>JANOQK010000248.1:0-3460 GCA_031414855.1 Bacteroidia bacterium | reverse complement strand
ATAGTCAAATGCCTTTATCACCGCAGTGAGTTCCATTCGCTGATGGGTTGTTTGTTCTTCCGTGCCCGATAAAACAATTTTTTCATCGGCTACAAAAAGTACGAATGCCCACGCACCTATTTCATATTCCGGATTACAACTTCCATCTGTATATAAAGTAATCAGACTATCTTTCATGTATCTACGAACAATGCGGTTACAAGTATACCTTCATTTTATCAACTGTGTATTCAGGAAACATCTTTTAAATTCGCTTCACTCTCTTCCTCTTTTTTATCCACTACTTCAATCCTGATTTCGTTGTCCAGGTGTTTTTCGCGAGAAGAAAATATAGAAATTCCACCAACACCCATTAGGGCAAGGACAATAAGCAATGCCAAGCCCATAAGCCTTATCGTTTTTTTGAATTTTTTCATATTAAATAAATAGTCTGAGCCCTTTCGAGGGTTGAAAAAATCTGGCTAAAGTTTTCTCACTTTATAAAGAAGATTTCTCGCAACTACTTACGTGCGTTGTACACGATTTCACGCGCTCGAAAAGACTACCAACTGAAGTTTATAACAACAGATAAATTAAATTGTAATGAATTGGAAGATTGCCAAATCAATTTGGCAAGTGAGGAATAGGATTATCCCCTTAAGAAATTCTGGTCCTCCTCAGCGGAGTGGCGAGGAATATGTTGTGATCTGAAGAATGTTATTGATTTTTGAGAAGACTGGAATTGATTTGAAGCGTGCTCAAATTTGATTGTCATGCTTTGCGCATAAACCCGTAGAGCCGTCTTTTTCTCAAAAAGATTGAGATGTAATAATTGTCTGTGTTGTTGCTGGATAACTCCAGGCTTACTAATCGAAAAGGCTCTTTTTGAAGAACGTGCAAAAACTACTACTTCCGTTTGGGTTACTTGTTGATGAGTTAGATACGTATTGTTTCCTGAGAACGTGAATAGACTAAGCAATAAAATAACTGCCATCAATCCTTTTGACAGTGTGTTCTTTGTTGCTATATGTTCAACCTGAATCATCTCGATGCAAGGTAAGAATTATAAGCCATTCAATGTCTTTGGCAGGGCTTAGTTTAGTGGCTTGCCCGCTTTTTACTGAAGTCTTCAACTGTTTGACGACCTTGAAAATATCTGAGCTTCTACTATTTACCCTTCTCTGGCACTGCTTCCATTAACAAGGCATACGCTTTGTTAAGAGATTCGTCCGCTACTTTTGATCCTTTGAAGTGGCCTAACCGCACCACAACCAAATCATGCGATGGAATGATGGTAGTTGATTGCCCGCCTGCCCCTAACATCATATAGGCATCTTTTGGTATTGGTCGTGCGCCATCTCCGTTTATCCAGAAGAAACCACCATAAATTAGTCGCCCATCTTCCACCCAGGCAGGGGCAAGTGTGCTCACAAATTTTGTAAAGCCTTCAGGTAATATACTTTCGCCATTCCAAACACCATCTTGCAAATAAAGATTGCCTAACCTTGCCCAATCTCTGCCCGATGCAAACTCATAACCTTGCGTGAGAAAATTCCCGTAAGGATCTGTTTCCATTACCATCGTGCGAATTCCAATTTTATCAAATAGTTCTCGTTGTGGAAAAGTGAGATACTCTCCACCTTTGCCCTCCACTCCTAGCCTCACCAAATAGTTTGTTAAAACCGGATCAACATTTCTATATCGGCCAATCGTGTTAGGTGGCCATTGCTGAGGTCGGTTCGCTGCCCATTCAAATGAGTTAACACCACCTGTGTACAAATACAAATGATCAGGATAACCTAGACTGGGATCATAGTCTGGGTCTTGCGGTGCACGACAACGAAGCCCGCTGGACATATGAAGGATGTCCATGATTCTGATCTTTGCGCGCTCATCGTCTTCATCTTGCCATTGAGGAATAGGCGCTGGTTGCTCTAGCGTATAGACGCCTTGCTTGATAAGGATACCCAACATGGTGGCGGTTACACTTTTTCCCATTGACCAACTTTCCAATGGTGTATCTTTTGTTATGCCTTCTTGGTATCGCTCTGCAATCAATCGTCCTTTATAGGTTACAACAAATGCTGCCGTCATGGCTTCCTCGTTTTCAAATGCTGCATTCAGTGCCTGCTCCACTTTTGCCAAATCAACCTCGGCAGGCATGGGATCGGTTGGTAACACATCACCCATTGGCCAAGGAGTACTCGAAGCGGCAGGCAAATGACGAGCAACTTCAATTGGCTGATAGTACAATGAATCTACTCCAATCGGGAGCGTAACACATCCCAGGCTTCCTACATAAATGGCTTTGCGAAAAAGTCCATTGGGCAGAGCAATAGTAACTGACTTCTCTTCAAAATTAATTTCTGGTTTACCTACTTTAGCACGTTCCTCGTATGGACTTGCAAAGTAGCCCACATTCTCTGCCGCAAACTCTGGCTTCAATCTTGTGATAAAAACAGCTGAGCACATGATCTTAGCATATCCTGCAGTGTGATGGACAAGCGCATCTCCAGGAGGACCAACATACTCATTGTTCAAATCAAATTGCGCTGCGCGCGCAACTAGCTTGGCCCGAAGTTCCTCCTTACTATCAGTAGAACTAGGCGATTCACACGCAGACCAGGCCAACAACACAATGCAGGTGCAGATTTTGCAAAATGAGTTTTTCATAGGATTCATAGCGGGATGTAAATTTATCAGCAAGCAGTTTTTCAAAAGTACGATTATGCATTGATTAGCCTCGGCACTCAGTTTTTTATCCAACCTTCTACTTCTTATAAATGGTCCTGTCTATAATAACCTGAATGTCTTCTCTGCTCAAATTATTTCCATCATAAAGAATGTCACTTATTTTTCTAATGATCGTGTCCAGCTCATCAGAAGAACGAATGAGTGCGTTCAGCAATTCCTTGTCTTTAGTGGCAGTCACATCTTTTGAAATAAGGTTGGCAAGCCCCAGTATTCTGGCAAGCGGTGCCCTAAGAATATGCGAATTAATAAATGCATACTCCGTTAGTTGGTTGTTTTGAGTTTCGAGCTCAAATGTCCTTTTCACAACGGTATTCTCCAAAGATTCGTTAATGGTTGTTAGCTCCTCGTTCAAGGAATTCAACTCTTCATTCATAGTTTCAATCTCATTCGTCTTCTCAATCAAATCAACATTTCGGAGTTTTAATTGCGTTAATAAATCATTGATCTCAAGATTTTTATAATAAATAGAAATATGGCTGGATAGTGATTGAATGTATAATACGTCTTCTGTCGTCCACTCTTTATAGCCGTGCTGATTTTCACAGCAAATCACACCCACCGGCTTGCCATCAATAACGATTGCGCAATCGAGCATAGAAAAAATAGCTAGTGGCTTAAGGTAGATATCTCTAAATTCCTTAGTCTCCGGATGCTCACAGGCATCTTTGGCCAGAATAAACGGCTGCTCTTCTAATGCCTTGAAGTAGGCTGGAAAATCCTTTCGTTC
>JANOQK010000247.1:0-3633 GCA_031414855.1 Bacteroidia bacterium | reverse complement strand
GCCTTTTATGACTGAAAGTAAAACGCGAAATTACGCCACTTCTTTAAATTATTTCAGGGTCTCTTTAGAATTTAACGTAGCGGCCAGTAGAATTTAAATACTATCTTTAAGACGTTGTCTAACCAAATCAACGCCAACTATTACCATGAAACTACAGAGAAGAGATTTCATTCATGTATCTGCAGTGGCCGCAACCACAGGTTTGTTATCAGGATTGAGTGCTTGTGCAAAGGATAATCAAAGTACAGACAAAATGCCACAAGAAAATAACCTTCAGTCGATGACTGGCGATGTAGTTCCAATCACGTTGGAAGAAAGAAAGCGAAAGATTGAAAAAGCCCAACTGTTATTACAGGAACAAAAACTGGAAGCGCTGGTCTTAGATGCTGGCTCATCATTAGAATATTTTACAGGAATCAGCTGGTGGCCTAGTGAAAGAACGATGGTGGCAATCATTCCCGCCAAGGGAGATGTAAAATATATTTGTCCTGGGTTTGAAGAAGCACGCCTTAGAGAATTAATAAAAATTGGAACGGAAGTATATGCCTGGCAGGAAGACGAAAGTCCATATAAATATATAGCTCAGGCTTTCAATGATTCGGGCATAAAGACTGGATCGATTGGAATAGAAGAACAGCTTCGCTTTTTTATTTTAGATGGAATGCGCAAAGAAGCAGGACACTTAAATTTTGTAAGTGGTGATCCAATCACCATTCCTTGTCGCATTGTAAAATCACCGGCAGAAATAGCCTTGATGCAAAAGGCTACTGACATTACAGTTGCAGCTATGACTATAGGCATCAATAGTTTAAAAGAAGGAATGAGTCCGGCAGAATTCTCGGCCATTGTTACCGAAGCTCATATTAAGTTAGGAGCGGAGCCTGCTTTTGCAGGAGTAAATTTTGGTGAGGCGTCTGCTTTTCCTCATGGTAGTATCCAACCGCAGAAATTAAAGAAGGGTGACATTGTATTAATGGATTGCGGATGCAAAGTATCTGGCTATTGCTCTGACATTAGCAGAACGATTGTATTTGGTGCCAAACCAACCAAAAGACAACAGGAAATATGGGATCTGGAGCAGAAGTCTCAGGCTGCTGGTTTTGCAGCTGCCAAAATTGGCGTGGCTTGTGAAGAAATTGATGCCGCAGCTCGAAAAGTTTTGATAGATGCTGGCTTTGGACCAGATTATAAATTGCCAGGGTTACCACATCGCACTGGCCACGGTATTGGAATGGATGGGCATGAATGGGGCAATGCAGTAAGAGGGAATAAGCAAGTATTGCAACCCGGAATGTGTTTTAGTATTGAGCCTAACATTTCGATTGTTGGCGAATTTGGTGTTCGCCATGAGGACTGCGTATACATGACAACTGATGGACCAAGATGGTTTTCACAACCATCAATCTCAATTGATCAGCCATTTGCCAATAGTTAACGACTACTTAAAAAGTCTGGAAGAGTGAGGAAAGGTTTTATTTAAAGTAAGACCTATTTCTTTTCCAGTCCTGCTTCCAGCAGCAGAGTAATCAAAACAAACTTTATTCCATCAGCGCCTTTTTCGTTGATCCAGCACTCATCGAGAGAATGTTCGTTGTTGCTTTTCCCGCCAGAACCTATTGTTACTGCTGGAATACCCTTGGCTGTGGGAGCACCAGAATTAGTAGAGCCAATTTCAAGCTTAGGATCTTTGGTAAAGTACTTCGCGGCTGCCAGTGATCGTTGAACTAAAGGGGTGCTTTCCGGGGTAACACCGGTTGGCCTGTTGCCAATTTGCTCAAAGGTTAGTGATAATGCCGAAGTGTTTTTCAAACTTTCGTTATATTCGTTAAATCCTTTTTGTAATGACGATTTAAAAATAGAATCAATCTTTATCAATTGTGTATGGCTTTCTGACCGCATATCGATCTCTGCCCACGATTCAAAAGGAATTGAATTAACGGAAGTGCCGCCTCCTGTTCGGCCTACATTAAAGCTTGTCCTGATTCCTGTTGATGTAAAGTTGGAAGCCGCATCAGCAAAATAATTAAGTCCTTTTGCCATGGCATGGTGAGGATTGCCTCTTCCAAATGCCATCCATGAATGACCGCCTGGTCCGTGGATGGTAACTTTATAACGTAATGAGCCAAGGGCACCGTTTGTAACTTCATTTATTTCAACACCATCAATCGAAATCCACGAATCGATTTTTATTTGACTTTTCTCAACCACATATTTTACACCTCGCAGATTTCCTACTCCTTCTTCACCAACGCTTGCAATAAATAACACATCATCAGTTGTTTCTAGGTTTGCTTTCTCAAGAGTTTTCAACACGGTTAGCATGGCTATCAAACCACGGGTATCATCGGCAATGCCGGGAGCAAAGAGCGTATCGCCTTTTATTTTTACTGTAACATCAGTACCCTCGGGGAAAACAGTATCAAGGTGAGCATCCAGCACAACAGTTCTTCCTCCTTTTTTTCCCTTTCGTAAGGTTAGAACATTTCCAATGGAATCTATCCAGACTTTATAGGGGCCAGCTGCCTCTAATAACTTTTTATAGCGTTGCGCGCGAACTGATTCTTTGAAGGGTGGGGCAGGAACCTGTGTAAGTTCGATGTGCTCCTTTCGTGTGGTCGGTTCAAGATTATCGATAATAGCAAATGCTTGCTGCACTTGCTTATTTTTTATAAGAGATTCAACTTGTTTGGGATAGTCATCACTCCGCACTGTTGTTTTTGATTGAGCGTTTAGCATAGCTGCTTGAAAAACATAAAGAAGGGTCAACGAAACATTAAGCAGATAAAAGTGTTTTTTCATGGAGCTAGATATAACATGGATTCTACTTTTGCAAAGTAAAGGAAAAGCCGTGAAGCTCATAGGGGTATCCGCATGAACTTGTTAATTTTCGAGTGATTTATTCAGCCAACGATTGCATTAAATAAACAAAATTATTTGATGCATTCGATGATCGGGATTGCGGAGAAAATGAATACTTTTAATAGTCCAAATATGGAAGAATCAAACTTGACCCAGTACGTTCCAATTGCTATCATGTTTGTGGTGGCAGCTGGGTTTATCGGAACCACCATGGTGGTCACCCATTTACTGGGACCTAAACGAAAAACCAAAATTAAGCTCGAGTCTTTTGAATCGGGGATCGAACCCAGGGGCAATGCTCGTATACCTTTTAATATCAAGTATTTTCTGGTTGCAATTCTATTTGTTTTATTTGATGTAGAAGTGATCTTTATGTACCCTTGGGCGGTGAATTTCAAGGAGTTAGGTGTTGCAGGCTTTATTGAAATGGTGCTGTTTATTGCCACCCTTCTTATAGGATTCTTTTATATTTTAAAGAAGGGTGCTTTGAACTGGGAAGAGTAGACATATATAACGTATGGAAACATTAGCAAGTGGTATTAGAATAGGAGATAAGCCCGAAGGAATTGAGGGACACGGCTTCTTTGCTACCAGTCTTGAAAAAGTAGTGGGTCTTGCCCGAAAGAATTCGATCTGGCCTTTGCCTTTCGCAACTTCTTGCTGTGGTATTGAGTTCATGGCCACCATGGGGGCGCATTATGACCTTGCCCGGTTTGGCTCCGAGAGGTTGAGCTTTTCTCCACGACAGGCAGATTTATTAATGGTGATGGGAAC
>JANOQK010000246.1:0-4605 GCA_031414855.1 Bacteroidia bacterium | reverse complement strand
GGTGCGGCTTTGGCCGCATCCGCTGAAGCTCGAGACGCGGCTTCGCCACGCGAGTTGGTGAATCTCGCCGCGAGTGGAGCCTGTTGTTTAGGCGGGAGCCAACGCTACGAGTCCCCAAAGGGCATCGCGGGTGGCGAGCAGATTTGTTGTCTAGGGGATCCTCTCAAAGCCTGAATAAGCTCTAAGCGGGGTTACCCGCCTTATAGAGTTTCCATAAGCCTATTGAATAAAGAACATAAGTGATATTGTTAATGATTGTGTTCATGAACCATATCTTTTGAGAGATGATGGTCTCTAAAAAGCTCATGAGAAAAAAGGTTGAGAAGCAATAAAAAAATATGGCCAGAATGAGCCAAAAATTAACAGAGTTAAAGTTGGGTTTTCCATCCTCAATCATCTCCAATAGTAAATAACCAGTTAAAAATGAAACAATCACTTCATACGTGGTGACAAATGGTGCGCTTCGATAAGTAATTCCTCCTACAATGAACGGATAAAGGAAATTAACACTTACCCAAAACGGGACAGCCAGCGCCAGACCGATTCTGTTTATGAATTTCAGGATAGGTTTGTTGGAAAGTTTTTGTGCAATCCAAAAAAAGAATAAACACTCGATTAGTGAATATATGTTGAAAACTAACAGAAGGTGTTTGTACTCACTATGGCTAATCATCACCCACATCGTTATGTCTGAGATGATTCCAATAAAAAGAAACACTAAAAACACCCGGATGATAACTCCGGATGTTTTAATACTTAACAACCCAATGAATAATGGAATTAGTGCAGATAAGGCAAATAGTCCCGATAACGTGGTTTGATTGTTACTCAATTGGAGGAGGTGGAAAAGCCCTCTGTAAAGTTAATCCATCTTCTTGAGTTCTTCCGCTACGATTTATACTGGTCACGTTTCTTCCCTGGGCATCAACGGCCACCAATATCACGCGAATTCTATTGGGTTTATCCTTTTCATCATAGCCAAAGTAGTAGCGCACATACCCGCTCTTTCCCGCTTGATTCAGAAATTTTTCAAAGGTGCCATCCCGGTTATCATGGAAGAAGCTAAACAAATATTGATTATACTTTTCTCCGTTGCTATCTGGCATGGTGCTGAGTAAGGAGTCAAAACTGGTTATGTGCTTTTGTAAAGTGACGTTGTCAATTTCTTCTGTCGTGTTGTCGGTGATTACTTCGTTTCTAAGATACGTTTCCACTGAAGTTCGGTCAAATTGTTTTACAGCGGCACTTTTAAAAGTGGAAGATGATCGGATCAGCTTCTTCCCGGTGGGTCGTTTTGGCAAATTGTACACATCATAGCTTTTTAATTGTTCCAATGACAGAAATACTTCATTGGTAGCTGGATCAAAGCCATGCCACAAAATGATACCGCTGCTGTCTGGTGACACACGGAATAGGTCTGCTGGAAACGTTCCGCCTGCGGCAAAGGAGCTGGCCATTTTGTTAAGAGCTGGAATTGCAAGCATGTCAGAGATTAACAGCGCTGCAGAATCAAATGGAAACTTGTGCGACCGCTTCATAAGTGCCATCATGTTGGCATCGTTTTGCAAGCGTTCGGTGATGACTGCGCTGTCGGCAGTTTCATCCAATTGCAACGAACAAGCCGCTAGCAGTAGCAGCCCAAGCAGGGGTAACTTTTTCATAGGTATTGGTTTTAGAAGTTGGATCGTTTGCGCTACGCCTTGAACCGAAAGGCGCCCTGATCTTTCCCGAACTGAACAACGGTCTTGGTCAATTGATACTCTGCTTCTCGCGGTGAAGAGATGGTGATGGAGTAGGAACTTCCCGGAATGCCCTTTGCAAACCAATGCACAATGTATTCGATTCCTTTTTCCAACTCCACCGTAACGGAGTCACTGTTTTGCATGATCAGGTTATTGTCGAGGTATAACCAGAGGCTGCCGCTGCCTATAAACGTGGAGGCTATTAGTTTTGCCATATAACATATTGTTTTATGACGCTAAACTAACCGCACGAGCAAGAAGAGGCCAGCACCAATTAGTGGGTGGCGGGTTTGAAGCAGAAACTGGTATACGTAGAAGGGAATCCGGATTAGCCTTTCTTCAGTTGACGAAGGAATTCATCTTTTCTTCTCCGCGACACATCAATTTGTGAGCCGTCCGTCATTTTGACAATGCCGCCTTCGCCTTTGATGTATTCTGTCACGTAGTCCATGTTGATAAGATGGGAATTGTGTACCCGGAAGAAGTGATAGTCGGCTAGCATCTGTTCACATTCTTTTAATGTTTTTGAAACAATAATTTTCTGCCTGTCCAACGTGAAGAATGTGGTGTAGGTGTTGTCAGACTCACAACGCACAATATCTTTTATGGGCACGAAAATGAAACCGGTAAATGTGGGCAGAGCCACCTTCGCCTGGTTAGCTTGTGGCACATTTAAATTGGTTAATAAATTTTTAATCTGGACAGCGGTGTCCTTCCCTGATTTTTTTTGTTTGAATTTTTCAAGGGCAGCAGCCAACTCGTATTTGTCAACAGGCTTTAGCAAATAATCGATTGCCGACAGCCGGAAGGCTCGCACGGCATATTCTTGAAATGAGGTAGTAAAGATAATATCGAACGGAATAGTGGAGAGTGAGTTAAGCAGATCGAATGACGTGTGTGGTGGCAGCATCACATCCAGAAACACAAGATCGGGAGTGTGCTTTTCCAGCAATGCCTTTCCATCGGCAATGTTGGAGGCAATGTCCATCACCTGAAATTCAGGAAAGGCTTTCAAGTAGCTGCACAACAATTCTTGTTGGTGCACCTCGTCTTCAACGATCAGTGTACGATAGGTCATAACAATTTAGTCTTCGTAAGGTAATTCAAGTGTTACGCGTTTGCCTTCTTTTTCCTGCTTTTCGTTAAATAGATCCATCAGTGTGAATCTCGCTTTTGTATGATAAAGCTGATTCACAACTTCCAGTCGGTCATGAATCAGCGCCATACCCAGTGAAGTTTTTTTTACGGAGTGCGAGAGATCAAAGGTTTCTTTCAATCCACCTTCGTGGCCATTGTCCTCAATGGTGCAGGTTAGCATGTCGTTAGTGCGTGTTACATTGATATATATTTTCCCTCCAGAGCCGCGATGGTTGAGTCCATGCCAAATGGAGTTTTCTACAAAGGGTTGAATGAGCAAGGGTGGCACTTGCGTGGCCAACATATCAATAAGCGGGTTTACTTTTATTTCAAAATCAAACGAGTTGTTCATACGCATTTGTTCCAGTTGCATGTAAAGCGCCAGCGCCTGCAAATCCTCCGCCAAAGGAATCATCCGATAGGAGGAGGTTTCCAGCACATGCCTGATCAGTTGTGAAAATTTAATCAGGTATTCCCCTGCCTTGGATACATCGCTGCGATGCATGTAGTGGTGTATAGAGTTGAGGCAATTGAAAATAAAGTGAGGATTAATTTGTGAGCGAAGGGCCTTGAGTTCAAGCTCTGCCTTGTTGAGATTAAACTCCGCTTCCTTCTGTTTGTAAAATGCTTCCCGCTTAGCACGATAAAAAATGAATACGATAAACGAAAAAGCCACTACCACAGGGATGAGCGCAAAAAGTAGCGTCTTTTGAATTTGAATGTCTTGCTGATGTAGCAATTCAATGGCATCGGTTGCGCCACTGGCTGGTTGCGCATAGACCGTTAAGGCGTAATAACCCCCCACTAAATGTGACCATACAAGACGACACAGGAATAAGTCAATCATAGAAAATTTGAGCTTTAAAAGTTACTGCTTTTGGCAGTTTAAACTTGAATGGTTGAAGTATTTTATTTAGAAGGTACATGGCTTGTGATGTCCTTATTCAGATGAAGTTACCGCTTGCCATCGAAGGTGTTCCCAATGAAAGCCTTATTATTTCTATCCGAGTGACATAAATCATGTTTCCACTCCTATTTTCTATTCAGTTTGCAGATATTATTAAGACATGCCCGACACTACATACATCTGGCCACCAAATGAAGATGCTGCCCAGTTTCTTCAGCGGTATCCTACTACAAAAGCACACGAACTAGTGTATACGGTTGCGGAACTCAGAAGCATCGGTATCGAACCGAATTTTATGCAAGCCTTACTAGGAGTGTTTGACTCACGCCAATCTTTCAAGGCAGAAAATTTTAAGGGGTTTTCGCTGGCTGTCATTGTCGACTACCTCACCAAAACGCATGATTATTATCTGGATCGAAAGCTGTTGGAGATTGAACAGAGCATTCACTTGCTGTTGAATGCTTACCCGGATACACATCCTTTGCTTTTGCTATTGAATAATTTTTATGCGGAATACAAACGCCACCTCAGCAACCACATTGAACAAGAGGAAGAGGAATTATTTCCTTATATTCTTCAATTGGAACGGCTTGCAGGCGGGGATTCTGTAGAGTCGCCCCTCACTACCGTAAAAAAATTCATAGAGTTGCATCAGGATACCGAAGAAGATTTGGAAGAGGTGCGAAAAATCATTTTACATTATTCTCCTCCTGCCGAGAATCAAACCATCTATCGCATCCTTCTTTCACAACTAGAGGTATTCGAAAAAGACCTGGCCATTCATGCGTTGATCGAGGATGAAGTGCTACTACCCCGGGC
>JANOQK010000245.1:0-6712 GCA_031414855.1 Bacteroidia bacterium | reverse complement strand
TGGAACCATGAGCATGGACCTAAGGGTGGAGATGAGCTAAATCGAGTAGAGAAAGGAAAAAATTATGGTTGGCCTGTGATCACCTATGGAATCAATTACGATGGCACAACTATTACAGAAGTTACTGAAAAAGAAGGTATGGAGCAGCCTGTTCGTCATTGGGTGCCTTCCATTGCCCCATGTGGTTTAACAAAAGTAACGAGCGACCGATATCCAAATTGGAAGGGTAATTTTCTGGTTGGGGCTCTTGCCTTTCAACTAGTGGCCAGGTTAGAAATGGCCGATGGAAAGTTTGTAAAAGAAGAACGACTATTAGAGAAGATGGGACGCGTGAGAGCCGTGGTTCAAAGCCCAGATGGATATATATACATCACAGTGGAGAATCCCGGAAAAATTGTTAGACTCGTGCCGGTAGAATAAAAAAAGCTTTGAGCTAAAAGCCTTGAGAAAAACTCTCGAAGATTGTAGCTCTTACGTTCATTCATTCCTTAACGAATTAACAGGATTGGCTTGTGCTGCGCGCAATGCCTGTGTGGAAACAATGATCAATGCAAAGATTAAAGAGACTACTCCCGTAAGTGGAAACACCCACCAAGAAATTTCAATGCGATAAGGGTAACGCTCCAGATAATTATTGAGTAACCACCAAGCCAACGGAGCGGAGAGCAGGAAGGAAGCGATAACAAGTTTTGAAAAATCTTTTGACATAAGAGTAACCAGTCCGGACACCGAAGCTCCTAATACTTTGCGGATGCCAATTTCCTTGGTGCGCTGTTCCGCAGTAAATGCAGCAAGACCAAACAACCCAAGACCTGTGATGATAATGGCTAACGAGGCAAAGAGTGTTGCCAATCTGCTGGTCATATCAATTGTGGTGAATTTTTTAGCGAACTCCACATCGGCAAAATCATATTCGAATGGATAAGCGGGATTATACTTTTTAAAAATTTCTTCTACTTTCTTAAGCGATGCTGGCAAGTCACTTGTTTTTTCCAGCCTAACAGTAATAGCATTGATCCATCCGGGATTAAGGATAATAAACATAGGGCCAACAGGCCGATCAGGCGAGCCCATCAGCACATTGTCCACTACTCCAATCAATTCACGCTTCCCGCCCCATAAATCCAATTGAGTTCCGATTGGATCTTTTAAATTCATAAGATCAAGTCCTGCTTTGTTGATAATGATAGCCGATGTATCACTTTTAAAGTCTTCAGAGAAATCGCGACCCTGTAAAACTTTAATGCCCATGGTTTTCGTATAGTCATACTCTGCGGATATGGTGGCGAAAATCACGCGTAGGTCTTCTGGTTTTCCAGGCCATCCTAAAAAGTTATTTGAATTGATTTGAGTGATGGCACTATTTGATCTGGTAACACCGCTCACCACTCCCGACTGCATCAGTTCAGCTTTAATGGCTTTGAAGTTCGTTGAAATTTCACGTGTATCTTCCACCGTAATCAGGTTTTCCTGTTCGTAACCAAGATCACGACTTTTCACATGCTGTATCTGTTGATAGATAACAATTGTACCGATGATCAATAATATGGAGAACCCAAATTGAAGAGTAACCAACACTTTCCGAGGAAGGCTGCCGTTTTTTCCGGTGTGCACTTTTCCCTTCAATACCTTCACCGGCTGAAAAGAAGAAAGGTAGAAAGCAGGATAACTTCCTGAAATAATCCCAGTGAAGAAGATGAGACCACCTGCAAACATCCAAAACTGCGGGGAAGAGTAATCAATGAAAAGTTGCTTCTCCACCAAATCGTTGTAAAGAGGCAACAACAATTGTGCGAGTAAAATAGAAATAGTGAACGCAACAAGGGATATAATCAGCGATTCGCCAATAAACTGAAAGATGATTTCAATCCTCCTTGACCCAACACTTTTGCGAATGCCAACTTCTTTTGCTCTTCGTTCGGAACGCGCGGTAGCCAAATTCATAAAGTTAATACACGCGATAATCAATACGAATGCTGCAATGATGGTGAACATATTGACATAGTCAATCATGCCTCCCGCTTCCTTTCCATTTTCAAAATTGGAATAAAGTGCCCAGCGAGTTAGCGGATGAAGGAATAGATCGTGAGGAATATCCGTTTCTCCATGACGGGTTAAAAGGTCTTTGATTTTATTTTCAACGGGCACCTCCGAAGCTGCATCTGTCAATTCTACATACACCTGAAATGAATAATTTCCCCAATTGTCTTTATTGTCTTTCATCCATTCTTGTTGCTCATAAAGTTTCCAAGGCAACAAAAAATCAAATTCAAAGCTTGAGTTTTTTGGAACATCTTTTAATATGCCCGAAACTTTCAACTCATCACGATTGTCAAGCTTCACAAGTTGATTCATCGGGTCTTCATCACCAAACAAGGCTTTGGCTGTAGATTCTGAAAGTACAATTGATCCTGGCTCTGTGAGTACTTGACTAGCAGCACCGCTTACCATGGGAAACTCGAACATGGTCAAAAATTCTTCGCCTGCATAATACGCTTGTTTGGTAATGCGCTTATCGCCAACGGTGAGCAGATGATCGCCACCCCAATCGGTAGCAGTTGTATTCTTGATGTTAGTATGTTCATTCTTCAGTCCCTCATAAGTTGGCAGCGGCAAGGAGTTCCATGAATTAATCTTGCCATCAAAAGTAGAATTCACCCACACCTGATATAGTCTGTCCACTTTCGGATGAAACCGGTCATAAGACAATTGATCAAATACCCACAGCATGATGAGTAAGCTGGATGTAATGCCTATGGATAAGCCTGCTATGTTGATAAATGAATAGGTTTTGTTTTTTAGCAGGTTGCGAAGCGTGACGAGGACGTAGTTTTTTAGCATAGAAGGCGTTTAATAGGTATGTAGTACCGAACTAGAAGCAAAAGGTTTCAGATTTGATATGGAAATATTAGTTATCCCGCAATAGGATAGCACCTAAGGTCAAAAAGTTGCATTGATGTAACAAATAAAGCTGTAATAAGAGAATGTCCCTTAACTGAAGGAAAGAGTTCAAGATGGAACTTAACCACAACTATGCACCGAACTGTATTTTTTTAAAGACTTCCCAGGTCACAATACCAAGGCATACTGAGATATTCAGCGAATGCTTTGTACCAGTTTGGGGAATTTCAATAGCAATATCAGCCAGCTCAATTACTGCTTCGCTAACACCATCCACTTCATTTCCGAAAACCAAACAATATTTATGGGCCTTTTCAGGTTGAAATTCCTGAAGAGGTTTGCTCGCAGAAGTCTGCTCAATAATCACAATTTTATAATCTCGAATTTTTAAATTTTGAATCGCCTTAGCAGGACTTTCCACATACTCCCATTCAACAGACTCTGTTGCGCCTAATGCCGTCTTTTGTATTTCGCGATGTGGCGGTGTACCGGTAATACCAGTAAGGTAAATCTTCTCAATTCTGAAGGCATCCGCAGTGCGAAAGGCCGAACCTACATTGTGAAGACTGCGGACATTGTCTAAAAGGATGCAAATAGGCATTTTTTCAACTTCTTTGAACTCCTCCACCGAAATCCTGCCCAATTCTTCCAACTTCAATTTTTTCATGTCCGAAATTAGGGGATTGGGGTAGATGGAGCTTAGAAATCTGAGAATTTCAATTGCAAAATCCTGGGAAGCCGTCAGATATGTAGACCCTTCCGATCTGGAAGCATGCGTTTTCTCGTGAATCGAGCAAACTATTTACACCAGCCTGCCTGTCATGTACATTATTGTGTAAGATTTATAGGCGCAAGTGAAAAAAAAGGATTTTTTATCCATTTTTCTCTTTTTCATCAGATTCACTTACCCAACTTTTTTTAAGGTCGCAATCGGAAAGTCCAGGGGATCAGGCCACCCTACCTTTGATTCATCAAAACAGAAACAAAAAGCCTTATGAAAACTTTAATCTTCGTCATCATCGCAGCCTTAATGTTAACCTCTTGCAGCTTTGAAACTTACCAGTGTCATTCTTATGGTAACACCAACCATTCAACTAAGCACGGTGCAAAAGCTCAGACTAAGTATTACAAAAAGCATATCTAAAAGTAGTCCTCGCCTCGTCAGGACTTCTTTTAAGCTCTTTTTCTATTCTCACTGCATTTTCGTTTTTTTTGAAATCATTTTAGATTTCACCTTTTCCTTCTCTACCGTTCGTGATCTCATCCCTTTCATTGGGAACGGCCAGCAAATCGCGCGGTAACTAAGTTCCCCCTTTATTAATTATTTTTGATAGATTGATCAGTCGCTATGAAAGCGTTGATTTGATTTACTTTTTAAACTATTTAAGCGATGAGTGTAAAAACTAAAAAGAAGAAAGCAGACGTTCCATTAACACCACAGCAACTAGAAGAAGAGACCCGGATTCGGAAAGCCTTCAAGGAAAAGGACTGGGCCGAAATAAAAAGCTCCGACTCTTGGGTGATTTTTAAAGTAATGAGCGAATTCGTGGAAGGGTTTGAAAAACTGGCTAAGATTGGTCCTTGTGTAACGATTTTTGGTTCGGCAAGAGTAAAACCAAGTCACCCGTATTACAAAATGGCCGAAGAGATTGCTTTCGAACTGGTTCAGGATGGCTACGGTGTAATTACAGGTGGTGGGCCTGGTATTATGGAAGCAGGTAACAAGGGAGCGAGAAGAGCAAAAGGTAAATCAGTTGGCCTAAATATCTATCTGCCACATGAACAAAAAGGAAATCCCTTTATTGATCCGGACAAGTTAATCACATTTGATTATTTCTTTGTTCGCAAAGTGATGTTCATGAAATATTCGCAGGGCTTTATTGTTATGCCGGGAGGATTTGGAACACTGGATGAATTATCAGAAGCGCTAACCTTGATTCAAACAAAAAAGATTGGCCGTTTTCCTATTGTAATGGTCGGCAAGAAATTCTGGGGCGGTATGATGGATTGGATTAAAAAAACGTTGGTTAGTGACGGAATGATTCATGAAGATGATTTAGACTTGGTGAATTTGGTGGACACACCTGAGGAGGCTGTTAAAGTGATCAACGAATTTTATAGCAAGTATATGCTATCACCCAATTTTTAATGAAAGATCTTTCTTTATTTATATCTACGGCCACGCTCGTTATCCTGCTAGGTTTCATCGCATATAGAGGTACACAGAATCCGTTAAAGGCGGATTCCATTTCCGATGAAGAAGTGGCCAATGATAAAATGGCCAGCGAGGTGGAGGATTCTCTTCATCCATTACCAGCCATGTCACTTGATTTGCCAACGAATACTTCGTTTGCAGGAGAGCCAGTGCCATTAGAAATAGCGGATGTTCATGAGCGGTTTGACAAAGAATTGCAGATCAATACCTACTTGCATAGCAGTACTTTGTTTTTGATGAAGCGTGCTAACAGGTGGCTACCTCAGATCGATTCCATATTGAAACAAAATGGTATCCCTGAAGATTTCAAATACCTGCCGTTGATTGAATCAGCACTTATAAATGATGTGTCTCCCAAAAATGCCGTTGGGTTCTGGCAAATTTTAAAAACATCGGGCAAGGAATTGGGATTGGAGATTACCAAAGAAGTGGATGAGCGATACGATCCAATAAAATCAACACAGGCTGCCTGCAAATACCTCCACAAGGCGTACAAAAAATTTGGCAATTGGACTTTAGTAGCAGCCTCTTATAACAGAGGTATGAGCGGTATGGGCAAAGCTCTCGAAAATCAAAAAGTAAAATCGTATTACGATCTTTTTTTGAACGATGAGACCTCCAGATATGTGTTTCGGATTTTGGCGATAAAGGAGATTTATGAAAATCCTGAAAAGTATGGGTTTCTAATAAAGCCAGAGCATTTGTATGAGCAGGAACAATTAAGAAAAGTAGAAGTTAAAGAAACGGTAAAAAGTTTGGTGGACTTTGCCAAAGCGCAAGGCATTAACTACAAATTAATAAAACGACATAATCCTTGGCTGCGTGAAGAGAGCCTCTCCGTTAAGAAAGGGAATAGCTATTTTATTGCAATTCCCGTTAAGAGCAAATAACGTAGGCTTAATTGCAATTTTTAAATCCATGGAATAATACGTTGTTCTTTTTATTTTTAATGAATGAGCGAACATCGGAAAAAAAGGGATTTCTTTCCTAAAAAAGAAGTTCAACAACAATTGGATGATCTTACGAAGCAGGGTCAGGCATTGCATTACGAAAAAGATGTTCCCCTAACACCACAGGACATTTCGTTAATCAAACGATTATTTTTTAAGGTCACACTATTTTTCATCATTTCGACAATTCCTTTTGTTGTTGCAGTCTACTTCTTTCCAAAAGAGGAGGTTGTAGTATTGATCAGCGGTGCGATGCTTTTATTTTTCATGGTTTCCGTTACCAGAGCGGCATTTCAAGTTGGTTCAAATCTGCGTGAAGGAACCAAAACCCAGGTGAGAGGAATAATCACAGACCGTTACACTAGAAAGGAATTTGGAATGGCTGACGAGGACGGTAAAAGATCAGAGACAGTTGTAAATTATCTTCAGATTGGCACTCATGAATTTAAGGTTGATGGTCTGATTTATAAAAAGTATAGGATAGGGGATGCGATTGAACTTTGCTTTATTGTTTCGCAACGGAACAAGCCATACTTTTTGCATCATAGTAAATTAAAAGACCCGAGCCTGCGGTCAGGTGGTTAACTTTAATTTTACCTCCTGTCAGAGGGACGTATTCAATTCACTATTTTTGATTGATGAGACC
>JANOQK010000244.1:0-2500 GCA_031414855.1 Bacteroidia bacterium | reverse complement strand
GAATGTGTATAAGGCTCATTTTACTGCCCCCAACGTAGATAAAGAAGAGACAGCACATTTTATTTTGAAGGTTACTGATAAAGGTGAACCACGGCTATCAAGATATAAAAGGATAGTAGTAACAATTAGAGCTAAATAAACAGGTCGCTACAAAAGCTAAACGTTAACTGTACAATTTGACAATGGTGACAGACAGCGTCATTTTGTGATCTTGTACTATCGCTTTTCTAAAAAAGAAATCCTTTTTCTTTATGGAAAGTACGGGCTTCCATCATCTATGCAGTATAACTAAAAACTACTGCTATGAAAAAGACAACAGTTATTACCGTCATGACCCTTATAACAATAGGGTTTATCCTACTTCCATCCTTTACTTTTAAAAAGGAAACGAAGAAAAAACACTTCACTACCTATCGAAGCATCCCAAAAGGCTGTGTGTATCGCACGCTGATGGGCGAAGAGTCTTCCGACTCTAGCTTTCGATTTAAAACACCAGAGAAAGTTTCCTTTTCCTTAACAAAAGGTCTTTCCTGGATAGCCACAGCACAAAATCAAAATGGAGGTTGGGGAGCAGGAAGTCATTCACGTCAAGATATAACAGACCCTCATGCAGTTCCTTCAGACCCTGCCACGACTTCTATGGTAGCCATGGCTCTACTAAGAAGTGGAAGCGACTTACGAAATGGAGCTTATTCTCAACAACTACAGAAAGCATTAAACTATATACTGAACGCAGTCGAAACCTCCCCTGCTTCCGGTTTTAACATCACCGACCAGGAAGGAACACAAATACAAATCAAGCTGGGTCAGAATATTGATGTGATTCTAGCCTCACAATTTCTTTCAAATATTCTAGCTTACACAAATCATGATGCTCAGTTACATGCACGTGTAAAGAAAGATTTAAATACTTGCGTGGCAAAAATTCAACGAGCACAGGATAGCAATGGAAGCATACAAGGTTCTGGCTGGGCAGGTGTGTTACAATCTTCTTTCGCCAGCAATGCATTAGAATCAGCCGAAGCCCAAGGGGCAACTGTAGATAAAAAGGCATTAGAAAGATCACGTGAGTTTCAGAAAAACAATTACGATGCTAAAACCGGAAGCATAAATACCGACATGGGTGCTGGCGTCATGCTCTATTCGGTAACCGGCTCTGCCCGGGCAAGCGCGAAAGAAGCCCGCAAAGTTGAAGAGGAAGTGGCCAAAGCCAAACAAGATGGACGACTTGCACTAAATGCTCCTGTTACAGCTGAAAGCCTTTCACAAATTGGTTTCGATAAAAACGATGCTATGAAATATTCAACAGCCTACGAGGTGTATCAATCGGCAAAAGTGCGCGCTCAAAGCGATGAAGTAATGGATGGCTTTGGAAGCAATGGTGGTGAAGAGTTCTTAAGCTATCTTCAAACAGGCGAATCGATGATCATTGGCAAAGATAACTCCTGGACAAAATGGTATGATAATATCTCAGGTAGGATGTTGCGTATCCAAAATGACGATGGTAGCTGGAGTGGTCACCACTGCATCACAAGCCCAGTATTTTGCACTGCCACTTGTCTTCTGATCCTTTCCGTAAACAATGATGTAGATAAATTGATCGAGCTTGGAAGAGAGAAATAAAAAGCACTCCGAAAAAAGTGATATTTATAAGCCACTCTTAACGGGTGGCTTTACTTGACCTGAGTAACTACTATTATGTATTAGCCAGGGGAGAGACCGGGTGTGGTTTTATTTCCTGTTTAGACTTTTTTATCAAAATGGAACTCCTAACTTTCTACATTAAAGAGATAGTTGGTCATGTTCAGAAGTAATTTAAAGTTGATTTTACGTCAACTACGCAGCATATTCTCGTTGATTAACCTGGCTGGACTCACGGTTGGATTCACTGCTTTTATACTCATCTTTCTTTGGGTAAATGACGAGTTAAGCTACGATCGTTTTCACGCACAATTTAAACACATCTTTCGACTGGTCGGAAATACAGTTAATGAGAAAGGCGATGCCTATCCCCTGGCTATTACACCCGCGCCACTTGCAGAGTACCTTACTTCAAATTTTGAAGAAGTAGAAAATGCCTGCCGTGTGAGACAAACAGAATTTTTTGTGCGCTACGAAGACGGAGGTTTTTATGAAGTGGGATTGGCCGCTGACCCTTCATTTTTTAATGTATTTAGTTTTCCTTTAAAAAAAGGTTCTTTATCAGGGTTCGAAACAGGCACTGACAAAATCATGATCAGCCAAAAAATGGCTGACCGTTTCTTTGGCAAATCGGAAGCCGTAGGTAAGACTTTTCTCATTGCGGGCCGCGATGTGATGGTAACAGGCGTAATGGAAAATATTGCATCTAACTCCCATCTGCAGTTTGATTACGTACTGCCCATAAAATTCCTGGAGGAAGCAGGGATTGATAAGCTGGAGAATTGGGGTTATCTCCAATTGCATACGTATGTTAAAACAAAAAGCACTACCGACATTCTTGATCTCAATAAAAAAATAA
>JANOQK010000243.1:0-2795 GCA_031414855.1 Bacteroidia bacterium | reverse complement strand
TCGACCAAAAGTTTTATATGGGTCAGCTGCTAAATGTTAGTAATGGAGCTACACTCATTCTCGCTCCAATGGAAAAGGAATACGCCAATTCAGCGAGGCGAATTGATATCACCAATTCACTGGTAAAATTCGGAACAAAATTTACAGATCAAACCGGCATACAACTCCACTATGCAGGTTTACCATTTGTGCGTTCAGTGATGGCCTATCAAGTTCGTAAAGAACTTTCCTTTTTTTTATATCTGTCTGCGATCGTAACGGGTATCATTATGCTCATCTTTTTCCGGTCAGTAAGAGCGGTAATTTTTTCAATGATCATGATTGGAGTAGTGGTGATTTGGACTATTGGAACCATTGCGCTACTTGGTTTTAAAATTAGTTTATTAAGTGGTTTGATTCCACCTGTTATTGTAACTATTGGAATCACCAACGCTATATACTTGCTTAACAAGTATCATGTTGAATTTGTAAAGCATAGAAATAAAACAGAGGCCATAGAGGTAGTGGTGCAGAAAATGGGCTTGGCTACTTTTCTTACAAACCTAACCGTTGCCATTGGGTTCCTTACCTTACTCTACACCGATATTACTATTCTTCGTGAATTTGGAATTGTTGCGGGTATCAATATCATCGGGTTGTTTGTTGTAAGCCTTGTGATGATTCCCAGTATCTTATCCTGGATGCCGGAGCCTACGCCTAAGCATCTTCGTCATCTCAATTTTAAAATTCTTGGTGGGTTTGTAAAGTTCATTGACTTACTTGTACATCGTCATCGGATTGCCATCTACCTGGTAACATTGGCGGTTACAGCAATTGCCATTTTTGGAATGACTAAGCTGTATTCTGTTTCTTTTATGGTAGATGACATTCCGGAAGAAAGTCAGGTCAAGAGAGATTTAAAGTTTGTAGAGGACAATTTTACAGGCATTATGCCCTTGGAAATAGAAGTTGATCTTCAAACCAAAAGAAAACGCCCACTTCAAAATTTAAAAATTGCCCGAGCGATTGATCATTTTGAATCCTCTCTGGATTCCATATCGGTTACCTCTCGCCCGGTTTCTATCCTCAGTTTTATAAAAGCATCCCGACAGGGTTATTATAATAATAATCCCGACTGGTATGGTTTGCCAACTTCTGAAATTGAAGCGAAGTATGTCTTGGATTACCTGAAGGGCCAAACAGACAATAGCGGTTTATTCAAGGCATTTGTGGATTCATCTTTTACCAAAATGCGTATCTCTTTACAGATGGCGGATATTGGTTCTATTAAAATGGATTCGTTGGTGCATAATGTGATAGAGCCCAAGGCGCAAGAGCTGGTTGTCGACCTTAAAAAAATATTGAAAGCTAAAAGTGATTCTGTAAGCGTTACCGTAACAGGATCTTCAAAGATTTTTATCAAGGGAAATAAATTCCTTATCGAGAATCTTACCGAAAGTTTAATACTGGCTTGTATTCTCATTACGCTTTCCATGGCCCTTTTATTCGCCAATGCGAGAATGATTATTATTTCTCTTATTCCTAACCTTATTGCATTGATGATTACTGCAGGCTTGATGGGTTATTTCAATATTCCATTAAAGGCAAGTACAGCCTTGATCTTCAGTATTACATTTGGAATTTCTGTAGATAACTCTATTCGGTTTCTTGCAAAATACAGGCAGGAATTGCTTGCTTCTGGATTTTTTGTGCCACGTTCAGTAAGCGAAAGTATTTTGGAAACAGGTAAGAGTATCATCTATACATCAATCGTTTTGTTTGCTGGATTTATCATTTTCGCTTTTTCAGATTTTGGCGGAACTGTTGCCTTGGGTTTACTTACTTCTACTACCCTGATCATTTCAATGTTTACCAATCTTATTTTGTTGCCCGCATTGATTATGACGTTTGACAAACCAAAAAAGAGAAAGAAAGCAGAACACTTACTGATTGATGACTTTGACCCTGGTTTTTATAGTGAGCATGAAGATGAAGAAATTGATTTGAATAAGATCAAAATCCACGATCGTTCGGGATCCGCTGAATAATTGTAAACGTAAATCTTGGGAATCAAGGCACAGACAAAGGTGGAGGTACTGCGAAGTTGTGATTGGTTAATTAAGCGAAAGAATAGTAACAGATGATAAACAAGCGAAATGTCGGAGAAATACAAAGAACATAAGGAGCTTAATTACGCTAAGCTTGCAGATGACGTGTTAAAGTTTTGGAAGGAGGAAAAGATTTTTGAACAATCTGTTTCCTTACGAGAAGGCAGCCCATCATTTACTTTTTACGAAGGCCCACCTTCAGCAAATGGCACACCGGGCATTCACCATGTGATGGCACGCACCGTGAAAGATATTTTTTGCCGCTACAAAACATTAGAGGGATTTCAAGTAAAGCGCAAAGGAGGCTGGGATACTCATGGCCTGCCAGTAGAGCTGCAAGTAGAGAAGCAACTTGGCATTACCAAAGATGACATTGGCAAAAGCATTTCAATAGAAGACTACAACAGGAAGTGCCGCGAAACGGTGATGATGTATAAAGATCAATGGGATGATCTTACTGTAAAAATGGGCTACTGGGTTGATCTGGAAAAGCCATACATCACGTATGAAAAAGAATACATTGAATCTTTGTGGTGGATATTGCGACAGCTGTATGACAAGAAACTTTTGTACAAGGGGTACAGTATTCAACCTTATTCTCCTGCCGCTGGAACGGGTCTTAGCTCACATGAGTTAAACTTACCCGGCTGTTATAAAGATGTGAAGGACACTTCGGTGGTGGCACAGTTTAAGGTAAAGAGGGATAAG
>JANOQK010000242.1:0-10962 GCA_031414855.1 Bacteroidia bacterium | reverse complement strand
CTTATATTTGATTAATCATGGACAAGTTAAGTCAAGCAGAATTAATTCGCTACAGTCGCCATTTGGTTTTGGAAGAATTTGGCTTGGAAAATCAACTGAAACTTAAGCAAGCGCGAGTATTGGTTATTGGAGCTGGTGGGTTAGGCTCTCCTGCCCTGCTCTACCTTGCCGCAGCGGGTATTGGCAAGATCGGAATTGTTGACTTCGATAATCTGGAGGTGACTAATCTTCAGCGCCAGGTATTATTTACTACTGAAGATGTTGGCCAGAATAAGGCAGAGGCTGCGGCTGTGCGATTGAACAAACTTAATCCACTCATTGAAATTAAGAGTTACAATTTCAACATAAAATCCTCTAATGCATTGGACTTGGTAAAGGATTACGATCTAGTTCTTGATGGTTCTGATAATTTTCCAACACGATACTTAATAAACGATGCTTGTGTTTTACTTGGAAAACCATTGGTATATGGTTCAATCTTAAAGTTTGAAGGCCATATCTCCGTTTTTAATTTTCAAACGCCAGATGGAACATTCAGTGCCAATTACCGCGATTTATTCCCTCAGCCACCAGCTCCGGAAAGCGCGCCTAACTGTGAGCAAGCAGGCGTATTAGGTGTACTTCCTGGAATGATTGGTAGTTTGATGGCAACCGAAGTCATTAAAATCATTACAGGCATCGGTAAACCATTATCCGATAAGCTTTTGATCTTTGATGCACTAGATACAGAATTCACCACAATCAATATTCCTAACCGAAATGCAATCGGTTCCATCAAACAATTGATCGATTATGAAGATTTTTGTGGTATTAATCAAAAGAAAAATAAATATTTGAACACTCAACAAAACAAACCCATGAGAGAAATCACTGTTCAGGAATTAAAAAAGTTAAAAGATGCCGGTGCCGACATCCAATTGATTGATGTTCGTGAACCTCATGAGTATGACATCTGCGAAATTGGAGGAGAATTGATACCTATGGCTGAGATTCCGGGTAGCACCGATAAAATCTCCCGTGATAAACAAGTGATCATTCATTGCCGAAGTGGTAAACGCAGTGGTGAGATGGTATTGTGGTTGGAAAAGAATGAAGGCTATGAAAATCTTTACAATCTAAAAGGCGGAATCCTTGCCTGGGCGAAAGAGATCGATCCTGAAATGCCGGTTTATTAGGTATTAGGCAATAGGCATTAGTAATTGAATTCCCGAATGCCTAAGACCTAATGCCTTATTCCTATTGACTATTTCTTATCGCCTGATCAAGATCAGCAATCACATCTTTCAAATCTTCAAGCCCAACAGAGATTCTGATCAGGCCTGGTGTAATTCCCACGACTTCTCTTTCTTCATTTGTTAATTTAGAATGAGTTGTTGATGCCGGGTGTGTAGCAATCGTACGCGTATCTCCCAAATTTGCAGAGTGAGAAACAATCTTTAAACTATTCAGAAACTTGCGACCACGGTCGATGCCTCCTTTAATTTCAAATGTCACAACTCCACCACCATGCCTCATTTGTTTTTTGGCCAGCTCATGTTGCGGGTGTGATTTAAGAAAGGGATATTTTACTTTCAACACCTCTGAATGACTTTCCAAATAGTTGGCAAGTTCCAATGCATTCTGACAATGGCGCTCCATGCGCACAGCCAATGTTTCAAGACTCTTTGAAAGTATCCACGCATTGAATGGTGACATGGAGGGTCCTGTATGTCTGGCAAAAAACCGCACTTCTTTAATAAGCTCTTTTGTTCCAAGAACCGCGCCCCCAATTACACGACCTTGTCCATCAATAAACTTAGTAGCGGAATGTGTTACCAGATGAGCACCCCATTTAGCAGGATTTTGTAAGTAGGGTGTTGCAAAACAATTGTCCACATTCAAAATCAATTTGTGCTTTTGCGCAAGCTTACCTAACCACTCCAGATCAATAAGATCAAGAGCAGGGTTAGACGGAGTTTCCACAAAAATCATTTTCGTGTTTGGCTGAATCTTAGCTTCCCATGATTTTGGATCGGCTATATCTGCGTAAGTGTAAGTGATATTAACCTTTGGAAAAATGGTATTTAGAATCTGATGGGTTGAACCAAAAACAGAACGAGAGGCAAGCACATGATCGCCTGACTTCAATATAGAAGCCATGCTGATGTACATTGCGGCCATGCCAGAAGCAGTGGCTATTCCATCTTCAGTTCCTTCCAACAAACAAAGCTTCTCAATAAACTCGGTGTTATTAGGATTCGAAAAACGGGTGTAAATATTGCCAGGAATTTCATCTGCAAACAAAGCCCGTGCTTGTTCTGCATCATCAAATACAAAACTTGATGTTAAATAAAGTGGAACGGAATGCTCTCTGTATTCAGTACGATCGTGCTGTGCCCGGATGGCATCGGTTTCCGAATAACTATTTTTGGGTTTGCTTTTCTCTTCACTCATGCGGCAATAATTTCAAAGCTATAGGTCACTTTCGCAGTTGCTTCCAACGTCTTGGCGACAGAACAATATTTTTCAACCGACAAACTTACAGCTTTCTGCACTTTATCTTGATCCAATGGGCCATAAAGTTTGAAGTGAGTATGCACCTCCGTGTACAAGGAAGGCACCGCATCCTTCTGGCGCTCACCTGTTACTGTGATTTTAATATCCTTTAGGTCTTGCTTCTGCTTTTTTAAGATGCTGATGATATCAATGGAACTGCACCCCCCCATGGCCGCCAGCAATAACTGCATTGGTCGCATGCCCTTATTCGTTCCACCAATATCGGGTGAAGCATCTATGTGAAGGCTATTGCCATTTTCATTAACTGCTTCTAAATGAAAAACATCGCTCGCACGACTAAGTTCTATTTTAATCATATTACTTCTGTTTTTTCAGGATATAGCAAACTAACCACAACTAAGGTACTCAAACTAATAAGAGTGGCTGGAACAAGGGCAGGAATTGAAATCTCATAAACCTGAAAGAAAATCCAGCTCAAAAGACCCGCTGCCATTGATGCCATTGCTCCATAACTACTTGATCTTTTCCAATACAATCCCAACATCAATGGAGCGAACAAAGATACCAGACTCAACATGGACGACTCCCCTACCAACTCATAAATATTGGATCGCATACAGGCCATCACAGTTGCAATACTCGCAAAAAGTAAAACAGACAATCGCGTAAACAACAGTAATTGACGATCCGTGAACTTCTCCTTCGCTAATGGCTTCAAAAGATTTTCTGAAAAAATTGCTGCAGGAGCAAGAATAGCCGAGCTGGTAGTACTCATAATGGCCGATAACAATGATCCAAAGAAAAGGATTTGAATGGGCAAAGCGGTATGCGCCAACACCATGTTGGGAAGTGCAAGTTGATGATCACCTGAAATCTGATCGGGATATAATTGCTTTGTGCAGAGACTAATAAATAGTGGAAGCATGGCTACCGTCAGGTATAATAAAGCAGCAATGTAACATGACCGCACTGCCGTAGTCGCAGAATTGGAAGACATGGTCCGTTGAAAAACATCTTGCGATGGAATGGAACCCAAGCCCAATACTGACCAGGCTGCCAGGTAGGTAGTCACTTCTTTCCATTCTGGTTTAGGAAAGAATTTCAGATTTTCGCTTGGCACATCGTTTAGTACCTTCATAAACCCACCCGCTTTATCTGCCATGATAAAAGCCAGCACAGCAAGCCCGATGATAATAATAATGCTTTGAATAAAATCGGTAATCGAAATGGCCCACATCCCTCCTATGTAGGTATAGAAGGTAACAACAAACGCACTGATCACAACACCCTGCCAGGTCTCCATTCCTGTAACAACATTCAAGATCAAACCCATTGCCACAAGCTGCGCAGCAATATAACCTACATAAGGAGGCGCCAGGAAAACACTTGCTACTAACTCTGTTCGCTTACCGAATCTCACTTTAAAAAAATCGCCTAGCGTGAGCAAATTCATGTTGTACAACTTACGGGCAAAAAATAATCCGAATAACAACAAGCACAAAGCAGCCCCAAACGGATCCTCGATGACGGAGTATAGGCCGCCCTTTAAAAATTCCGAAGATGCCCCAAAGACTGTTTCAGATCCAAACCAGGTAGCGAAGAGTGCAGATGAACTTAGCACTATGGGCAGGCTTCTGCCTGCCAACATAAAATCGCCAGATGTCTTTACTTTGCGGGAAGCCCAGTATCCCACCAAAATGGTAAGAGCCAGGTAGATAATAATGGAGAAAAGTAACAAGATTCAAATCTAAAATTCAAAGCTCAAGATACAAGTTTCGAGTTTAAGTTTATTCTCTCTCCATGAATCCTTGATCTTGAATTTTCTATTTAGGTTTCTTAATCTGGAAGGTACGGCTGATATTAAATCCAAGGCGAATATCTCCTTTCTTTACATTTCCATCTGTCTCGGCAATTACCGCGCGATCAATCATTCCCTGGCTATTCGATATAAGTACTTGAAACACGTGCCCTCCCGTTTCAATGTCCAGGCCAGCTCCAATGGAATTATAATGCTTATACAGATCGGGAATTTTTGTATTGTCCATTGGATTTAGGCGATAATAATACTCGCCACACAAGGCCATGCTCTTGGTTATTTTATAGCGAGCTCCAAGACCTAAGGAAAAGTCATCGTTGTTTTCATAATCCTGATTAACGGTGTTTCTGTGGACAAATACGGGAGTTAGCTGAACCGAAAAATTGGGAGTGAACTTGCGGGCAATCATAACCTGAGCGACATAAGATAAGCGATCTTCGAAGGTGATCAGTGGGTTTTCTTCTTCGTTTGGTGAGGTTTTAATATTTGTGGTTCCCATAGCGGTAATGGTAACCGGGAAATTACGCGCTCCGGTGCTTTGTCGGGCGACTTTATAGCGCAGAAAACCATCATAGGTTTTATCTGTTGAACTTCGGCCTATTCCAACCCCTAACCGATCTGTTAAACCATATTCAAAACCAAGACGGACATACGCTTGATCCAGGCCCCAAAGTGTATAGGCTCCTTCATTAATTTTACCAAAGCGATGTGAAAAAATAAACTCAAGTGCTCCCTTTGGTTTTGTTTCCACTGATTGACCGTTTACAATTCGTGTTCCCTTAAAGGTTTGACCAATGTAAATTGTTTCCGGCTTTTGACTTGCTTCCAGTTCCTTCATCAAATCATCTTGTGCCCACAAAACAATAGACGAAACCAAACCGATTGAGAGGGTGACAAATTTCTTTATCATATCATTGCGCTTTGTAGGTGAATTCTGTTCTCACTTCTATTTCTTCTGCAATGTTTTGCCAGAGTAATTGTGGTATCGCAATTTTATAATCTTCCAGCTTCACTAGGAATTTTGATTTCATCATCACTTTTCCATTACTAAACTCGACCGTTCCGGCTAATTCAATTTCTTTGGTGACCCCATGCATGGTAAGCTTTCCTGCGGCTTTGGCTGCTTGCTCACCGGTTACTGTACTTTGAAACCCCGTAATCTTACCTTGGAAAGTAGCTTTCGGAAATTTCTCTGTTTCCATGTACTTCTCATTAAAGTGTTCTTTCATCAACGACTTTTCGAATTCAAAGTCTTTGATGGGTATTGAGAATACCACATCGCCAGTTGTTGTGTTAAAAATACTCATCGACTTGGCATTACTTGCAGCTATATCTTCGATGGCTCCATCCGAAAAAAAACTAACTACACTGCTTTCAGCAGAATACTTTTGAGCTTGAACTACCAAGCTTGGTGCCATCACCAGGATAGCGACAATAAACTTCTTCATATTTCTAATTTATAGGATATCAGTTTTCAGGTGCACCATCATCCACCCAACAGGTAATCTGATCAATTTGCTGTTGCGTCAACGGAGTGCCCGGTGGCATCGTTTTGTTAGCTGTTCGCATTTTGATCGACTCTGCATTAGTCTTTGTAGTGGGGTAAGTTCTCCAGTCCCTCGATGATCCAAGGGAACCATTATGGCAACCTGATGTATTACAAGTTTTGTCAAGAAGAGTCTTAATATCACTTGCATAGCTTACAGAAGAGTTTCCGCGCGCAACGTTTACATTCAAAAGCAGCGGGCAATTATCACCGTCTTTGACAGTTATTGTATAATTTCCAAATTTCAAATTTGCGAACGAATTCACATCACCAAAGCTTCCCGATCCGAATTGATATTTATAGGGAGGCTTTCCCAAAGAAGCATTGATAGTGATTGACCCATTATCAGAAAAACAATCTGTATCTGGAAAGGTAACAGCAACCGCTGCAAGAGTTGAACCAGAAGATGCAATAACTACAATTTGGGAATTAGTACAGTTAAAAACATCTTTTGCTGTCACCGTATAACTTCCAGGGCCAATATTTAAGAAGACGCCAGAGGTTTGATAAATGGTGCCATTTATGCTAAAGTCATAAGGCCCTTCTCCGCCAGTAGCAGAAACCGTTATACTTCCATCAATTGATTTGCAACTTGACACATCTTGCTTCGCTTCAATAATTACGGCAAGATCGGACACTGCACAATCAATAGGCACAGGTGTATCATTGTAAGAGCAAGAAGAAAAAAACGCAGCAACTACAAGAAAACATTTGGTTACTACCGGCCTAAGTCTATTTTTCATGATATTCTAATCTTTCTACAAAATCGCAATAATAAACGACACCATCAACGTGTGGAGCAAAGTCTATTGATAGCAAGTTAAACCGAGATGGATTAGAGAGTGTAATTACCCAAAAATGGGTGATAAGGGTGACCCTGAGGTATGCTATCTGATAAGCCAGAAAACCCCCAAAATCGAAAATCCCCCAAGGTCCTTGACCCCGGGGGATAATCTTGTCTATAGTTGGCTTTAATCTGATACGAAGATATAATGGCGGGCAGTATCTGCAAACCCTAATCCGATTATCGGATAATAATTCTGACAAATTGCTGATTTCAGCGATGAATGGCCTTAGAACTGTCGATGGCAGTAGAGTCTTTGCCCAAGTATTGCTTTTTCAGGCGTTCCTTAAGTTGGGATTTTGACCCCGGAAAGGCAGTACGGCTGCTGATGTCATAACTGAGGTAGGCAATCATCACAACAAAAGCTGCGGCAAAGGCAAGAAATATTTTTTTGGACCGGGACATTGGTGACATTACTGATACAGTGCAAGGTAATCGTGGAAAGCACGCGTTGCAAACGCTCGCTGACTGGTGCAGTATATTTTATGGAAAGCCCTCTTTATTTGTTAAAAAATTTTATAACCCATTATTAGGCAGCTCTTCTGATAATCCGTGCGCCAATCGGACCCCACTGTAAGGTTGCGGGAAGTATAATACCTGAACTCAATGCCAAGTTTCCCATATGAATAGCCAAGGCCGGCTGCTGCATTGGGCCCCGATCTCTTTATGAAATATCTTCCCATAAGAATGGTAGAGTTCAGATCAATATCCAGTACTAAGGCCGCGTTAACAAAAAGTTTAGAGTTCTCGCTGAGGAAAAAATAGTGTCTCAGCCCAATGGGCAATTCTATTGAACGATAGTCTATTTCGAAATTAACAAACTTTTCATTGATCTCGTGGTAATACCTGTAAGTAGGTTCGACAATAGCACTCCACTTGCCTTTATTAACCGGGAAGACAAACTCCAGCTCCATTCCTATTCTCACAGTCTGACTTTTATCAAATGACCTAGTGTTTGTTCCTGTTTGTACGTTGACTAAAGCGTTATCCAAGCCAGGGGTAAACCGAAGGTTTATATCAACCTTATGCTTTGCATTGTAATAGACTGATTTTGTTCCCTTGCATTCATCATATTTATGAAAGTAGCTAATCCAGTCACTTTTGCTATGATAATTGATATGTTCGGATGTTGAAATGGGTATTGTACTGCAATTCAAGTCAGTTTTAAGCTGGCTTATATATTCTCTGTTGGTACCCATTTGATCATTTCTTACTCGGTATAATTTATACACCAACTGTTGAATGGGCGAGCTATCCACGCTATAGAAATATCGCTCCAGGTTGCGCTCCTTGTAGGAATAAAGGATAGCTTGACCTTCTACAAGTATCTCCAGAAAAATTTGTTGTTCAATCCACTCAGGATTTCCATTATTGGTTAGCTTATTGGCATCTTCCGTTGACTTGTCCATTTTCACATTGGCACGTACATATTTAGAATCGGAAACTCCAAATTCTTTGACACTCGAGATGTCGGCAGAAAGAGATTTGTTATCTTCAACCTCGAGCTTATACTGAAATTCTTTTGGGTTGTTTGACCAATCGTTATTTTTTATATGGCACTCAGTCCTCTTATCTTTATTATCGATAAAATAACCTTTCTCATATTTGATTTGACCAAAGGTATTAATCGAGGTAATGAGGATTAAAAAAATAATTGTTCTGTACATCATGTGCAGGTTTATGTTCATTTATTCGCTCTTTACATTTTAAAGTGGCCACAAGTCGCCACAAAAAGCTGTCGCAAGTCTTGGAACGTGTTAGTGGCATGCGCGGACTTATGCCTTGTTTCTGTCCATTCCTTTACCAACTCCTAAATCTCACTCTTTACATTCAAATTATAAAAACAAGTTCATAAAAAAAGGGGTCGTAAAACCCCTTCTTCACTATTCTTTAAAAGCTGACTATTTCGCCTTCTTCACCACAGCTTCAAATGCTTGTGGGTGATTCATGGCCAAGTCAGCAAGTACTTTGCGGTTCAAATCCACTCCTGCTTTTTTCAGTTTGCCCATGAACTCAGAATAGCTCATGCCATGAAGTCTTGCTCCAGCATTGATCCTCTGAATCCAAAGTGCTCTGAAATCTCTTTTCTTGGCTTTGCGATCGCGGTACGCGTACACTAAACCTTTCTCAACGGCATTCTTCGCTACCGTCCAAACGTTTTTCTTGCGACCAAAGAAACCTTTGGCCAACTCAAGTACGCGTTTGCGTCTTGCTCTTGATGCTACACTGTTTACTGAACGTGGCATAATTTTTAATTTTTTGGTCGGTGGCGCCTTTCTGTTTCAAAGGGCTTGTGTGCCAAAAACCGGGTTTAACATTTAACCATTCACCTGTCAGAACTAAATCCTGTAGGCAACCCACCGATATTAACTCGGCAGGATTTCTTTAAACCAAATAAGGAAGCATTGGCCTGATATTACCCTCGTCAACTTTCTTCACGGTGGTCTTATTGCTCAATCTCCTTTTTTGTTTTGTTGTCTTCTTTGTCAGGATGTGGCTTTTGTAAGCACGCTTGCGTTTGATTTTACCGCTTCCGGTTACTTTAAAACGTTTCTTCGCCCCTGACTTTGTTTTTAACTTCGGCATTTTTATAATCGTTATTAGTTGTTCGTTTTTCGTTGTTCGCGGCCACCCGTATTACTTTTTACCCGCCTTAGGGGCAAGCATCAGGTACATTCTCTTTCCTTCCAACTTCGGCATCTGCTCTACCTTTCCAAACTCCTCGAGAGCCTGGGCGAATCTTAGCAGCAAAATCTCCCCACGTTCCTTATATACAATAGATCTTCCTACGAAATGTACATACGACTTCACCTTTGCGCCTTCCTTCAGGAAGTTGATGGCATGCTTTACTTTAAAGTTAAAGTCATGATCATCTGTGTTTGGGCCAAACCGAATCTCCTTCAAGACCGTCTTTTGAGCATTTGATTTAATCTCTTTCTGCTTCTTCTTATGCTCGTATTTGAATTTCGAATAGTCGACAATCTTACAAACTGGTGGCTCAGCACTTGGCGATATTTCAACCAGGTCAAGTCCTTGATCTTGAGCCATTTTAATAGCCTGCGAGGTTGGATAGACATCCACTTTGATGTTTTCCCCTACTACACGTACACGAGGTGCGGTGATTCTTTCGTTTACTTTGAAAGGTTCCTCTACAAAACGCCTTGGCCCTCTATTGAACGGCCTGCTACTACTACCTGGTAAAATTGCCACCTATTGGGTTTAAGTTTTCTTAATGTCTTTACACTGCGATTGGCTCATTTTTGCCAATCAGGGCGCAAATATCGCCAATATTTACATTATTCAAAAAATAAAATTCAACACCCCAAGGTCTGTTTGCTACTGATTTGGTGGAGCTACCTCCTCTGCAAACTTAGAAGCGAACTCCTCCAGCCCCATAGAACCTTGATCGCCAGCGCCATGCTTGCGCAAGGCAACTTTATTCTCTAACACCTCTTTCTCCCCTACTATAAGCATATAAGGCACTTTTTTTACCTCCGCATCCCTGATCTTTCGGCCAATTTTTTCATCCCTGTCATCCAGAAAACCTCTGATATCTTTAGCCTTGAGGGTATCAATTACCATTTTCGCATAGTCGTTGAACTTCTCAGAGATGGGCAAAACAGCTATTTGCTCAGGAGCGAGCCACAATGGGAAATTACCTGCACAATGCTCTATCAAAACTGCTACAAATCGCTCCAAGGATCCAAAAGGAGCCCTATGGATCATAACGGGCGTGTGCTTTTGATTATCTGAACCAATGTATTCCAATTCAAATCGCTGTGGCAATTGATAATCTACCTGAATGGTTCCCAACTGCCAACTTCTTCCAAGTGCGTCCTTTACCATAAAGTCCAGTTTAGGCCCATAGAATGCTGCCTCGCCTTTCACTGCCACAGTAGACAATCCACGTTCATCAGCCGCTTCCTGGATTTCTCTTTCGGCTCTATCCCAAAGTTCATCATCACCAATATACTTCGCCTTATTTGATGGATCGCGCAGCGAAACCTGCGCGGTATAACTATCAAAACCCAATGATCTGAAAACTAGCAACACCAGGTCAATCACTTTCACAAACTCCTCCTTCACTTGCTCGGGAAGGCAGAAAATATGAGCATCATCCTGAGTGAATCCACGAACCCGCGTGAGGCCATGCAACTCTCCGCTTTGTTCATAGCGATATACCGTTCCGAACTCTGCGTAGCGGATCGGAAGATCTTTGTATGATCTTGGCTTGGTCTTATAAATCTCACAGTGGTGAGG
>JANOQK010000241.1:0-48127 GCA_031414855.1 Bacteroidia bacterium | reverse complement strand
AATAGCACTGTTTTTTTATCTCAAAATACCTTACTACCTGTTTTTCAAAAACATGGAGGGTCAGAAGGCGATTCCAAAAAAAAGACCTGCATTCGAAGATCTTTTAGGCCTTCTTCTGGTTATAGGTTTGTTATTAGTATTCTTCCAGCCAGGTTTATTGATGGGTTGGATTAATAGAATTAGCTTTGTGCTTTAATCAGGCATTAGGTCTTGGGCATTAGTTGAGAACAACAATACCCACCAAATGCCTAAGACCCAATGCCCAACTTATGAGCGATACCATCCTCCACGAATGCGGAATAGCCCTCATCCGATTGCGAAAGCCGCTTTCATATTACATCGAAAAATATGGCTCCACATACGCCATGAACAAGATGTACATTCTCATGGAAAAGCAGCACAATCGTGGGCAGGACGGAGCTGGAATTGTTAACATCAAAATTGATCAGGAACCTGGATATCGCTTTTTTAGTCGCTACCGCTCAATTAAGCCACAGCCTGTAGCACATCTTTTCAAAAAAATTGGTAAAAAATTTAAGAAAGCACAGAAAGAAGGAAAAGACAAATTCAAGAATGAAAAATGGCTAAAGCAGCATGTTGCCTTTTCGGGTGAATTGTGGCTTGGCCATTTACGATACGGAACGCACGGCTTAAACAGTATAGAAAATGTGCACCCTTTCCTTCGCCAGAATAACTGGCGTAGTCGTAACCTGGTAATGGCAGGCAACTTCAACATGACTAATGTAGATGAGCTGTTCAATATCCTCGTAGACCTTGGCCAGCACCCGAAAGAAAAAGTGGACACCGTAACGGTGATGGAAAAAATTGGCCACTTCCTGGATGAGGAAGTAGAAGCTCTGTTTCAGAAGTACAAAGATGACTACACTAACAAGGAGGTTTCTGAAATAATAGAAAACGAAATTGACCTGCCGCGCATGTTAAGGCGCGCATGCAAAGACTTTGATGGAGGATATACAATGGCTGGTCTGATCGGATCGGGATCTAGCTTCGTGGTAAGAGATCCTTCCGGAATTCGCCCAGCCTACTATTATGCCGATGAAGAAATTGTGGTTGTAGCCTCTGAAAAGCCGGCTATCAAAACTGCCTTCAATATCGATTACAATCAGATTAAAGAGATAATGCCCGGCCATGCGCTTGTGATTACAAAAAGTGGAGAGTATGCACAACATCAGGTGCTTCCTCCTTTGGAAAAAACATCTTGTAGCTTTGAAAGGATCTATTTTTCCAGAGGCAACGATCCTGAAATTTATCAAGAGCGCAAACAACTAGGTCGTCTTTTAGTACCTCAAATTTTGAAGGCTATCAACTTCGATCTCAAGAATACCATCTTCTCTTATATCCCCAATACGGCAGAGACTTCCTTCCTTGGAATGATGGCGGGCATTGAGGATTACATGATCAGTAAACAGAAAGACATTATTCTGGACGGTAAGCCTTCCGTGGACTCGTTGGAGGATATCCTCTCCTTCCGGCCGCGAATTGAAAAGATTGTTTTGAAGGATGCAAAGCTAAGAACGTTCATTACTGATGATGCACATCGCGATGATTTGGTGGCCCATGTTTACGACACTACATATGAAGTAGTAAACAAAGGGAAAGATACGTTGGTTGTAATTGACGACTCGATTGTGCGTGGCACCACACTCGAAAAAAGCATATTAAGAATGTTGGATCGCCTTGAGCCCAAGAAAATTGTAGTGGTGTCCTCTGCTCCTCAAATTCGCTTCCCTGATTGTTATGGCATTGACATGAGCCGCATGGGTGACTTTGTAGCTTTCCGCGCCATGATTCAACTAATAAAGGAACAAGGCAAAGATTATTTACTAGGAGAAGTTTACGAGCAATGTTTGCAATCAAAGTCAAGTGGACAAGTCGATAATTACGTTAAGAAATTGTACGAGCAATTTACCTACGAAGAAGTGTCAGATAAAATATCAGATATCGTTCGTCCGGCTGATATGAAAGCCGAAGTGCAGATTGTCTTCCAAACAATTGAAAGTCTTCACAAGGCTATTCCAAACCATTCAGGGGATTGGTATTTTACGGGAAATTATCCAACACCTGGAGGAATGAACGTTGCCAACCGATCCTATCTAAATTATATGGATGGAAAGCTGGTGAGAGCTTATTGAAAGCATTATCAGGGTAAATAGAAATCAAAAACAATATCCCGCATACATTTAAAGTGCTTCTTCGGGCATTCATTAAATCCAATTTTTGAACACGGCCTACAGGTAAGTTTTGTGTTCTCTAATACGGTAAACTTTGTGCGATAAGGATACATACCAAATTCAGGAATGGTATTACCCCAAATGCTAAAAATCTCTTTCTTAAAAGCGGCTGCAATGTGCATCAAGCCTGTGTCGTGTGTAAAAACGTATTTTGCTTGCTTGACCAAACTTGCCGATTGGTTCAAATTGTACTTGCCGCAACCATTGTAGATCAGTGCATTTTTATTCAACTCTTTCAATCCCGCTTCATATGGCGATGAGTCTGATGTATTTTCGAAGAAAACGCTTATTTGTTCACCAACCGCAGCATCTTCCTTACCTCCCAGCAAAACAATAGGTTGGTTGATCTTATCACACAATTCAATCATACGATCTACTGGCAATTTTTTGGTGCTGTGCTGAGCTCCTATTACATAAGCCACGTACCCATTTCGATGAGTTTCAGGAAGCCACTCCATTGGCACTGTATCTTTTTCAGGAATGAAGTAATCCAAACCAAGAGAATCATTCTTCACCCCTAATGATTTCATTGTCTCTAGATAACGATCGACAATATGAGTATTAGGCAGTTTGTTAATCTTCAAATTAACGATCAGCCATTTCTCAAGATTTAATTTATTAAAGCTCGAAGATTTTGTAAACAATGCGGTTTTGATAATTCTTGTTCTTAAGTTGTTGTGAAGGTCAATAATAAAGTCAAATTTTTCTTGACTCAGTTCTCGAATAAATCCAGACAAATCCTTCTGGAGATAATGCATCTTATCAATGTAGGGGTTTTCTTCAAAAATCGATTTAAACTGAATCTTAGTAGCATAGTGAATCTCTACGTTTTCCAGTTGCGTTTTTAGTACACGAACAACTGGAGTTGTTAGTACAATATCCCCAATAGACGAAAAACGAATGACTAAAATTTTCATACCCTATTCCAATGGTATCACCCAAAAAAGGTGACTTATTCAAGTTATAAACTTACAACGAATTCTTGCAATACTGATTTCTCAAAAGGAGCACGAAGAAACAAAATCCAGACTATTTAGTATTTTAGGAACTGAAACCGAAATTAAACTTTATCATGAACTATTGGTTAATGAAATCAGAACCCAGCACGTATTCATGGTCTGATCTGGAAAGAGATAAAAAAGCATCCTGGGATGGGGTTAGGAATTTTCAAGCCCGAAATAATCTGAAGGCTATGAAAAAAGATGACCTAGCCTTTATCTATCATAGCAACGAAGGCAAAGCTATTATCGGAATCGCTAAGATTTTCAAAGAAAGTTACGCTGACCCAAACGATAAGGATTGGGTTGTTGTGGACATTATACCAGTAAAAAAACTTACTTCGCCAGTATCATTGGCTCTAATTAAATCAGACAAAAGGTTAGTGGATATGGTTCTTGTCAAGACATCCCGACTTTCCGTGCAGCCTGTGAAAAAAGAAGAATACGAATTGGTAATTAAGCTTAGTGAAGGAAAATGATCTTCCCCCTTCAATTTTTATCTTTTTCAGTTAAACCGTATTTCCGTTTACGGATTATTTCAAATTTAATCAGGCCTGGTAGTACCTCTTTGTTCGTTTTACACACAATCATTTTTGTATTTCTTTCTGTTTCAATTTCTTGGGCTCAGCTTTCCCAACCTAATCGATTTGAAAAAATCGAAACTACCTCTGCCAATGCGTTCAGCATCATTTCCATGCAAGAGCTAGGCCTTGCCCTTGTGCGAGATAAAGAAGTATACCAAGAAGGCAAAAAAATATGGGAAATTATTTTGCTTGACTCCACACTTCATGAAATATGGGTGAATGATTTAGCCCTTGAAAATCGGTATCAATTGATTGGGTATGAGTATACCCCACGTGCCATTTTTCTATTATTTCGTTCAGGGGAAACAGATTCAGGTTCTGTCCATATGGTTCAGATCAACTTACTTAGCCATGAAATCAAAAAGTTTGATATCAAACATCAATTCAACTTAAGATTGACCCATTTTTCAATTGTAGGAGGGCACGCTCTATTTGGGGGGTACGTTATTCATGAACCTGCCGTTTTATTGTATGATCTAAATGCCAATCAAGTAAAAGTTGTTCCTGGATTTTTCTTGACGGATACTGAGCTTTTGGACTTGCGAGTGAACGTAAATAATACCTTCAATGCCGTACTCACTGATCGGGGCAAAAAAGAAAAAAAGAATTTAATAGTTCGCACATTCGATGAATCGGGAACGTTAATCATGGAAGATAAAATTGTAATCGATCAGGATAAATCAGTGCTTGCTGCCCAGGCAAGTGTATTAAAACAAGATGAAATGATGGTATTGGGTACCTATGGAGAAAGTAATTCGAAGCAAGCCATTGGTCTTTTTTCAGTGCCCATCGATCCTTTCACTGACCAATCGATTCGGTATTTTGATTTCGCACAGTTCGAGCATTTCCTTGATTACATGTCACCAAAGCGGGCAAATAAGATAAAAACAAAATCACAGCACGAACGAGAGATTGGAAAACTACCAAGCTTGCGTTTGCATGTGCAGCCTTTCCGAATGGAGGAATATAAGGAAGGCTTTATTCTACTCTCTGAAGTTTACACGCCTTCTGGTGGAGTAACTTCTTACCCCTACTGGAACAATTATTACAACCCAACCGGTTATTCCCCGTATGGTTTTAATTCACCTTCCAACCGATACTATAATACTCCATACACTACCAGCAATTTACAAAGTACTGATTATCGAATCATGGAGACAACCGTTTCGTTGTTTGACGCACAAGGAAAATTAGTCTGGGATCATGCCTTGAAGCTTCCCGATATACATTCGTCTTCACTAGAACAGGTAGGAGATTTTGAATTTCTTGGAGATCGTATACTTATCGGATATAAAATGGAAGACCAGGTATTGACCAAGCTAAGATTCAATAGTGATCGCCTGGCAGTTGAGGATACACTATCTATTGTATTGAAAAACCCTACTGATGTGCTTCGAAACGATTCAAAAGAACAAGAAGGCTTCAGGTATTGGTACCCTAAAACTTTTTATACCTGGGGCTTTCAGTCGATAAAAGATAGAGCTAAAGAAAGTGAACCAGTTCGCTATGTTTTTTACATCAATAAAATTAAAGTGGATTAGCTCCTCATTGGGTGCGATCTTGTTTACTTTTCTTCACCTGGCTTGCTTTGGTCAAATCCATCAATCTGGCCGATTCGAGTTGCCTTTGCTAGACAATGAAAGAGACTATTATGAAGTAGTCTCTGTTCAAGGGCAAGGGATCATTTTGTATCGCACGTTATATTATACGGCCGGAAATCAAATAGAGGTTGTACGCGTAGACACTACCCTAAAAGAAGTGTGGAGAGGATATGTTCAGCTTAATGTAAATGAAGTGATCCTTTTTACCCATGCTAGACAAGATATGCTTTACCTTCTGATAAAAAATAGGTACAATGTGCAAGGGGATTTTGCGATTGTCGCGCTCAAAATTGAAAATGGCACTTACTTTTCATATCAAGTCCCAAATCTGATTCCCTTTACCCCAACAGAGTTTATGGTAACCAATGGGTCTGCCTTGGTGGGTGGCTATTTCAACTATCGACCTTTAATCCTTCATTACAATTTTACGCTTCAACAATCTAAAATATTGCCGGGATTCTTTAACGAACCAGGAGAGCTTACCCAAATGAAACCCAATGATGATGGCTCAGTAGATGTTATTGTGAGCGCTAAAAATTTTGAGAAGAGAAAGAGTTTATGGATCCGAAACTACGATGCTGAAGGGAGCCTAGTGAAGACAACTATCCTTGAGCCGGAAGAAAAGAAAAACCTCATATTTGGTCGATCTCTAAAAATGCCAAATGGAGAACAAGTTATTTCCGGGGTGTACGGAAGATATACAGACTACTCGCGCGGAATATTTGTTGCTTCTGTAAATATGCTTGGAGAGTACTCCATTAAGTATTATCAGTTTGCTGAATTGGAACATTTTTTCAACTACATGAAAGCCAGGCGCGAAAAACGAGTAAAGGAAAAAATTGAACGAAGACGCGTAAAAGGAAAAAAAATAAAATTCAACTATCGCGTACTCGTGCAAGAACTTATTCCTTTCGGCAATCAATACATTCTTTTAGGAGAAGCTTTTTATACCCACTACACTTATCCTGGCAATGTCCAGCTCTTTGATGGTTATCAGTATACACATGCCGTGGTGATTGGATTTGACAAAAATGGCAAGTTAATGTGGGATAATAGTTTTGAGATTAATGATGTGAAGACCTATGCGTTGGAGCAATACGTAAAAATATACCCTCAGAAAGAGGGAATCATTCTTCTCTACTTGTATGAAAATACGATTCGAAGCAAAATCATTAGTGGTTCCGATGTTTTAGAAGGCAAATCACTCGATGAAATGAAACTAAAATTTGAAGGCGATGTAGTGAAAGAAAAGGAAACCGAAAGCAGCAAACTAGACTATTGGTACGGAAACAACTTTATTGCCTACGGTGTGCAAAAAATACATAACATGCAAAATCTCGAGGTCGATGCCACGCGTAAAGTTTTCTTTATCAATAAAATTTCCACGAACAAGACTCCTTGACCTTCCTCAAGTCAGGTTAGTTTGTCAAATACTCAATTTTTCAATTGACTTTTAACTTTTTCAAAGTATAAATAGTCAAGCCCTGGAAACTCATATTTATAAAGCCTTTCAAAACTATCAATAATGCGTTTTCTATTGCTAATTCTTTCATCATTCATATCCTTATCCTTAAGCATCACTTTCTTGAAGTCAGTCCTCAAATGGGCAGCCTTTTGAACATAGACGTCCATGCTACTTATTTCAAGTAACCTTTGAGATTCAGTTTGTGGCGGATTATTAAACTGTGCTTTTACAAATTTTTCGAGATATGGTTTTAAATTCTCCTCGAATGCATCCGCTACGCTATCAAAATCCCGATCAAACTTGCTCGCATTTTGCCCCGTTACCAGTTGGGAAAATAAAAATAAAGTTCCCGCTACAATAATTTTTCCTATTCTCATAACTATTCGAAATTACATCCTGCAAAACAACCTACCATATATGCATTTCCCATAGCTCCAGATGCTGCTTGGTCAAAACCATTAGATCTCCAACTATCTGCATATTTTTCCGATTGAGCGACACAAAATACCTGACACAAATTCATCCATGGCAATTCAAAAGTAGTTCGCCCGTTACTATTCTTGACTGATGTAGCGAATCTTTCGCAACTAATGATTAAAGCATTGTTGAAATCATCTTGTGAATATCGAAATTTTTCATCTAAATACCCCCTTAAATTAACGAAATGTGTAAGGGCTTGCGAATTAAAGTTGTATTCGTTTAACAAAACGATTATATCGCCTGACTTTTTCATTTCTAATAAACTACTTGCTTTTGATTTGAAGATTTCTAATTCGTTCCCTGATAGTGAACCGAGAAGAGAAAGATTCTCGTAATGCTTCTTTGCAAACAATTTAAACTGCTCGTTACTTGAGATATTCTCAGTTAATTTATCCAATCCAATAACTGATTTGGGTGAAATTTCAACGTCTTGTTCACATCCGTTCAAAAGGATAATGCTAACCAGCACGAGAATGCCTTTTTTCAATATAGAAATCATAGTTTTATGTTTTTTATTTGTTAAAAATAGATAATGAAAATCCGTCATTGACATTACAAAAGTTTCAAATAAAAACCGTATAGTTGTAAAGTAAAATTCATGATTGTGAAGATCGGTGAAAAAATAAGGAAGATCAGGGAAATGAAAGGTATTTCTCAAGAATATTTAGCAACCCTTATGGATATTTCACCCCAAGCATTTGGAAAGATTGAACGTGAAGAGACTAAACTTGATTTTGGCAGACTTGAGACGATTGCCAAGCTAATGGGAGTTGACCCTATAGATATTGTAAACTTTGATGAAAGCCATATTTTCAATAACACATTTAATAATCATTCTTCCCATCAAAAAAACTTTATTATTCATAACAATGAACTGTTCAGTCCTGCAATCGAAAAAACGCTAAATCTACTTCAAGATGAAATAAACAGCTACGGGCTAGCAATCAATTACTTATTCAATTGCTTGAAAATAAAAAGGCTCTCTGACAGCTATCAAAATCGGAAATTGGATGGCATTGGACTTAGCCATCTGTTTCCAAACTTCCGGGATATTTCAACCTAACCCTTTTGGCAAGATCTTCTATCGGTCAAATTTATTATCTTCGCACCCAGCGTATGCAGAAGAAACTCATCTTAGACTCGAACCTGCTCGATATCACCCTTAATCGCCTTTGCCAACAACTTATTGAAAATCACATTGACTTCGCTGAAACAGTGATGTTGGGGATGCAACCTCGAGGCATATTTTTGGCGGAACTCATCCAGGCAAAACTGGAGAAAGCACTCAAGAAAGAAATTTTGTTAGGCTATTTGGATTCTACCTTTCATAGAGATGATTTTCGTAGGCGAGATATTCCTGCCAAAGCAAGTGAAACAAGAGTACCTTTTGTGATCGAGGGCAAAAAGGTTATTCTAATTGACGATGTCCTTTTCACAGGTAGAACCGTGAGGGCAGCATTAGACGCCATGATTGCCTTTGGGAGGCCATCGAAAGTTGAACTCCTGGTATTGGTAGATCGAAAGCACACTCGGGATTTGCCTATTGCAGCGGATTACGTGGGTAAGTTTGTGGATACCCTCACTTCTCAACGTATTTTGGTTGAGTTGGAAGCTCAAGGCCACAAACAAAATAAAATCTGGCTAATTAAAAAAGACGAATAAGAATATGTCGAAGCTCAGTCAAAGGCACTTGCTCGGTATCAAGAACATCACCCGCGAAGACATTGAGCTTATTTTCGAAACCGCAGACAATTTTAAAGAAGTCATCAACCGACCCATAAAAAAAGTACCATCCCTTCGAGACGTTACCATCGCTAACGTTTTCTTTGAGAACTCCACTCGCACAAGGCTTTCATTTGAATTGGCTCAAAAGAGATTATCGGCCGATGTGATTAACTTTGCAGCCTCCAATAGTTCGGTCAAAAAAGGAGAAACCTTATTAGACACAGTGAACAATATCCTGGCTATGAAAGTAGACATGATTGTAATGCGTCATGCCAGCGTAGGTGCCCCACATTTTTTGGCTAAACACATCAAGGCAAACATTATTAATGCTGGTGATGGCACTCATGAACATCCAACTCAAGCCTTGCTCGATGCCTTCTCCATTCGCGAAAAACTTGGAACCGTGGACGGCAAGAAGATCGCCATCATTGGAGATATTCTTCACTCACGAGTGGCTCTTTCCAATATTTTTGCCCTAAAGAAACTTGGAGCCAAAGTGATGGTGTGTGGCCCGCCAACACTTCTTCCTAAATTCATTGGACAGCTTGGAGTTGAGATAGAATATGACATCCGGAAAGCACTGGATTGGTGTGATGTTGCAAATGTTCTTCGCATTCAACTTGAGCGACAGCAAATCAAATATTTCCCTTCACTTCGAGAGTATTCACTCTATTATGGAATCAATAAAAAAATTCTTGATAGCCTTAAGAAGGAAATTCTGCTTATGCACCCAGGTCCTATTAACCGTGGTGTAGAACTTACCAGCGATGCAGCAGATTCCAGTCACTCCATCATTTTAGATCAGGTTGAAAACGGTGTGGCCGTAAGAATGGCGGTTTTGTATCTGCTCGCAGGAGCCTCAGCCTAATAAATTGAGATTTAAGGCAAAAAACCTTACTTAATCCATTGAAATTGGAGCAATAGCAAATCACCTATTTCGTACCTTTACTTACAATTATCTACAAACATGATCTACAATTCAATTGTCGAGACCATTGGCAACACGCCCATGGTGAAGCTTCACAAAATTTTCAAAGGCATACCAGGTACTGTCTTGGCTAAGGTGGAGTACTTCAATCCAGGCAATAGTACGAAAGACAGAATGGCTCTTAAGATGATTGAAGATGCCGAAAAAGCCGGGTTGATTAAGCCAGGTGGAACAATCATTGAAGGTACCAGCGGAAATACAGGAATGGGATTAGCTCTCACCGCTGTGGCTAAAGGATACAAATGTATTTTCACAATGGCCGACAAACAATCGCAAGAAAAGATTAATATTCTTCGTGCAGTTGGTGCGGAAGTAATTGTTTGTCCTACTAACGTGGAGCCTGAAGACCCTCGTTCTTATTATTCAGTGGCGCGTAAACTAAATAAGGAAATTCCAAACTCAATCTATCCAAATCAATACGATAACCCATCCAACGCTCAGGCTCATTATGAAACAACTGGCCCGGAAATCTGGACCCAAACAGACGGCAAGATTACACACTATGTAGCTACTGTTGGAACAGGCGGGTCCATGTGCGGAACATCTAAATATTTAAAGGAACATAATTCTAATCTGGTTTCTGTTGGCATTGACACTTACGGATCTGTTTTTAAAAAGTACAAAGAGACCGGTGTTTTTGATAAGAATGAAGTCTATCCCTATCTCACTGAAGGATTTGGAGAAGACATCTTGCCGAAAAATGTTGATTTCGATTTAATTAACTTATTCATCAAAGTGACTGACAAAGATGGAGCCATCATGGCACGCAGGTTATCACGCGAAGAAGGAATGTTTGTGGGTTGGAGCAGTGGCTCGGCAGTTCATGGGGCATTGGAGTATGCCCGCGAACACCTCACAAAAGATGATGTTATGGTTATCTTGTTACCCGATCACGGAACGCGCTACCTCAACAAAGTGTATAACGATCAATGGATGAAGGATCATGGGTTTCTTGAAGAGCGCTCCTTTTCCACAGCACGTGAAATTATCGTTGGCCGAAATGGAAAGAACAGTCTCTTCACGATATCTAAAAATTCAAAAATAGGTGATGCAATACGACTTATGAATAAGGAAGGTATTGACCAGGTGCCAGTAGTTGACGGTAACGAGTTTGTTGGAAGTGTGGTAGCATCAAGTCTTTTGGAAAAGATTATTTTCGAGCCAGGAATGAAAGACAAGCTAGTAGGCGAACTTATGGACAAACCTATGCAGTTTGTAGCTTTGGACAGCACATTGGATGTGCTCTCTTCACTTCTAAATAAAAATAGTAGAGCCTTACTGGTAAGAGATCATTTGCATGCCGTACATATTATTACGCAGCACGACATTTTGAAAGCGATTACGAGTTAAGGATGACACATTCAAATTGTCTTGCCGCAGAGAGAATGAATTTCTAATCTGGAAGTAGTGTAAGAGGCTAGGATTATTTGCTTTTCAACACTTCTATTTCAACCCGATCGTTACGATTAGCCAATGTACTAGTTCGAGGATAGATCATCATTTTGCCTCCCTGACCCTTAGTGGATATGAGATTCGACTCAATTCCCTGGCTAACAATGTAATTTTTAACGACCTCCGCTCTTAATTCAGTTAGTTGTTTTGCCGTTAGTGATTCTCTCTTGTTGTGCGTAGGATCAAGTGCAAAAATGTTAGTGCTACTCCCTAATGTAATGACGTTCCTTGAATCTTCACCATTACAGTGCCCATGAATTCGAATGCTATATGAACCTTGCTTCATTAAACTTACCAAGCCATTCAATTCGTTAAGTGATTGTGGCTCGAGGATAGTTGTATTACGAAAAAATCTAACCTCATTAAAGTCGATATAGTCTCCCTTTTTTGCCCGAATCAATTCAAAGGTTACAATAACCTCTTGCTTTTCTCCAACTTCTGATGAAATCACGGTGGGATCTTTATAGTTGAAGACCAGCTTTGCAGGTTTATAACCAGGTGCTTGAATAGATACCTGATAAATCCCTGCAATATTCTTAGGAGGCTGCAGATAAATCAATTCATTTCCCTTAAATCCCTGGTACTCTGTAGCCTTGGCTTCCATAACATGGACTTCACCTGTGACAGGACCTCCAGAATCTGAAGTGATCAGCTTAAAATAAAATGGCTTGCCCTCCGGTTTCTTCTCCACCGGGATAACAACATTTTTTTTATGCGATGAATCCGTGTTAACAACAGGTTTTGAAAAAACGGAGTCAGCCTTTGGGAGTTCTCTTGGAATAGGTTCGTAGACAATTAGTTCCTCGGAGATCTCTTTGGCAAGAGGCTTAGGTGCAGTCTCAATTTTAATCGCTTGGGTCTCTTCCTTACTTTGTTTGACAGTATTTTTTGAGATTCTTTTTGCATTGCTTTGAAGCTCCTTTTCTAATACAACTTCCGCTTGTGCAATACGATCGTTTATTAGACTCCTCACTTCTCTAACTCGCTCTAATTCTAATTCTAGATAGTTACGCGCTTCCAAAACATTAGTGGAGTCAGGAAGCGGACTAAAATTCTGCATCCATGTGAGCATCGAATTATTAGCCGAATCCAGGTTGGAGATAACTTGTTCTAATTGCTGCTCATGCGCCCTTGTCAGGCTGGGAGTATTGGCAATTTGTACCTCTATGTCCTGTTTTAGTTTATAGATTTTTTCCATACCAGGCATTATCTCATCGTGCACCTCCATTACCTGACTGTACAAAACCTGATTGAGGCTGTCTGGGCTAGTCTGATTATCGATTGCATTTTCAGATGGTCTGCGGCAAGATATTATAAGTAATAAACTAACCAGAATACAAATAAGTGATTTCATTTTCGTTTTTTATTTGAGCGATAGGAACCTATCTGCCTTTTAAGATTTCTATTTCAATTCTATCATTATAATTTGCCAACGTACTATTGATCGGATAGATCATCATTTTTCCTCCCTCACCTTTAATTGATATTCGGCCATCGTCTATACCTTGGCTGATAAGATAGCCCTTAACTGTTTCGGCACATAATTCTGTAAGTCTCTTTGCGGTAGCTGTCTCCTTGCCATTTAACTTAGGGTCAAGTGCAAAAATAGTAGAGCTGGTTCCCATCGTAATGATGTCTCTTGAATTATCACCATTACAATGTCCGTGTATCTTTATCTTATGTTTGGTATTCTCTTTCAATAGCTCGGCCAATCCATCTAATTCATCTTGAGCATTGGGTTCTAGGATACTAGAATTCCTAAAGAATCTAACATTATTGAAATCAACATAATCTCCTTTTTTTGCCCTCACTAATTGGAAGGTTATAATTGATTCTTGCTTTTCTCCAATACCAGCTGAAATGGCTGAAGGGTCGTTGTAATTAAGAGCTACTTTCGCAAGCTTATATCCAGGTGCTTGTATGCTTACCTGGTAAACTCCTGTGCTATTCTTTGGTGGCATTAAATAAACCAACTCATTACCATTCACAGCCTGATACTGTGTGGCTTTTGATTCTACTACATGTACTTCACCCTTTACTTCGTTTCCGGATTCTGAGTTTACAAGCTTAAATAAAAACGGTTTGCCCGCAGGCTTTTTCTCTGGTATTTCTACAACCACTTGCTTGACAGTGGAAGAATCAATCAGGGTAACTGGTTGGCTTACTACAGAATCTCTTTTTGGCAACTCCTCAATAATTGGTGCTATAACAACAGGCTCAACTGGCGTTTCTTCTATAACTGGAACAATTTTATTCTGAACAAAAGTATCCTCAGTCTCATTCCCTAATTTGCCCATATAAACCCAGGCATCCTTATACATTGTTTCAACTCTGATTTTTAGAAGAAAAGAAAAAGCTTTTTTTCGATCCTCGGTATTCAATATAAATACGTAGTAAAGTTTACGCTGCGCGTGGATGCCGTACTGAGCCTGAAAATTATCCAGGTTAGCAGCATCGGTATATTTCACTGCATTCTCATGTTGTGCAAAAGCACCAATCACGACATAATTAGAGGGCTGTTGTGGATCCTGGGATAAGGCATTGCCAGCGCCAACTACCAAGGCAGATAATGTTAGAAAAAATTGAAGAGTCTTCATGGAGTATAGCTACCTTCCAAAGTTAGATAAAAAGGTAACGCTATGAAAGAAGGCCGTCTAGATCCGTTTTTCCAGTTTCTCAGTAATTTCCTTTAACATCTCTACTTGAATGTGTTGGATCTCAAATAGGCGTTGCTGCTGATGAAGGATAAGATGATCAATTTTTTCATGCAACATTCTGATTTCAACTTCTGCCTTAAGATTAACCTGATAATCATTTTTAGACCGCTCCCTGTCCTTTTCCTCTAGCCGATTCTGGCTCATCATGATCAATGGCGCCTGCAAGGCAGCCAAGCATGAGAGAATTAAATTAAGGAGAATAAAGGGGTAAGGATCAAAAATCTTATTGGCAAGAAAAATAACATTGGCGCCTATCCAAAGGAAAATAAAACAAAAAAAAGAAATTATGAATATCCAGCTTCCACCAAAAGAAGCAATCTTATCTGCCAGCTTTTGCCCAAGAGTTAATCTCTCATCAATAGCTTTATCAATGTCATCTGAAATGAGCTTATTGGTATTAAGGGCTTTGAGTACTTCTTGCTCTAATTCTGAAAGTGAACCTAGTTCATCTTGAAGTGTGGATTCGATATATTGATTTCTGTATTCGTTTAGCTCAGAAAAAGCCATACATCCGGTTTCACTAAACTGCGGATGCGCATCTCTTATTGCTTTCAGGATGCCAGGCCTAATAACCTTGGCACTTACCTTTTCATTTTCCGGAAATTCCTTCCCAGAAAGATCGCTAATAAAATTCACCTTCATGAAAGATCCTCATTCTCTGCTAATCTTCCATGATTTCAACTTCTACGCGCACATTTTCATGTGCCTTACTACTTTTCTTTTCGTGGATACCCTTCTTGCCACCCCAGGCCTTTATTGAAAAGCGTGTTGGATCAATACCTTCGAAAATAAGAAAGTCGCGAATAGCTTCAGCACGTGATTCTGATAACTCCTTAGCGGTACCGAATCCATCTTGACTGCCAGTCAGAGAAAAGAAATTCATGGGCTCACCCATTCGTATGATTTTGCCTGAAGAATTGCCGTTCGTGTGACCATGCAGTCTGATCTTAAGTTTTGGATTGTCCTTCATCATATCCAAAAGACTTGTTACCTCATAACGTGAATCAGGGCGCATAACGGCCGCATCTTTAAAGAAGAATACATTGTATAAGATTGCAAAATCACCCTTTTTCAATCGCACCGGTTCAAAAGGAACAATTGTGTAACCATTTTCAACCGAAACACCAGCAATTGAATCTGGCAAATTATAATTCAATTCCCTTTGCACTTTGCGGTAGCCAAAGACTTGACATATCAATGTCATCTTTCCGGATTTATTAATTGGCTTAATAGAGACATGTTTATTGCCTTCATATGAGGCTACCTTTGCCAGGCGATCAGTATCGACTACATCAACATCTCCTTTAAGCAGGGCACCATCAGATGACATTATCTTGAAAAAAAATCCTTTAGCTCCTGCTTCAACAGATGGAATTGTTACCTCTTTTTCAATTGAGTTAGGCTTTACAAGTTCCATGGCCTTATTTTCAATCACTACAGGAACTACAATGGAAATTTCAGGCTCAGAAATCTGTACAGTTGATTCCGCTTTTTGTTGAGGATCATCCACGACTTCCACCCTAGGTAAGACTTGCCCAGTAACCGGGTTAAGATCTGTTGCTGGTTGACCAACGTTATCTTTACCCAGCAAACCTCTGTACACCCATGTGTCATTGAAAGGTGTTTCCGTTCTAATTTTTCTGGCTTGTGAATTAGCTACGGATGAATCGACTGTGTGCAGTACATATACATAATAGAGTTTGCGTGTAGGGTTTAAATCAAATTCTGCTTCAAAATTTAATTTGTTTGCCTCCTTAATAAATTTGGCGGCATTCTTTTGAACAGCAAATGCTCCGATAACAACATAGTTCGAATTGCCAGCAATTAGTGGTTGGCTCACGCCAAATACCTTGCAGGTCAGCACGAAAAACAAGAAAATCGGAGTAACGATAAATTTCTTCTTCATAAAAAATAGCTTTTAGACATCACAAAAGTACAGTTTGCTTAAACCTTAATTTAGGCTAATATAATCAAAACCTTACACATCAAAGAGTTATGCAAATATTTATTGATTGGATAGAACCTGAAAAGATCGCTTTAAGGACTCTCCATTTTCATCAACCAAGGTTAAAACATGGTTTCCTTTTGGTGGAGAAAGAGGCATTTTGTGGGATTTTCGGGTAGTTCCAACATAATTTCCGTCCAAATGCCAATATATATTCATAGACGGATTTCGATGGGCAACTTCAAACACCGTGCTGCCCTGCAGGCTACTTAATTCCCGAGGGACGAAGATTTTAGCGTTGGGTTTGGGATAAATCAACTCCATTGAAGCGAAAACTGCAGGATCTTCACAATCCTTTCTGAAAGGAGGAAGTGGCCGATAGCTAAGGTTCCTGGATTTGAAGTAATACTCCTGAATCGGTGGTAATACAAACCAATTGACCGAAATCATTTCTGTGACTGAAGCACACCCACTATGAATTCTGTACTTGTTGTCGGCAGACAAATGAATTTTTTTATGATAGGAACAAGGTTTCGTTTGCAAACCAGCTCGGGTCACTGAAATAGAATCAACTGATTGGCATAGCTCAATTGCGCGTTGTCCACTCAAGGAGCAAACCGAAATATGTTCCATTTCAGAAACTGGAGGCTTAAACCATGAGTTGCCAGGAAGGGATGAAAAAATATCAAACATGATGGGTGCTGCTGTCTCTGTACCTGTGAGTCCAGGTCTCCCTTCTCCGTCCGCGTTACCGACCCAAACACCGACTGCATAATCTGAATTGACGCCAACCGCCCAGCCATCGCGAAAGCCAAAACTTGTTCCTGTCTTCCAGGCAATCTTTTTCGAACTACTATAATATTTCCAGCCGGAACCTTCCCCCGGCCGATATACTTCCTTGAGAGCATTGAACGTCAGATAAATTGAAGCAGCGCTGAGCCATGATGCTTCCTCGACATCATTTTCGTTTAAAGAAATTTTAGGTGCACCTAACGAAGCATTAACGTAGGTGGGAGAATGAAAATCACCCTTATCATATCTGTTTTTTCCAGGGTGTTCAAAGTAATTATTCAATGTTCTTGCCATCGAAGCATAAGCTCCGGTAACATCCCACAATGTTCCTTCTGCTCCACCAAGTATTAACGACAAACCATAATGGTCGGCAGGTTGATTAAGTGTTGTTAGCCCAATGTTCTTTAACAGCTCATAAAACTTTTCGTAACGATAGTCGCGAAGCTCATGAACAGCGGGAATGTTAAGCGATCTGATCAATGCCTTGTCAGCAGCAACCGCTCCATCGTATTCTTTAGAAAAATTTCGTGGGGAAAATCCATTGATGATGGTGGGAACATCGGGCATAAGTGTGTGTTGAAGCATTTTACCCTCATCCAGCATGGCGGCAAACAGGAAGGGTTTTAAAATACTTCCCGTACTGCGGGGTGCATTCACAACGTCTACTTGCTGATTGTATTCCTGGCCTGCTTCGGTATTGCCAACATAAGCTAATACATTTCCGGATTTTACGTCCATAATCAACGAAGCTGCATTGAAAATTTGATTGGCCTTTAATCGTTGATGGTGATCGTTAATGATTTGGTTTGTTCTTAATTGAAGTTGTTGATCTAAAGTAGAAACAGTTCTTTGCTGAGCGCTGCCTTCTTTTGCTGCACGATCAAGAAGATGTGGAGCCATTCTTGGCAGCGGCAGTGGATTCTCTGGAAGTGGTTCAGATTTTGCAAGTTCCAACGAAAGTTCATCAAACTTGCCAGATCTAGACAACCGATCAAGAAGTCTGTTTCGCTTCTCTATCAATTTTTGTCTGTTCTTTCCTAAGTGGATAAGTGAAGGATTATTTGGAAGTACTGCAAGTAAAACAGCTTCAGACCAACTTAATTCTTCCGGACCTCTACCAAAATATCTCCAACACGCGGCTTCGAGGCCAACAACATTCCCACCAAAAGGAGCATGTGCAGCATACAAACTCAATATCTCCTCTTTGGAATAACGAAGTTCCAAACGAGTTGCCAGGATGATCTCAATAGTTTTTTCAAAAATAGTTCTGCTTTTATTTTTTCGCGATAAGCGAATGACCTGCATGGAAAGTGTACTCCCTCCACTAATTACTCTTCCTGCTTTAATATTTTGTCGGATGGCTCGCCCCAAGGAAAGAGGGTCAACACCCATGTGATTGTAAAATCGCTTGTCTTCAAAAAGCACAATAGCCTCTTTAAACTTATCCGAAATAATTTTCCCTTCCGGAAATCGCCATTGACCGTCTAAGGCTATTGAAGCACTAAGTAGGATTTTATTTCGATCTTCAAGAACAGTTGAGTATGGATCCTTGAAAAGAACTGTGGGCAAAGAAAAAAAATAGAATATTAAAAGCCCGCTTGAAATTGCTGACAAAACCCATACTCTTTTTTTCCGGGACATATCCTATGGCATCCGGTTGGCATGACGGGATGCCAATAGCCAACGGTCTTTATTCTTGATAAATACTTCGGTGTAGGTTAGCTCTAAGGTAAATGGGTTAGTACTGTTTACTCCTGAAAATTTCCCCTTGCCTATCACAATCGCAGCATTATCATATAATCTCACAGCTGATTCTGTTACGTCTATCTTTTGATAGACCAATTTTCCGCTCTTACTGTCCTCAATCACTTCTTTCTTGGATTGCACCCATCCATTCGAGTGAATGTACTTGATCTGATCGTCCAGCAAAAATTCAAGAGAATCATACTGTTTGTTTATTAACCAATCAAATTTCTTTTTTGAAAGATCAAGAACCAGTTGTTCAGTCTTTGATTGTGCAAATCCAGATAAGGTTGCCAGGGTGAAAACAATTAACAATACACTATTCTTTTTCATAATTAACAATTTTGATTTCAGTCCTTCCTGTGAAGACACCCACCGAGCAAGAGAGGAACAAGACACATACTGAAGAAGAGAAAACAGACCCATGAATTATTGAATAGCCTTCTTCACCACTTCCACAATTTTGCCCTTCTTCCGCGCATAGATTCCATGATCGTACATCGCTTCACAACTCACAGCTGGCAAATAATATGACCCAGCATAACCTGCCGTCAATAGTACCTCAAATGTGCGTTTACCGCCTGCTCCAAGTTGAAAGTATGTATAGACGCGGTCATCACGGATATCTTGATAATCACCCCTATCGGCACTCATCGTGTTCTCATCGTTAGTCAATCGTAAATTGTTAATCTCCCATCCGGAAGGAAAAATCTGAGATAGCGCCATATTTTGATACGTGCCACGCAAGCCTGGATTCTTTACTGTTACTTGCGCAATAAATTCAGTTCCTTGCTGCAAACTTACCGGATCAATGACATTTCCTTTTACATCGGTATAAACTGCATACATGGTTAAGTTATTTTCACCATCTTCTTCATTGCCACGCGCAGGCACACCTGAGTTGATCACACGGATGAAAAGACTTCCTTTACTTTCGTTAGAAACTTTTAAAACCGACTTTTGAACACCGTTTATAGTAAGGGGTACTTGCACCAACGGCAACTCAGAAGTAGCATTAAGAGTCTTGCCATTATACACATAAGAAAATTTCATGTCGCCTCTTTTTTCACTTGACACAAATAAACCAATTGATTTTAGGCAATAAGCGATCGTTTGAGTACTCATCCAATACTGCTGGTTGCTCAGCGAATTCGACATCTGTTTCAGCAACTCAAATCCTTTTATCCTTTCATTGAGCAACACAAGAGTTTCTAAAATAATGGCTTTGTCGCGAAGATCACTGCCGTACGAGTAGGCCATTTCCTGATACGCCTTTATTTCGGTTGTAAGGTTGGCAACAATTTGTTTGGCCGCTTCTACTTGTCCAGCTTTTATATATGCTGCCGCGAGCATCCATCTGGCTTGCACTGGCACGTTGGGCAATTCGCGCAGCCTGTTCATAGCACCCAATTCAGCTGCACCTGCTAATGCAAGTGTATACAATCGATACGCTTGGGTAAGGTCGGTGCTTTCATACCAATTGTTGTCATATTGATTAGGTCTTCGCCAGGCTATCGCCTTATCGCGCTGGTATTTTTTCCACCGCTTAATCATGTCATTTGGCACAAAGTATCCTTTCCCTTCTGCCTCTAAAAGGAAATGACCTGCATAAGTAGATCCCCAGCTGTCAGCATCTTCACGACCAGGCCAATATGCAAACCCTCCATCCCGTGTGACAAACACCCTGAGGCGTTCAATTGCTCTCTTCACATTATAGGAAGTCCTGGCTTTCTCCGGTTCTGTTAAGGTTTTAATAACATCGAGGTAAAGTTGGGGAAACGCAGCCGAGGTAGTCTGTTCGATGCATCCGTGCGGATACAACATTAAATATCTCAATCGATACTCAAGATTGATCGGGGGTATAGAGGATATTTCCAATACCGAAGAATTTGTGCCCGCAACACCAATGGGCGATACTGCACTTTCCCACGACTTACCTGCTTCTAAAAACATTTCAGTTGACTTGCTAACTGGCGGATTTGGATTTCGAACTTCAATCTCAATTTCATCCGTTGATTTGAATGAACCCGAAGAAGCAGTAACTATAATTTTCCCAATACCCGTTTCGGACTTCACTGCCATATCAAAATCCACCGTTAAATCTCCAGAAGCACTCATCTCTACATTGCGAGTACCATTTGTAAGTATGAGTGGGCCGGAAGCTTTCACTTCTATTTTAACTTTTTTTATTTTCTTATCCTGTGTAAATAATGTAATCGGAAGTTTAAGTGTCTCCTCTGGACCCAGCAATCGTGGAAGCGTAGCCAGCACCATCAATGGTTTTCGAACTGGTGTTACCTTTTCAGAGTTGCCATATGCACCTTCATAGCCAGCCACCACCATCACCTTTACAGACCCAATGTATTGGGGCATTGTGAATTTCAATTCTTTTGTATCTCCGGCATCAATTGTCATTGGGCCAAAGAATTTCACAACTGGTTTAAATCGATTCGCCCTCGGGTCGTCATCTTTTGCTTTCAATTCTTCATCGCCTCCCACCGCAAGCAATCGCTCTATACGAGATCCATAAGCACCCATCACCTTGTCGTAGATGTCCCACGTTTTTACACCCAGTGCTTCGCGCGCATAAAATCTCTTCCATGGTTCTGGTGTTTTAAATTTTGTAATGTCAAGTAATCCTTCATCCACCATAGCAAGAGTAAACGTCATTTTGCGTTTTGCTTTTTCAGACACTTTAATGGATACTTCTTGTCCCGGCTCCAATTCATCCGGCATTGTAATTACTGGCTCTAAATGTGTTACAGGATCCTCCACTCCTATTGGTATAATTCCGTACAACCGAATGGGCAAATCATTGGAGGTCTGAGCATGAGGTTGGATCATGGTCACATTTACAAAAATGTTTGGAGTCATTTCAGGAGTGGATTCAAATGAAAATTTGTTATCGCCACTTTGCGTATCTATCCATTGTGTGGAAATAATCCGGCTTCCGGTCTCAATGGAAATCAATGCCCTGCCTTGCGCTCCACCAGGAATCGTAAGATGAATACTTTCCCCTACGTTGTATTTCGCTTTATCAGATGCAAACATCAGACGTGTGACTCCCCCTTTTTCACTATCTCGACTGTACCTGCCATAATATCCAGGCTGATCGATATAAACAGTTTTTCCTGTGCAATGTCCGGAGACCGGATCACACACTCTTATATAATACGTGCCCCAATCAGCATCGGGCACTTTGAACGACCAACTTGCTTTTCCGTCAGGAGCGTTTAATGTGCCCGAGCTAAACAGCAATTGCGAGTTGCCATCGATATAATTGGCAATGTTTTCCTGCGAATTATCCCACCACCAATACCGGTTAAGTCGATAAAGATTCACTTCAACATTATTACGCGGCACCAACTTGCCGTCTACATCAAGAAACACAAGGTCAACGCGCTGTGTGGTATCCGTATATAGCATTCCGCTATATCGCTCTCCGGGATTGGTTTTTAAACCCGCATAGGATTCATAAGGAAAATAAGGAAGACTAAAACGGTCGATGCTAAAATTTCCACTCTCCTCAAAAACTTTCCCACGAAAGACGGCTGTCATAAACCCTGGATAGTAACCGGATTCAAGCTTGGTATTGAACGTAGCATTTCCTTCCCCATCAGTATAACCTTCAAAAACGGATTGTGCCGTGCTATACATTGGTCGTGAAAAATCTTCAAACGTATAATCGTCATATTTTGGAAACGAAGTGCGAGTTCGGAAAAGAGTAGCTTCAAATTGCGCCTTCAGGTTTTTACCTGGTGCTCCATGCAGCCACTTTACATTCAGGTTACCTTTTATGTCAGGTGTTACAATTCTCTCTGCGCCAAAATCAAGATTTATTTTAAGGCGGTTTGGTTTTACAGTCTCAATTTTCACTTGCTGATTAAATTCAGTGCCACCTACTTTAATGCGAGCCATCCAATTACCTGTAGGTGCATCCGATGCCGTTGCTGTTGCAAACCGGTAGAAACCATTTTCGGAAGATGATTTCACTACCCTGCTTGTAACAATTCCCTGTGGGTTATTCAATTCGAATACCACCGGGTGTGTTGCGGGTAATGTTTTGTTTTTATCTTCAAGCATAAGACTCAGGTAAAGCGAGTCACCAGGCCTCCAGACACCGCGCTCACCATAGATAAATCCTTTTAAGCCTTTGCTTATGTATTCGCCTGATACATCAAAACTACTGAGTGACAAAGATTCACCATCATTTAACCGGATATAGCCTCGTTGCATGCCACTGCGGGCGATCATTGCAAACGGTGTACTTTTTGAATTGAATACTGCCTTACCATCAACATCTGTAGAAAGAGTACCAAGGAGTTGTTGCTGATAATCATAAAACTCAAGTGAAGCACCATTAATAGGTTGAGCCGTTTTTAAATCAGTAACAACAACGGTTGTATTTCCATCACCACCTTTTTTCGCAATCAATCCGAGGTCAGAAGCAAGTACATTCTTACGAATTGTCTTGTCGGAAGTATAGTAAGATGAGTTACAGGGATTGTCGCGTTGCTCCCAATCGTAGTCATCCCCATAATAATAATCACCTTCATAGTATTCGTCATTACCGTAGCCTTCATCATAAGCTTCCCATGAGTTCTCCTCATTATCATCGGTTATCTCTTTTCCAACAATTTCGCCTTCACAAGCGAAGGCTGAGTACCCTTTCTTAAAGCCGAGCTTAATCTCATAAATTGCTCCTGGCTCAGTGCTGATGAGTTGAGCCAGATCCAAGGTGTAACGGTTCCATTTGCCCAAATCGGTAACACCGGTATTATCCAACTGGATCATTTTTCGTAACACATTCCTGCCAACCCTGTTTAATTGATTATTCCCCTCAAGATTATTGACTTGTAAAAACTGGAGTATGTTATTTTCAAATACCCTTGAAACAGAAAGATCAACGGCCTTTAGATTCACGGCCTCAAATGGGAGGATCAGTCCATCCGTGCTGGGCAGAATAACACCCTTACCCGTAAAACGGACAGCTGGTTTCAGTTGCTCAAAAACAACCTCCGCTGTAGAAGCTTCCTTCATTTTATAATCTGTAACATTACGAACACCTGCCTGCACATAAACAGTTTTAGTACCAGCCTGACGCACTGGAGGGTATACCCATATTTCATTATCATGAATATCAAAGTCCAGGGTAAGATTGTTGTCCTCGCCTATCGTAATAAGTCCTGCGAGTATTTGTTTCTCATTTAATGGATCAGAAAATTGTAAGACCACATATTGATTGGGATTTTGAACAACTTTTGTGCTTACTATTTTAAAATCGCCAAGGGCTGGTACTTCAACATCTTTATCTGTTGTTTGGTCAACCCCAATAGCTTGCCCTCTAATGCCTAACTTCACAGAACTAGCAGCATCCTTTCGGGCAACATCTTCCACAACAAATAAATGTTGTTTGCCCTCACCCGCGTGAGTCCAGTTTACTTTTAATGATTTACCTTCTTGCAGAGCCGTCATCATGCTTTCCACGGATTCATTTTCTGCAAAGTCGGCTGTAAACAATGTTCCTTCGATCTTCTGCCGAGCTAATTGAGTTTTTACATAAGGCTTTATATTTTCTACAGACACCTCAAAATTCTGAGGGATCACTTGAAATGTATACTCAAATGTGCTGAGCTCGTTTGCTACCTGAAATAATTTGGAAAGCAAAACATGCACTTCATAAATCTGGCCGGATGTAAGCCGAGCCGATGGTTTGAACTCCACTGTGCGCCTGTCGTGCCAAATGGTGGTGCCTTCAATTGAGGGGCTAAACTCAAAAAGCTTCGCAGATGTCTCATTGCCAATGGCAGAAGAATCCACAGCGTCTTTGGAAAAAATGATGCGGATAGGTGAACCCGAACTGACTACTCCTGCTGTGTAAGACGAAATATATTCGCCAAACGCAGGATTTATGGCTGAGTTAAAAGTCTTCGCTCCCTTGCCGGGAATAAAATAGAAGACAGCAGCAATTACAGCCACTAATCCTATACCAATCAGACTAATTTTCTTCCAGGGAAGGTTCTTCATAACTTAATTTTTTGGGGACGGGAAATATCGGAATTTAGGTTCAGGTTTCAAGTCTTAAGTTTCAAGTTTTACGCCCGACAGCCGCGAAAGAGAGTTTGGCTGGCAGATATTTAAATTGGTTATGAAATTCATTCTTCTATTTTTAATGGCGATGGCTCAATTACCTTCCTTCAAAGAAGCTCAATTAAAAAACGCAAGGGTAAAATCAGCCTACCAGGAAAAAGAGGGCACTGTTAAAGAATACTTCCGAGAAAATAAATTAGACTATTCCGGCTTTCAGCTTTTCCTGAGAGTTTTTAAGAAGGAGCAAAACCTGGAAGTGTGGATTAAGGAGAAAGGCAAAGAAGAGTTTGTACTTCTTCATACCTACTCATTTTGTTCAACCTCTGGCACACTTGGTCCAAAACGCAAAGAAGGCGACTTGCAAATTCCAGAAGGTATTTATCATATCAACCATTTTAATCCTGTAAGCAATTTCCATTTATCACTTGGTGTCAATTACCCAAATGCATCGGATAAAATTCTGAGCGACAAGCAGCATCCTGGCGGCAGCATTTACATTCATGGCAATTGTGTGACGATCGGTTGCATTCCTATAACCGATGACAAGATTAAAGAACTATACGTACTCGCTGTTGAAGTGAAGAATAATGGACAAGAGAAAATTCCTATCCACATATTTCCGGATCGATTAGATATAGGCACGCCAGAAAAAATAGCTCAAGATTATTCTGTGAATGAAGAAGTAGCCAGCTTTTGGAAAAATCTTCAACCTATTTATCTTGATTTTAAAACCAATAAAAAACTGAAGACTGTAGGTGTGAATGCGAAAGGCGAATATCAGTTGAAGTAATACTAAGCCACAGATTCACTGATTAATCTGAGAATTTGTGGCATCTGTATTTTAAAAATCTATCGTGTAACTAATCACAGGAATGATGCTGGTATTGTATCCATACGCAACGGTCCCTGTCCATCGATTGAAGTAAGGCCGTTGGGGGTTTTTGTAGTTGGTAAGGTTCTGTATGTCCAGCGATAGTTTCCAGGAAAATCGTGAAGCATTTTTACGCAATGCCACTCTCGAATCTATCCTGAAATAATTCTGAACTTGTTCTGCATACGTCTCGGAATAAATATAAACAGGCTTGCCCGTTTCGATTGATCTTACTTCATTATAAGGAGTAAACCGAGCTCCACCACTCCATAAAATTCGTCCTCCTATTTCCAGTCTCCTTGAATTAGTCAGCTCCCATTCCTTGCCAAACGTCAGCGCTGTATTAAAATTTGAGTTGTATTTGGTGCTATAATAAACATTTAGTCCACCATTGTTCGTTTTATATTTTGAATTATAAACGGCTCCACTTAATAAAAAGAAAAGGCGATTGCTAAATGACTTTTCAAATGTCAGCTCAGCGCCTGCATTATAACCTGTTCCTTTGTTGGTAAGACTATCCGAAAAGAAGTTTCGATCCTGATTGATGAGCGAATACGTACTCCACTGATGTACACTCACTGGAATATCAAACAGGTATTGAAAGTAAGGCTCCACCTTCACCCTTACGTTGCCGGCAAACTGCTTGTTAAAATTGACAGCCACATGATGCGACCTCCATACGGACAGGTTTTGATTTGGCTTTCCAACATAATCGCCCGTAAGCGAATCGGTGATAACTGCTTCAAAGGTTTGAAAGGGCAACACCTGACTATGTAACCCATACGCAAGGTTGATAGAGGAGGCTGAAGGCAACTTCACTTGTAATCCAAATCTCGGTTCGAGGACAAAATTATTGTTGTAGGCAAAGTATTGACTGTTGAGTCCAGTCTGCAATGTAACCGAGGGGCTAAGATCAGATCGGATCATCATATATGGTTGTAATAGTAATGAAGTGCCGTTGCCCTGAAGCTGCAGTCTTAATTTTTTTATTCCATTGTCATAGTCTTCGCGGAACACATCGTAGAACAGGTCGCTTGCCTGGAAACCTGTTTTTAAGTTACTCTTTTTTCCCAGTTTGCGATTGTATGACCATGCTGTTGTTACCCGGCCATTCAAATGATTCTCATTTTTAATTCTGGTCTTGATCAGGTCTAAACTTAATGAATCATCATTTTGCTTGATATGATTTGCCCCGACAGAGACCACGCCATATATATAAGAATTCTCATCGATCAAGTGTGTATAGCTCAAACCAGTTACACCAAGTTTTGTGTAAAAATCGTATGTGTAGGATTCCCCATAGTTCTCCCACTTAGTTGGATCCATAATGGCTGTTTTATTCTCGGCACTGGCTCCGCCAAAGCCAAAGAAAGTAAAATGCGATTTTTTGCTGACTGGAAAATAAAGATTAAAGGAAACATCGTGGAAGCTATTACTGGTCAATGGACTGACTACGTTAACCCCTAACTGACTGAGAATACCAAGAGTGGAATACCTATAATTAAAAACATAAGAAGCTTTTTTCTTCTTTTCTGAAAGTGGGCCTTCAGAAGCAAAGTCAAGTCCGATTAATCCTGCTTGAAATCTGTACTCACGATTTTCGCGATTGCCCTTCTTAAATTTTAAGTCCATCACACCTGCCAACGCATTTCCATATTCAGCAGGAAAAGCTCCCGTGAAAAAATCTGAACTGCCCAACACATAAATACTGAGTGCACTGATGCCACCTCCGCTGCCTCCTGCCTCCGCAAAGTGATTGGGGTTTGGAATCTCAATGCCTTCCAACCTCCAACTCAATCCAATGGGGGAGTTTGCTCGCACCACAATAGTGTTCTCATTATCTTGAGTAGAAATCTGAGTGCCTGGTAAACTCAACGCCATACGACCGGGATCATTTATACTTCCCGCAAAACGTTGGGTCTCTTCAGGAGTAAAAGATCGTCCACTCACCGAACTAAACTCATTGGTAACTTCACTGCCCATCCGATTTGCAGTAATCACAACTTCTTCGCCCGTTGTAATTGCCTCCGTCAATTCAATACTGACGACTAACTGTTTTGCTGAGGTAAGTTCAAGATAAGTCGAGACCCAATTATTATATCCAACAAATGAGCAATTGAGATAATGGCGACCGACAGGTATGCCTTCCAAAACAAAACGACCATCAACATCCGTGACCGAGCCTTTTACACTTGACTCTCCATCCGTTAGCTTAATGAAGACGTTAGCACCCGGCAAGGGTTGACGGCTTTCTTTATCGATTACTGTTCCAGTGATTCGTTGACCGGGCCGCTGGGCAAAAACATTAATGAGCGAAATACAACAGATGATCGTAATCAGTAAGAGTCTTTTCAAATTGACTTTCATCGAGCGCTCAATAAGTCAGTAAATTAAAAAAATATAGCCAAAATAAAAGGAGGACATTTTGATATCCTCCTTCCAATTGGATCATTTTGACCTACTTGCTACACTCTTTCTTCTACTTTATTCATCACTTTCGTCTGCACCTGTATTGACTCGTGGTGAATCAATCTCAACAAATCACGCGTGAAGCCTTCATCCATGCCCATTGCTTTTCCTAATGAAACACGTGTCTTGATAATCTCTTCCCAACGATTTACCTGGAGAATGGTCACGTTGTTTTCTTTTTTGTACTGCCCAATCTTCTCTGAAATTTTCATGCGTGACGCCATCTTCGACATGATCTCATCATCGAGTTGGTCAATCTGCTCACGCAGAAGGCTTAAGGTATCTTTAAATGCTTTGTTATCTGTCGACACCGTACGCACCACCAATTCACTGATTATTTTTCCAAGCACCAACGGTGTTATTTGTTGCTTCGCATCACTCCAGGCTGCATCCGGGTTAATATGACTTTCAATCATCAAACCGGCCATATCCAGATCAAGGGCTTTTTGCGATACAAACGAAATCAAATCGCGATTACCCGCGATGTGACTTGGATCACAAATCATATCCAATTCCGGAACTCTTGTCTTTAATTCAATGGCTAGATCCCACATCGGTGCATTGCGGAAAGGTCCTTTTTCAAAAGAAGAAAACCCACGATGAATAGCAGCCATCTTGGTAATGCCGGCTTTGTTTAAACGCTCGAACGCACCTAACCATAATTCAATATCAGGGTTGATCGGGTTCTTAATCATCACCGGGATATCAACACCTTTCAAAGAATCTGCTACTTCTTGCACAGAGAACGGATTCACCGTTGTGCGTGCACCAATCCAAAGAATATCTACACCTGCTTTCAAGCAAGCTTCCACGTGCGCAGCATTGGCAACTTCCGTTGTCACCGGCAAACCCGTTTCTTTTTTAGCCTGCATGAGCCACTTCAATCCTTCCTCCCCTGCACCTTCGTATTGACCTGGTCTTGTACGTGGTTTCCATATACCGGCACGCAGCGCATGCACTTTACCTGTGGCGGCAATTTGCTTGGCGGTTGCAACCATCTGTTCTTCCGTTTCTGCACTGCAAGGACCGCTGATGATAATCGGACGATCTGCTTTTAGCCAACTGGTAATCGATTCGAGTTGTAATCCTTTCTTGCTCATGATGATTTAAAATTCAAGGTTTAAAGTTCGTTATTTAAAATTTTAATTCTATTTATTTCCTAATACTCTTCTTATTTGGTTGGCACTTGTCATGATCCGATGTAATTCTTTTGTGTCGTGCTTCATCAAATGGTAATGAAATTTTTGAAGATGCATAATATACTCTAGCAATGCCTGGCTCAGGTATTCTGAGTTCTGTTCAAAGATAGGTGCCCACATGTCGGGTGAACTTTTTGCCAAACGAACAGTAGAAGCAAAACCAGAACTAGCGAGGTCAAAAATATTTTTCTCATCCTTCTCAATATCCAATACCGTTTGTCCAAGTAAGAACGAACTTACATGTGATAGATGAGACACATAAGCAACATGCCTATCGTGTTCTTCCGGTTCCATAAATCGAGTTGTCATTCCAAGTGCTTCAAATACTTTCTTAGCAACAGCAAGTGACTCTTCAGAGCTTTTGTCTTGTTCGCAAATGATATTTGTTTTTCCTTGAAACAATCCTTCAAGAGCAGCTGTCGGACCGGAGTTTTCGGTTCCGGCCAATGGATGCGCTGCAATCAATTGATTCCGTTTGGGATGGTTTGCCACCGATTTACAAATCAAACTTTTAGTGGAGCCTGTGTCAATCACCACCGCTCCTTTTTTTACAGCATCCAATAACGGAGAAAGAAATGCACAGGCAGCATTAACCGGTATGGCGAAGATCACGAGATCTGCATTTGCCAGTGCTTTATCTTCCGGTAAAATTTTATCCACCAATCCCAACTCAATAGCTTTTAATCCATGAGCTGCATTCATATCAACTCCAACTAATTCTGTAGCAATTCCTGCTTTGCGTAAATCAATTGCTATTGAACCTCCAATTAACCCAAGACCGATTACTGTTGTTTTCATTTAACTAGACTTGAGTAGTAAGACTTGAGACATTAGATTTTTTCGCTGTAAACTTTTGAATTCTTACCAAGGCCTCATCCAATTTTTCAACGGTTGCGCACAAAGAGATCCGGATATATTTTCTTCCTGCTTCACCAAAAATAAAACCCGGAGTGATGAAGACTTTTGTTCCGTATAAGATTTCGTCAATCCATTTTTCCACATCGTTCACATGAGAAGGAGCTTTCGCCCAAACAAACAAGCCTGATTGTTCACTTGAAAATTTGCAGTCCAATTCATCTAGAATTCTGCAAGCAGCTTCTCTTCTCTTTCCATACATAGCATTTAATTCGCGAAACCAGCTTTCTCCATTCTGCAAGGCTTCCATAGCAGCATGCTGCAATCCAAGAAACATTCCTGAATCCATATTGCTTTTTACACGAAGAACGGCTTCGATGTATTCTTTCTTTCCCGCCACCCAACCAATGCGCCAGCCGGCCATGTTATGCGATTTGCTTAACGAGTTTAACTCTAGCGCTACATCTTCTGCTCCCTCAATAGATAGGATGCTAAGGGGATGGTCATTTAGAATCAGACTGTACGGATTGTCATTTACAATAAGAAAATTATTTTTTCGGGCCAGATCAACAAGCTCCTTTAATTCTGCGCGAGAAGCAACACGGCCGGTTGGCATATGCGGAAAATTCACCCACATGATTTTAACTTTCGATAGATCACTTTTCTTAAGTGCCTTAATATCTACGCCCCAATTAGATTCTTCTTTCATCTCATATGTTCTGATCCTTCCACCCACTAGTTTGGCAACAGATGAGTACGTTGGGTAACCTGGATCAGGTATCAGCACTTCATCACCTTCATTGATGAAAGCCATGGCCACGTGCATGATGCCTTCCTTTGAACCCATCAAGGGAAGTATATCTGTTTCTGGATTTAATGAAACACCATACGTGCGTTGATTGAAGTCTGCAATGGCCTTTCGTAGTTGTGGAATGCCTTTATAATTCTGGTAGCCGTGATTCGAAGAATTCTGGGCAGAAGAAATTAAAGCGTCAACGGTATTCTTTGAAGGTGCCTGATCCGGACTTCCAATTCCCAAATTGATCACTCTAACTTCGCCAGTGTCCAGTCCACGAACTTCAGCAAGTTTCTTACTGAAATAATACTCTTCTACGTTGGCTATTCTGTTTGATGGTTGTATCATATATATTTTCTCTATCCCTTTCTGCCTCATCCCTGCCTACCGGCAGGCAGGCGGCCTTCGGCCACCTTCTCCAAAGGAGAAGGGAAATGGACTAAAGGTTTTTATTTATATTCTATTTTTCCCTTTTTATACTCTCCCAAAATATTCAGGTTCTTGACCTGTCTTAGTACCTGACTAATGGCATCGTCATAGCTTTTTCTTTTCTTCCATTCCACATCAATGTGGATAGAATACTCACTTGGCTTTCCAATGATAGGAATTGATTGGATTTTGGAAAGATTAAGTTGATTATTCTTAAACGTGATCAATGCATCAGCCAGGCTGCCCACTTCATTTGCCACTTCAAAGCTTATCGATGCCTTGTTACTTTCCAATTTACCGTTGGCTCGTTTGGTCAATATTAAAAATCTTGTAAAATTCTTTTTATGTGTTTCAATTCTCTTCTCCAGAATTTCCAATCCAAATTTTTTGGCTGCATACTCATTAGCAATAGCAGCAGTGGTTCTTAAGTTCTGCTCTTTTACTCGTTTAGCTGATAAAGCCGTGTCATCGCTTTCGCGGATGTCAACTCCTTTAAGTCGGTGCAGATAATCTGAACACTGGCGTATCGCCATAGGATGCGACTCAATATTTTTTATGTCGGCCAGTTTCACTCCAGGTAAAGCAAGCAAGTGCATATGAATGGGCAGATACACTTCACCAATGATACTGAAATGATATTCCTGCAAAAGGAAATAATTAGGAAGGATGCTTCCTGCGATTGAATTCTCAATGGCCATTACAGCAAAGTCAGAGGTACCGTTCTTCAACGACTCACACAGTGCATGAAAGGAAAGGCACTCTACTGTTTCAATAGGCTCAGCGAAATAAGTCATGGCGGCCACTTCGTGAAAACTGGTGGCAATACCCTGAATGGCAATTCGTAACTTTTTCTTTTTGCTCATATATCCCTTCTAAAAAAAAAGTCTCCCGATTTCGCGGGAGACTTTTGAGTTTCTTTGTTTTATTTATTTCTATTTACAAAGCGATTCTCGTTCAAGTCCCCCAAGGGTTTGAAAATAATAGTAGTAAAAATAAAATCGCTTGGTCATTTTCTTCTTTTGTGGCAGCTAAGGAAAAACAAAAAATCTGTTTACGCAACAATCAGTAGTAAGAATTTTGAAAAATCTCAAATGCCACTAACTACTGTTCGGTTACGATTTTGAGCTGACCTATATAATATCGACCTTAGAAACATCAATTAATAGCGCTTATATGAAATCCATAACCTTTGTCCTGTTTGCTTTTATTTTGCTTGCTGCCTGTGGGAAAACAGCAGAACATACCGATCACGATTCGATTGAAGCGGATGGTGACAGCCCCAATGAAGCACTATATAATCAGGTGATGGATGTCCACGATGAAGTAATGCCTCGTATGGAGGACATCTACAAGTTAAAAAAGGATCTTCAGGAACAAATTGCCAACACCCCAGATATGGTGGTGGAGCGTAAACAACAATTAGAAGCTATCATCTCCAATCTGGACTCTGCTAACAACTCGATGATGGATTGGATGCACAAGTTTGAACCCTTGCCCGATTCGGTTGATCATGAGAAAGCGCGCGAATACCTGGAGTCAGAAATCGAACGAATCAAAAAAGTGAAAGAATTGATGAATGAATCAATCGAGAAAGCTGAAGCATTGACCACGAAAAACTAAGAAGCTTTTCCTTTGCTCTGACGTTTTGCTGCTCTGTGATGCGGAAGTTCATCTTTCTTTAAAGCCTTCTTCCCTGCCTTCCTTCTATTCTCTTGCTCCAAACGCACATTGTACCTGATCACTTGCCAATATTCGGCTCCGTAGCCAACAAGAATCTCCGATCCGGCAGGAATGTCTCTAGATGCCTCAACGAAGCATCGCTTCTTTTCAGTTACATATTCTGAGTTGTTCTTTAATCCTTCTACTCTCGTAATACCTCTGGCATCATTGGCAAAACCTGCGATAGATTTTTTAGTTTCCCATGCATCGATACAGTATTTGCTTGTAAAGTAGAATACATAACCATTTCTAAAGTCGGCCATCTTTTCCACTTCCTTCCATGTCACTACTTTGCCCTTGTATTCTATTATACGAGTTCCCTTTGGAATCAAGACTTTTGTAAAGAGTCCCTTACCTGAACCCGGAATGGTTGATTTCTTAACGATAAGACTTTTTTCTAGTAGCGCCATATTAAAAATGTGCGCGAAGATAGGCTTCGATGAACAATTTAAAAAATGCCTTAGTTCATACTTAGACAAGAGTATGTATATGTAAACGAAAGTCCTCGCTTAGGCTTCAGACATAAAGAGCATTCAAATTTTCTGCTTGAATTAGATTATGGCTTTCTTGAACAAGAATTAGTTTCTTTAAAGCCAACTTGAATTTTAATTCCTTCACTAGTTCAAAAAATATGGTTTCGAAATAGGGCAACACCTTTTCGGTGCGACCTGCGTGAATCTCTATCTCAAAGGTTTTGTTAAGAGCATTTGTTGAAACAGTAAGGCCGGCTAATTTTCCGAATCCAAATAATCCGCGAAGCAAGGGAAAGTATGTTGCGTACTGCTTGGTCAATGAAAATTGTAAAACCAATCTTTCCTTGTAAGCGAGATTTCCAGCCGGAATGAATTTGTAAAATACGGCATGGGTGATTTTTGAGGTCTTGAAAAATTGGATCAGGCTTAAGAAAGCATTTTCACTTTCCACAAATGCAGGATCGTAAATATCCGGTTGATCAATTGTTTCTGATCGTTTGAAATAGCTCGTCTTTACTTTTGGGTTTAGTAAATTAACAATAGTTGAACTGTGGCCATTGGCCAGAAGGTTGGTTGTGATTGACATGGTTCTAGATTTTAATGATTTGAAAAACTGTTACTGTTTCCTGTTTATAAGGAGCGTTTTGTACAACTGCGCTCATTGGCTAGTCACCATAACTTTGGTTCTGCACTTGAGCTTCGTAGTACTCAGCAATCATCAACAACATCGGGTGGGTTGCGCGCAGTGTCTTTGGCGGGTTTTCATTGTTAATAATTTATATGTCCTAAAATTTATTTAGGCAGGAATTAGCACCTTATTGGGTTTAGCAACTGGTTGCCGTGGGATCGCTGAGCCTGCTCTCTCTCCCATTCTTTATAAATGTTGTGCAAATATATTTCTTATTTCTACTAAATCAATAGACTAAATAGATTTACGTAAAATATTTTTTTTCCATGACCAGAATATTTGCGCCTGTGTCTCAGAAAGTGCATTTTTTAAATAAGTATAAAATGCTAATAAAAGAAGACCCGCCAATTTCTTAGCAAGGTCTTGATATAAATAAGGGCTGATAAAGCGGTTAAATCAGTTCAACTTCCGCAGATACACATTACCATACTTCGATTCAAAACTATAATGGGGACCATTGCCGGGCTTGGCAGAAACATAGGTGTGAAAATCTCTTTCTCGAACATTTTTGCCAAGAAGCTTTACGTCCAGGTTAGAATAGATTTGCCCAAAATCAGTTTCCGCCTCCAACTCTCCTGTATTCTTCTCCTGAAGTGCTGCATCCACCCCACCATAGGTTGCCTCTACTACAAGTGGTCCTACAAATTGTTTCACCTCTACCATTCCATACACCGATTCAACACGTGTATCTACATTTTGAGGCACCTTTATCTCAAGTATGATATCCATATCTACACCAGTTGACATAGAGTTGAAATTCTTTCCATTTTCATCGCAATACTTTCGATAATCGGCTTTGGTTTTGAAAACGATTTTCTGACCCCCCTGATTCACTGTAATACGTTGTGGCAGACTTTTCAATTCCTTGATTATTGATTCGATAGAAATAATATTTCCAGATGTGGATGATTCCAGAACAAACGCATCATCACTTTCTCCTCCATTTATACTTACAGAACCTTGAATTGAAATTTCGTTTTTATCCCAGGTGCTTACCCGAATCAATTCAGGATAATCAAAGTGCATGTTAATCGTCTGACCAGCCGAAACAGGAATCGATTTGTTGATCACTGTCTGTGCAAATGAACTGATTGTCAGAAGTAAAAAAGGAAATACTAGTTTCGTTTTCATATCTCAGCTATTTTTTGCGCAGATAAACATTGCTATGTGTGGATGATAAATTAACATCCAAGCCGCCACCATTAATTTTACCACTTACATTGTCGCTGTACTTGATCATGTTTGTCTTTTGATCGAATTCAATCTTAAACTCAGGGTCTACAAATATTTCGCCCCAGGATGTTCCCAATCGAAGATTAGCTTTTGTGGCTGCTGGCATGGCTACATCCACGTGACCATGAACAGAGCTTATCGAAATCGGATTCTTCATCGTTGCACTCAACGTTGCATCAATATCACCGTGAACTGTTTTTATATTCATCGGTCCGGTGACATTATCCAACTCCACTGAATTGTGAACAGTTGATACTTCTATTTCACCTTCTACATTCCTGAACTTCACATCGCTGCCATGAGGTGACGAGTGCGAAAAGGAAACAACAACCCCTTTCGGCACTTTAATGGTAATGTCAGGACCATCCATCTTTTTTAGTTGATACACTTCGATAACTCCGCCTTTATCCTGAACTGAGAGGCCGAGACCTGTGTTGTCTTCCAACCCAAGGCTACTTACAGCACGCAGACCTTTCGCACGTCCATCCTCATCGCGATTACGATCTGTTGAGGAGAAAATAATTTCGCTTCCGGAATATCCTTCAATCGTTACTGTATTCACTTCTTTTATTTCCAGGCGGCCAGTGCTTTTCGCGACTTTGTACTCCTGTCCGAAAGACAAGCTCAAGCTCACCACGATCATTAAAATACTTCCAATACTCTTTTTCATGCTTATTTTTTTAAGGTTTTTAATTTCAGCTATTCAATTCCTATTACTTCGTGTCTTTCTGCCTTAGTGGCAATGATGTATTGCTATTTTTTTCTGAGGTATACTTTCCCGTAGTCACACCGAATGTCAAGGTTTAAGCCGCCCCCATTTATTGTGCCGCTTACCTTATCGCTGTAGCGAACCATGTTGCCAGTCTTTTCGATTTCAATTTTAAATTCAGGAGCTACAAATATTTCTCCGTATGACGTACTCATCTTAAGATTTGCTTTTGTTGTCACTGGAAGTGTTACATCAGCATAACCATACACCGATACAATTGAAATCGGCCCCTTCACATTTTGACTTAAATCTGCTTCCACATGCCCGTACACCGTTTTCACTGTCAATGGACCCGTTACGTTCTCCAATTCAACGCTGTTGTAGTTCGCAGATACTTCAATTTCATTTTCCATATTCTTAAACGATGCTGTGCCGCCATACTGTGAATCAAAAGAGAAGGAGACAATTACCCCTTTTGGAACCATAATCTTCACATCAGGTGAATTCATTTTTTTCAACTGATTCACTTCAATCATATTACCCTTGTCTGCTACGTTTATACCCAAGCCTGTGTTATCCTCAAGGCCAAGACTATTAATCGCTTTCAAGCCGGTTGCACGTTCGTCTGCTTTCTCACGATGGTCCTTTGACGAAAAGATAATTTCGTTTCCGTTATATCCTTCGACAGTAACCCTTCCAATATTGAGTTCAAGTCTGCCGGTACTCTTTGCCACTTTAAATTCTTGCGCGAAGCCTACCCTCAATGCCGCCACCACAATTCCAATAACCAATACTAATTTTTTCATCTGTGTTTACTATTTTAAATTTCTTTTATGCCTTTATCGTTTTCGATATAGATTATGATAATTTCAGTATACCGTTGTATGCCTCATCTTTAACTGCTTTGTGTGTGATCGGATCATCGGCAATCTTTTCAAGTTCTTTTACGACACTCTTTTCTTTCATCTGCACCAGAAGTTGAATGAGGGCAATCTGCACAACCGGATCTTTCTGCACAGAAAGCGATTGGATCAACACTTTTTGCACACCAGGCTCCTGATAAAATTTACTTAGTGCTTCCATTGCTGCAAGTCTCACGTTCGTGTTGGGATCTTCATTCATGCTCTTCGCAAGCGCGGCTACAATCTCATCATCCATCTTTACCATTTTATAGGCAACGGTAGTCCCGACCATTCGCTGACTGGCTGATTGCTGGTTGTCTAGCATAGCCATCATCATTTGCTTCGTGGCATTCATTTCGTTTTGCAGCTTTGCCAACTCCTGCTCCTGGCGATAGTTTTTGTTGATTTGATAACCGATGCTCACGCTCAGTATTACCAAAACAACTCCAGCTGCAATCCGGTAAGCATAGGATTGAAAGGAGATCACTTTACCGGTTGGTTTTTGAACGCTCGCTTGCTCTGCTCTCAGAACTTTATCAAAGTTGCGTTTCAAGGAAATGCCAGGTTCTAGAGAACTTGATTTCTCCATGAGTTGAATTACTTCGAGCAATTGCTCATACATCACATACGCCTCTTCGTTTCTGGCAAGTTCTTGCTCTACCAGTGAACGATCTGCTTCACTCAACTTCCCATCGATGTAATCAATCAACAACGATTCTAATTTTTCCTTTTCCATAACCTCACCCCAGCCCCTCTCCGGAGGAGAGGGGAGCTTTTAAAATTTATCAAATTTTTTCCAATTCAAAATAATGTTCTCTCAACTTCGCGATTGCCCTATGAACTTTCACTTTAATGTTGGCTACTGAGGTTTCCATGATGACTGCTACCTCCTCGTATTTCATGTGTTGGAATCGCGTGAGCACTAGTAACTCCCGCTGTTCCTCTGTCAACAAAGCCATTGAGCGATGTAGAATTTTTTCCCGCTCTTCCTGCTGGCTCTCCTCATCATGATCAACAAAATTGTCGCTCATTTTTTCAATGTCAATAGAACCTGATTGTTTGTTTTTGTTCGCCTGATAATGATCTGAAAATATGTTCCTGGCTACCTGGTAAATCCACGATTCGAACCTGTTCCCCTCACGATAACTATTCCGATACCGGATCATTCTTAAAAACACATTCTGCGTAAGATCTTCCGCCACCTCACGATCCATGGTCATGCGGGCGAGAAAATTAAAAATCTTTTTATGGTACCGATCAAACAGCACGGAAGCCTGCTGAAGATCACCGTTTTTCACGGCTTCCATAATCAATTCATCGGTCATCAGCGCTTCAGATGTTTTCAAGTTCGTGTTAGTTACCCGAAGAGGTCTTAAAGGTTACAAAGAAATTTAGGTTTACAATAATCCCTTTCCAAATCTTCGTTTTTTCTATATTTAGACCTGAATTCGGATAAATCAATTTCATCATGATAAAGAAAGTAATTATCGGTTTAGTTAGTTTGTTGGTTCTGATTCAATTCTTTCGTCCTGAGAAAAATCTTAGTGATGATCGCACAAATGATATTTCAACTAAATATCAGATTACTCCAGAATTAAATACACTACTTCAAGTAGCTTGCAACGATTGCCATAGCAACCAGACAACCTATCCCTGGTATGCAGAAATACAACCTATGGGCTGGTGGCTCAATCGTCACGTAACTGAAGGAAAGGACGAACTGAATTTTTCTTCTTTTACCAAACTACCCATCGCAGTTCAAAATCATAAGCTTGAGGAGATCAAAGAGATGGTAGAAGAAAAGGAGATGCCGCTTCCCTCTTATACCTGGTTAGGATTACACAAAGAAGCTAATCTTTCAGCTGACCAAAGAGAACTTATCATCAATTGGGCCAGCAGTCAAATGGATTCCCTAAAAAAGCAATATCCTCCTGATAGTTTGGTTTTGAAAAGAAGACCGCCAAGAGCTGAATAAAATAAACAAACCTCCCACAGTACTCTTCTGCAACCGCCTGATTGAAAAGGCTAGGATTTTGAAACCAGGCGCGTATCTTCACAAACTTTTTACTGACTGTTTGGAAACGAAGTGATCAAAAGCTACTGCAATAAAGTTATCCTTTGCTTTTTCATCTCCTGCGCGAGCCTCATGGCAATAGCGCAAGGTAAAGCAATAGTAAAAGGTATCGTACTGGATTCAGTATCATCTTCCCCCCTGGGCTATACCAGCATTGCCGTCTATTCTGTTTCAGACAAAAAATTAATCAACGGAAATATCTCAACTGATAAGGGTGATTTTAAAATTGATGTACCCTATGGTAAATATTATGCGGAGATCAATTTTGTAGGCTTCCACCCGTTCAAAAGTTTTGAGTTTGAAGTGTCCAAAGAAAAACCTGTCTTCGATTTAGGTGCGATCAAACTCGGACAAACTGTCGAGACTTTGGAGGAAGTTGTTGTGCAGGCCGAGAAAAGTTCGATGGAACTTTCATTAGATAAAAAGATTTTTAACGTTGGGAAAGATCTGGCGAATAGTGGTGGAACCGGTTCTGATGTCTTAATGAATATTCCATCTGTGGCGGTTGATCCGGAAGGAAATGTAAAATTACGAGGAAGCGATAACGTACGGATATTAATAGACGGAAAACCATCGGGGCTTGTCAGCTTTAAAGGAGGAAGTGGACTGCAGCAATTACCCGCCAGTATGATTGAGCGTGTAGAGGTCATAACAAACCCATCTGCACGCTATGAAGCTGAAGGGCTAGGTGGTATTATCAATATCGTATTGAAGAAAGATACCAATCAGGGCTTCAACGGTTCGATTGATGTTATTACTGGATATCCGGACAATTATGGACTGGCTGCTAATCTTAATTACAGACACAAGAAGGTTAATTTCTTTACTAACTATGGCCTTGCATATCGCAATCAACCAGGCAGAGGATCGTTGTATCAGGAAGTGTACGGACAAGACACTACTTTCATTCTGGCACAGACGAATACGTCAAACGTGAGAGGATTAACTAACAACATACGCGGAGGACTCGATTATTTCTTCAATGACAAAAACATACTTACCGCAGCTTACGTGTTTCGCAGGTTTGATGTGAACCGTATTACCGACATTCTTTACAAAGACTATCTGAATTCAACTGACAATCTTGTGAGTTACACAACCCGGCAACAGGTTGAGGATGAGATAGAGCCAAACTCTGAGTACTCCCTTATCTACAAAAAACTATTTGAAGGTAAAGGTCATGAGTTACTAACTGAAGTTAAGTACCTCGACAACTGGGAAAGCTCGGATCAAACTTACACACAGTATACTTATTCCCCTGAAGGTACTGAATATCCTTCAAAAGCAATCGTACAGAAAGCGCCTAATACCGAAAGTGAAAAACAATTACTCTTTCAAACCGATTACTCCAAGCCCATATTTAAAGAAGGAAAAATTGAGACGGGTTTTAGAACCAGCAATCGTAAGATGGTAAATGACTATCTCGTCACGCAACAAAACGCCTCTGGCGAATTTATTCCCTTGCCAAACCTCGATAATGTTTTCTACTACGATGAGAACATAACAGCAGCTTATGGTATCCTTGGGAACACGAGAAAAGCAATATCCTACCAGGCGGGATTGCGTGCCGAGTGGACGGATGTGGTGACAAGGCTGGAGAAAACAAACGAAACGAATCCGAGAAAATATTCCAACCTGTTTCCAAGTGCGCATCTTACCTATCAACTTCCAAAAGAAAACAGTTTGCAGGTAAGCTATAGCCGCAGGGTAAGAAGACCCTTCTATAATGACCTTAGCCCTTACGTAACATTCTCTGATAACCGTAATTATTTCAGCGGCAACCCAGATCTAAATCCTGAATTCAGTAATGTCTTTGAAATCGGACACATCAAGTATTTTGAAATCGGTACGCTGTCTTCGTCACTATATAACAGAAACACTCAGAACAAGATTGATAACATACGCTCCGTAAATGAAGCTGGTCTGTCTATCACGCGCACAGAAAACCTGGTTTCAGAGAATGCGTACGGTGCAGAATTCTCCAGCACACTTGCAGTCACAAAATGGTGGAAGTGGGATGTCAATGCCAATTTCTTTTATGCCGATATTGACGGAAGTAATATTGTGAGTACGTATCAGACCACTACTTACAGCTGGTTCACACGTCAAACTTCACGGTTCTCATTGCCAAACAAAATAGACATCCAACTGAGAACCAATTACGAAGCGCCTCAAAAAACTGCACAGGGAAGCCGAAAGGCTTTATACTATGCCGATTTTTCGGCCAGCAAAGAAATCATGAAAGGGAACGGCACTATTAACTTAAACATACTGGATATGTTTAATACCAGGAAAGTAAGAGGCGTGACGGAAGGTGAAACCTTCTATACCGATCGCAATTTTCAAATGAGGCGCAGGCAAATTAACCTCACTTTCAATTATCGGATTAAACAGTCCAAGGGCAAGCCAAAACGAGATCAAGCTACGGTAGAAGGATTTTAATCTAAAACCTTACGTCAGCTCTTATTAAGAAAGAAGAAGACCCAAGCCCATTTTATTTCTGTCATTCAACCACAATGGTGTTTTGAAATACTTTGCCAGTTGCTGATGGTTTAGTTAATCCCTTTTATAATATTTGAAGATGGAAAACAAAAAAGGCAGGTTCTGGGCGTTGTTACCGCTCATTTCTTTTATCATTATCTACCTCGTCACCTCCCTCGTATTGAATGACTTTTATAAAATGCCCATCCTGGTGGCATTTTTGTTTTCTGCCATTATTGGATTCATCCTCTATCCAAAAATTCATTTCAATGATAAAACAGAAGAATTTTCGAAAGGGGCTGGAGACTCAGGTATCATGCTCATGATTTTAATTTTCTTGTTGGCAGGTGCTTTCGCAGAATTAAGCAAAAGTATTGGTGCTGTTCAAGCCACCATCAACTTTGCACTCTCTTACATTTCTCCCAGTTTATTGATCGCAGGACTATTCCTTACAGCCTGTTTTATTTCTCTTTCGCTTGGAACTTCAGTGGGTACTATCGTTGCGCTGGCACCCATTGCATCCGGCATTAATGATTCCATACCAGGAACATTAGCCATCAATCTAGCCGCAGTTGTAGGCGGTGCTATGTTTGGTGATAATCTTTCCATGATCTCTGACACCACCATTGCTGCCACCCGAACACAGAATGTAGAAATGCGTGCCAAGTTCAAAGTAAACTTTTGGATTGCACTTCCAGCAGCCGTGATCACTTTCCTCTTGTACGCATTCACCAATGATTTACCGGATTCAAGCGCAGGCGTTTACGAATATTCTTTCATCTACATCCTTCCATATCTTTTTATTTTTATGGCAGCGTTGTTAGGAATGAATGTTATCTGGGTGCTGATCTCCGGAATACTTCTTACACTTTTGATTGGCCTATTCAGCGCCAACTTAGGCATATTGGAAATGATAAGCGCTATCAATGCAGGCATGGCATCCATGTTTGAACTCAGTCTGATTTGTATCGTCATTGGTGGAATAGTTGGTCTCATCAGACACTACGGTGGCATTGATTACATTTTATATCATGTTTCCAGAAAAATTCGTTCCGCACGTGGTGGCGAGTTTGGTATAGCATCCTTAACGGCTTTAGTAAATGCGGCATTAGCAAATAACACGATCACGATCTTAATCGTAGGTCCGTTAGCAAAAACCATTGCCGATAAAAATAACATTGACCCACGCAGAAGCGCCAGCATACTTGACACCATCTCCTGTTTTGTTCAGGGCTTTCTTCCCTATGGAGCACAAATGCTAGCCGCTATGGCGATTGCCGGAAGCAGAATCTCTCCCCTTGATATTATGAAAGAACTATACTATCCTTATCTTTTGGGAATATGCACCGTTGTCTTTATTATAATTGGACAAAAGAAAGTTAACGAAAAAACTGTTGCGAGCCTGTGATCAATAAATAAGTAACCATTAGTAGTACAATACTTACGTGGGCAATTAACCAAACACGCTGGTAAAGTGGCCGATTACTCCAGGTCACCTTTTGATCAAATGGGTCAAAAATTAAAGCAATACCTAAATTGGACATAGCACCCGCTAAATCCTTACCCATAAAAAGGTAATAAATACTGAATAGTACAAATGCACTATACATCACCCGGTTAATTACAGTTGATTTGTCGTTTACATGTGGAGTTTCCTTGCTCGTTGTCATACTTTTATGAATTTATACTATTAGTAGAATAGCCTCCGGACAAATTACACCTTAACAAATATTTATTATTAATTAATTTTAGCCTTCGCTGTAATTCTTTGCCGTTGAGGAAGACTAATTCCCAAAAGAAAACAGTGTAAATGTTTAAGATTCTCCATCAACATTTCTGCCCGTTGGCGGTTTAATAATCAGCGAAAGCAGAAATCATGGTTTTGGAAAGGGAGTTTACAGAATTGATCGATCAGAACAGAGGCATCCTTTATAAGGTGATTCGTCTGTATGTGCGTCATGAGGAAGACGAACGCGATCTATTTCAGGAGATCATTCTTCAGGCATGGCGATCCTACCCAAACTTCAAAGGCAATTCAAAATTTTCTACATGGCTGTATCGAGTTGCCCTGAATACCGTTCTGACCTTCAAACGAAGGCCACAGCTGGTGGTCGCTCATGAAGACCTCACTTTATTGAGGGCAACTACCGGAGAAAAAAATCCTAAAGAAGAAACAGAAGCACTATACATAGCCATTCGCGAACTGAATGAAATTGATCGCATGATTGTGACACTTCATCTGGACGGTTATGAAAATGAAGAGATTGCAGATATTGCGGGGCTTACTAAGAATAACACCGCAGTAAAGTTGCATCGTATTAAAGAAGCATTGATGAAAAAACTGAAAGCATACTAGTATGGATTTGCGTGAGGCCTGGAAAGCGTTGGAAACTGATAAGCTTCAAAAGCCGGTGTTGGGAGCCATTGACGTGCGGAAAACTTCCAAGCATCCCATTCAGAAACTTAAATACTTATATAAAATAAGTATAGGATTTGCTATTGTGTTTTTGGCGGGCTTTATTATTCTGCTTTTTGTTTTCCAGGAACCTCTCGTGAAAGGCTGCTTAGTATTGGTCATTCTTTCCTATGTGTTCTTTCTTATGACCAATGTGTCGATGTATAAGAAAATTAAAGTAGAATTACCCATGGACCAGAGCCTGAAAGCAATTCTCACTCATACACACGATTTTATTTCTTCTAACATCCGGTTTCAGGAACGAGTAGCCTTGTTCCTCTACCCAATTGCCGGCACCGCGGGATTTTTTATGGGGGGCTCAGTTGGAAGCGGGGATCTTGAAAGGATGTTACAAGAAAAAGTAGTAATCATCATCCTGATTGTTGTACTTATTATCTTAACTCCGCTATGCTACTTTCTTGCCAAATGGATGTATAAAATCTCTTATGGCAAGTCACTGGCTGAATTGAAAGCTTTGATTATCGAATTGGAACGACCTGATTAACCCATCCATTTCATAGGTTGATTCTTTGGGGAAAGAATTCTATCTTAGCTCAGATTCATTTATTTCAAACATTTTATGACCACCCAAACCCGCAGGACTTTTTTGGCAACCGCTTCCGCCTTAACTTTAGGAGTTACCTCCTCATTTGCTATGGAAAAAGAAAATGCTCCCCTCGTTCATCATGTATTCTTCTGGTTAAAGAATCCTTCTTCTAAAGAAGATCTCGCTAAACTTCTGGAAGGATTAAAAAGCCTGAAGAAAATTGAAACCATCAAGATGCTACACATTGGTGTACCCGCCAGTACGGAAAAGCGCGATGTGGTTGACAATAGCTATAGCGCTTCTGAGTTAATGTTCTTTGATGATTTGGCCGGACAAAAAACGTATCAGGATCATCCCATTCACCAAAAGTTTATTGAGAACTGCTCACACCTATGGGATAAGGTGATTGTGTACGATGCTATTTCAGCCTAACGACCGTCTTCCACCCACTTTTTAAACGCTGTTGCTTTCTCGCGACTGATTTCCAATTCGAGATTATAGGGATGCTTTGTCTGAACAGAAAGACCTTTATGCGTTGTTTTGATGCGTGCTACCGCTTGAATGTGAATTAAGTACTGGCGATTTACTCGAAAGAATTTTTCAGGATCAACAAGACTTTCCAGTTCATCCAGTGTGGGATGTTCGCTGATGAGTTTTTCGTTTTGATGGGTGTGAATAAAGATCAGCTCCTCTTTGTGAAACATAATGATTTCATCAATGCCTACAGGCACAAGACTGTTGCGTTGTACAGAAAGGAAACGCTCTTTATATTTTCGCTGCTCTTTACCCCAATTACCCAGCAGGCTCTTTAGTTGATCATCAATAGATGCACTTTTGATGATGTTCTTATACTTTGCCAATGCAATCCGCAGGTCATTATCATCAATAGGCTTTAACAGGTAGTCAATACTATTCAGCTTGAAAGCCCGGATAGCGTAGGCATCGTAGGCCGTTGTAAAAATAATTGGACATTGCAAATTGAGATTTTCGAAAATATCAAAACTTACCCCATCTGAAAGTTGGATATCGGATAAGATAAGATCAGGGATTGGGTTGGATGAAAACCACGTCCGCGATGCAGATACGCTAGTTAGGGGACCAAGCACTTCTGCCCCTGGTTCTAATTTAGCGACCAGGTTTTTCAAATCTTTAGCCACAAGCGGTTCGTCTTCAATGATGAGTATTTTCATAATGACTTCAGATCAACGGAACCTTTACATTAAATCTGTCTTGCAATTCTTCCACAAGGATGGGTCTCTCTGTAAGAAATTTATATAACGATTTTAAGTTCTCCAAACCAAGTTTATTGGAAGTCTCTACCGTCTTCCTCTTTTGAAGATTGTTGCTAATCACCAGGTAGTCACCCGAGGTGAATACATCAATATGCAAGGGCCTTTCATGATCAACAATGTTGTGTTTAAGCGCATTCTCTATTAGTATTTGCAAGGTAACCGGAACAATAGCTTGCTCCAATGCGCTTTCGCGGATTTCAAATTTGATTTTCAAAGATCCCCCAAATCGAGTCTTCGCTAGAAAAACGTAGTTCTTAATGAAATCTAGTTCCGTCTGAAGGCTGACAAAATTTTTCTCTTTGTTTTGCAAGACATAGCGATACACCTTAGACATGTGTTGAAGAAACTGAGAAGCGAGTTGTTGATTTTCAGAAATCAAACTATTAAGAGAGGTGAGCGCATTGAAAAGAAAATGAGGATTTAATTGATTCTTCAAATTATCGAATTGCACTTGTGTTTTCTCCTTTTCTAATCGCTCGGCCCTCAAAATGGATTCCTTCCATCGAGCAATAAAATATTTAAGAAAAAAAATGGTATTGATACCCACGGACGCCAGTACATACAGCACCCATGTAGATGCCATGAACAGGCTATCCAATTTAAAATCTAAGGCAGGCTCTCCAAATTTGTAAATGCCAAACCGGATAAGCAATGCAAAAACTGCCCCAATAGAAAGCTGCACGAGAATGCGCTGTGAAATGCCACGCTCAAATGGAAGTACTTTGTTGAATCTATTGTTTACAAAGTTCAAAAATTCCCATGTGAAGGAAATCATTAGAAAGGAAACAAAGAATAAAATAATATTGAATTCCAGGCTGAATTTTCCAGACGCCATTCTCACCAGCAGCCCCATAAAAGCGCCACTGAGAATGATGATATACGTCCGTATAATTCTCCTGACTCGCACTTTTTTCATTTGATAAGGTGAAATCCCTCTTTCCTTCTAAGGTAACTCCTTTTCAAGAGTCTGTTGGCACGCTCCTCCTTTTGTACAAGACTCAGGTTCTGGTTGGCAATTTGGAAAAGCTTCAGGTATGAATTCTCCGAACTCAAATTGTAGGTAAGGGCTAATTTCAGGTTTCTCATAATCTTGTTTGTTCTTGTCAGTAAGACAACTTTATTCACCGTGACCCCTATTTCAATTATTAACGAACCACTCGCCCATCACTCATTTCCACTATTCGATCCGACTTTCGGGCAAATTCTTCGTCATGAGTGACAGCAATAATCGTTTGCTTATAGGTGTGAGTGAGTTCACTAAAAATATTGAATACCACATCTGAATTGTACGTATCCAGGTTTCCGGTCGGTTCATCACCCATAATAATATCAGGGTTATTAATAAGGGCGCGAGCGATCGCCACCCGTTGCTGCTGTCCGCCCGAAAGTTTGCTAGACCGCTTAAGGGCCTGCTCATGCACCCCTAATATTTTCAATTTCTCGTAGGCTAGCTGTTCTATTTCCTTGTGTGTTTTATCTCCCCTTTTCAACGCAGGGATCATCACATTCTGTAGCACGGTAAACTCAGGCAGCAAATAGTGAAACTGAAAAACAAATCCGATATGTTGATTGCGAAATTCCGCCAGCTCATTTTGATTTTTACCCGTCAACCTCTCTCCGGCAATTTCGAGTTCGCCTTCATAATCGGTGTCCATCGTTGAGAGCACATACATGAGCGTAGATTTTCCGCAGCCAGACTTTCCCACCAGTGAAAGAAATTCACCACGGTTGACGGACAAGTCAATATCCTTCAGCACCTGAAACTTCTCCGGCTCGTAAAAATACTTGGTGACTCTATGAGTTTTTAATACTTGTTCCATTCTTACATCTAAAATCTGAATTCTAAATTTCTATTGTCCTCTTAAAATTTCAATGGGGTCAATTTTTGCTGCTTTGCGCGAAGGCATATAACCAGCCAAAGAAGTCGTGGCCACGCCAAACACAATTCCAATAAGGTAATACTTAGGGTCAAAATTGACTGGAAAATGCTCCAGACTGATAAAATCCCCACCATTAAAGGGGGCTTTCGAAATCATATAGGAAAGCAAAAAGCCAATGATCAGGCCGGTACAACTGCCTACAAACCCAATCACCAATGACTGT
>JANOQK010000240.1:0-10806 GCA_031414855.1 Bacteroidia bacterium | reverse complement strand
CATACGATCCTCTTACCTTCAGATAAGAAAACAGAGCTGGCAATTCTACCACTTCAGAGATAACAGCAGCTAAAGAAGCAGATGGATAGAAGTAACGATTATTTGAAACAGGCAAAGTTGAATGCTTGTCTGTTCTACCGGTGAGGGATAATGTCAAGAAATTCTTGTAAGTCAAATCAGCATAACCATATGCACTTAATACAGACATAGGCGCTTCAAAATTGTACGACTTAATAGGATTGAGCGTATTCGAGAAACTGTACCATCCCGGAACATTCAGATAGTCCGTTGTCGTGTAGCTTGAGCGATAGATAAACGTTCTTAAGTTACCACCCGCAGAAGCACTCAATGTAAAATCTGTTGAAAGTTGCTTGTTGTAGGACAACATAAAGTCTGTGTTGTTTTCAAACAAATTGCGTTGATCTTCGCGATAATCTCCTTTTGCCTGTTCACGACCATAAGTGGTGGCTGAGTAAGGAAACTTTTCTGTTCTTAAAATGTCGTAAGAGTTAATTTGCGAGCGGCCCATCAGGCTAAGACCTTTCGTGATCTCCCATTTCAACGACATGTAACCGTACACATCTGTTTTATAGTGACCGCGGGTCCAATAGTTAGCTTGGAACCAAGGATTATTATAACGGGTGTAATCGGCATAAATCTGTTGTACGCCTTCTTTACCTGGCTGCCAGATTTTCTTCATGTCATCCACATTCCAATCCGCACCACCCCAGATAGTCATATTGTAGATTAAACTATTAGGGCCATATTGGGCATCAGGAAAATTATCGGTGTATTGCTTGTTGTAATTCAAGTTTGTCTCAAATCTTACCTTTGGTGACAAATCAATTCCGGCTGAAATGTTGAAGTTATTTGAATTGAGTTGTGAGTTTGGCACCAACCCTTGCTGATAATTGTAAGAAGTTGAAAAACGCAAATCATAGTTTGCTCCACTTGCAGCCACGGCAATGTTATTTGTGCTAACAACACCATTCTGAATAAAGCGTTGCAGGTTATCTTTTCCTCTGGCTGTCCAAGGTGTTGGTATAATATTTCCTGTAAAAGATGTACCACTTGGAAACGTAGTAGTATATGTTTTGGTAGGATCTACTACTCCATCATACTGAGGTATTAATTGACCATTAAAACGGGGGCCCCAAACATCGTAGTCTGAATCATTCAAGCCAGCACCTCTTCCATCTGCGAAAGCGTATGTGCCGTGATCGCCAGGGCCGTACTCATCTTGTACTTTAGGTATGGCCAGGAAGCCGTTCTCAATCATAAGTGAAGAATTGAAATCCACTGACAAACCACGCTTGTCCCTTGTACCTTTCTTGGTAGTTATTTGGATAGCTCCATTTTGACCTCTTGAGCCATATAGAGCGGAAGCTGCAGGACCTTTCAGAACTGTATAGTTCTCGATGTCATCAGCACTGATATTCCATGTGTCTGATTGAATTGGCACACCATCTACTACAAATAGTGGTTTGCGACCGCGAAGGTATAAACCGGTTGAACCTAACAGTTCAGCAGAGGCTGCCACTGTTAAGCCTGCCACTTTTCCCGCAAGGTTATTAATGGGATTTGGATCGCGTGCTTTAATAAGGTCTTCACCTCTCACATCTTGTACAGCATAGCCCAGCTTTCCTTTGTCTTTTTCAATTCCTAGTGCCGTAACAATAATCTCAGAAAGTTGCCGGGCATCGGAAGCAAGAACAATATTCATTGATGATCTTCCCTCAATGGTAACTTCTTGCGATTCAAAACCTACAAATGAAAAAACAAGGATGTCATTTGAAGAATTTACAGTGAGCTTGTAGTCACCGTTAACATCCGAGATTGTTCCATTGGTTGATCCCTTGACCAAAATGTTTACACCTGGAAGTGCACTTTGGTCTTCTCCGGAAGTCACTCTTCCGGAAACAGTGAGCTGAGCCCATGCAGCTGACGCTGACAAAAGCCCGGCAAGAAATACAACTGCTATCTTCAAATAGCCTCTGTTTTTCCCGCCATTCTGGTTTCGTAAAATTTGTTGCATACGTTGTGGTTTGTGGTTTGTAGTTTGTGTGAATAAGATTTGGATGAATCTCCTTTTCTTTTCACGGCACAAAACTTGGAAACTAATTTGACGAAACTCTTCACCCAACATTATTGATCAATTAAGAAAAGTATGATTTGGGAAGGGAGAAGTTAACGAAGGCTTAACCAGTGTTCTCTGATTCAATTATTTTGAAGGGGGCGATAATCCAGGCTTAACAATGAAGTATCAATTTGTAAATAAGTAGGTAGCCGTAGGTAAAACTGATTCAATGTCAGTTCGCGATTTGCCTTTTGTAAATTGCTAACTGCCTACTTTTAGTACTAAAATCAAAGTCTGCCAATAATTTCCTCTGCTATCCCAAAAGATAGTGTCATGCCCGCGCCACCAAGTCCATTAACGATAGTAACACCTGGCTCTGGTTCAAGTTCAAGTTTGATCGTACCGCTAAGTTTAGGATAGACACCATGCCAGCGCTCCGTAATATCAAATTCAACATCGAGAAAAGTTGAGAGATACTTTAAAATAAGTTGGTTAACAGCTTCACTATCAAATGGCTCGACTGTATTGAAATAATGATGTGAATCTCCAATGATCAAACTGCCATCAGCATGCTGAGCCAGCAATACATGTACACCGTGTTCTTTATAGCCGATCTCCAATTCATCATAACGTTTATCAAGGGCAGGCAATGACTTGCATTTTGAAAAAGCCGCATAATGACGTAGTGTTAATCCCGCACACAGCGCAGGCCCAAGCGCAAAGGATTGCCTTGGTATGGCTTTCATCATTTGAAGTTTACACTTGGTCAGGTTCTGTTGCGCGTAGAGATTGGGATATAGTGTTTCAAAATCGGCACCACTACACACGTAAATCTTTGAAGCCGTCCAAGTTTCATCCTGCGTGCGTAGAAATGGATGCGTTATCTCGTGGACTAATTTGCCAAAGCGAAGAATCAAACCATATTTTTCTTGGAGGAATAATGGGATTCTTCGAATTGCTTCTCTTGGATTAACATTGCATTCTGTATTACTATAAAGTCCTCCTCGTAAGCCTTTCCAATTCACAGCTGGCGACTTTTGAACGATCTGATCAGAGGCTAACCACTCACACTCAAAATCTGAATTTCTATAAAGCTCTAGAAATTCTTGCAGCACGGCTTCCTCGTCTTCATGGTATGCCAAATGAAGAGAACCATTCGCACTCAGCCAGAAGCCGGCCTGTTTAGATAAGTCAATCCAGTGTTGGCGACTGCGCAAAGCATAGTCCAATCCAATAGTAGGTTCCTGGCCAACGGGCCACACCATGCCGAAGTTGCGCACAGATGCACCCACCGAAAATTGCTCGCGTTCAAAAAGTACAACACGATATCCTTTTCTCAACGCCATGTAGGCATGCGCTAATCCAGCTATGCCGCCACCTACTATTGCAATATCTACCGATTGATCGTGATGCATAATCTATAATTTAAAAACCAAATCTCTCCTATAGGGTCCCTCTCCTCCGGAGAGGGATGTCCAACGGACAGGGTGAGGTCGCAAATACAAAATTCGGATACACAAACAGAAAGTTTTCAGATGAACGAACTGTTAAATCAACATGAGTTAACCTTAACTGAAACATCACTCTTGCTTCATCAGGTTAAGTGCCTATAAGTAGTACTTCGCACGAAACAAGATTTGTGCGCGCGCCACTACGCTACTCTACTTTATTTTCACCTTCCATCAGGAACTGGTTGGAAAACACAAACGGAATTTGGTTTTCTGTTTACGCTGCAGGCTCCGCTTTTTGCTTATACACATGTGTATATGCTTTCCGCAAGGCATTTTCAGTAGCAACTTTTGAAGGGTTAATTTATTTTGGAATCAGTTACAAGGTGTGGCTGGTGACATTTCAAGTGCTTGGCTATGCCCTCTCGAAATTTATTGGCATCAAGATTATTTCCGAGTTAAAGGCCACTTCCCGAAGCAGCGGAATTCTGATTATGATTTCTATTGCCGGGCTGTCGTGGTTTTTGTTTGGACTTGTTCCCGCTCCTTATAATATAGTGTTCCTCTTTTTTAATGGTCTACCATTGGGAATGATCTGGGGAATGATCTTTGGCTATTTGGAAGGACGAAGATTTACCGAGGCCCTGGGAGCCGGTCTTTCGGTTAGTTTTATTTTCTCTGCTGGTCTTGCCAAAACTGTTGGCGCCCTCATCATGCGCGATTGGGGCACTGCTGAAAAATGGATGCCCTTCGTAACAGCCATCGTCTTTTTTCTTCCCCTCCTCTTGTTCTTATGGCTATTGGATAAACTTCCTCCACCTACTGCACTTGACGAATCGCTTCGAACAAAACGTCAGGCTATGAGTGGCCTCGATCGAAGAAAATTCATGATGACCTTTGCCCCAGGGCTTATCTTACTAATTCTCGCCTACATGTTACTCACTGCTTTTCGCGATTTTCGAGATAATTTTTCAGCAGAAGTCTGGGAAGCGTTGGGCACATTTAATTCGCCTGAGGTATTTATTTCCACGGAAATTCCTATTGCTGTTGCTGTTCTGGTATCGATGAGCTGCCTTATGTTTATCAAAAATAATAAGGTAGCACTTATGATTAATCACCTCGTTGTCATATTCGGCATGCTCATGATCGGGCTCAGCACTTTTCTATTTGAGCAAGATGTGATCAATCCTACGCAATGGATGGTGTTGATCGGCCTAGGACTATATCTTGGCTATGTTCCGTTCAATAGCATTTTCTTTGAACGATTAATAGCTGCATTTCAATACATCGGAACAGTAGGTTTTGTGATGTACCTGGCTGATTCGTTTGGTTATCTTGGAAGTATCGGAGTTTTGTTCTTCAAAGAATTTGGCTATGCAAAATTAAGCTGGCTTAACTTTTTTATCTCTTCCGGCTATATTATTTCAATTGTGGGAAGTGCTTTGATAATTGCTTCTATGATATACTTCAACAAAAAGCATGCGACTTGGAGCCAGGCTCAAATACCTGCCATTAAAGTTGCTGCGTAAGTTGCTTTGTTATAGAGCTGAACAATTTGAATAGCGTCAGCTGGATTATTGGGATTAAGGTGATGCGCATTAATTAACCTCTCTACCTGACTAGAATTTGAAATCAAGTTCGGATACACTTGGTTTCTGAAATTTCTGAGGGAAACTAACTTACTTTGAAAGCAAATGAAATAATCGTAATCATATTTGTCCGATTTTTCACGATTTGAGATCGTCTGGTAATTAAGTTTTCTCATCACACTTACTTCTCCCCAGACTACAACTTCATAGAAACTAGCCGTCTTTTCGGTCGAACGTAATCTTGATACAAACCTCCTGTTAACATTGGCTTGGCGATCGTAGTATCGAAAGGAGCGGACTTTATGAGCCGGGAAAACAGTAACCTCACCAGCAGCCTTAAACAAAACAATATCCGACACCTGAAAAGCTAACTCACCCTGTCGGACTTCACCATCCGCCATCACAATAATTCCCTCGCTCCATTTTGTCAAATCGGAAGCAATAACGGTTGCTCCCAAGCCCATCCACCCAACCAATAGTAAAATTCTCACTTCATGTTAAGTTTGCTTAACATGAAATTAACAATTAGATAATACTAATCAAAGAGATTAAAATACTTTCTCTTCATTCCTGGAAATCAATGAAGGACTTTAAGGTGAGACTTCAGCCCAAGTATTTCCATCATCTCAGGTAGTTGTTGTATTAAATGTGTGTGCTCTTCCTTTTCCAATTCTTCTCTTGAAAATGCTCCTGTGGTAACGCCTACAACAAGTGAGCAGCCAGCAGCGTTTCCTTCTTGTAAGTCTGAGGCGGTGTCTCCCACTTTAGCCACCTTAGAAATATCCCGCACGCCAGTAAGTTCCATTGCTTTGAAGATCATATCTGGATAAGGCCTGCCACGAGGTACTTCATCGCTGGTAACACTGGCATCAATTAACTCATTAGCTACCCAACCCATTCGTTGTAGCAATGTATCCGTAATCAACCTGTCAAATCCTGTATCTACCACAACTTTAATATCATTCGCCTTCAGCGCTCTGAAAGTCTCTGATACACCTACTTTCTCTAGTACTGACAAATCCGTGCGATAAAAGTGGGTCATTTCACTAATAAACATCCCGTGTATCTCCTTAATCCATTCTGAAATAACACCATTGTTGCCATGGTACTTTTTGCGAAGTAGCTTCTCTATGGCAACAGGTTTTGGTATACCCATTACCGCATTGGCATCTTCTATGCTTATATCTACTTCAAAATTAGCTAGCACATTTTTTAACACACGCTGAACATCCCGATTGTCCTCCACTGTGGTTCCTGCCAGATCAAATACGACTAATTCTATTTTCATATCTTTTTTGTGGCAAGTTAGAACGAGCGCTAGACTCTGATCGCTTTTTAAAATGAACCTTACTTTAATTTTTAGAACTTTTTACAACAATAAACTTAACGGTTTATTAAAATGGCAGGCAAGCTGTTCAACTGGTATCATCCGTAGATTTGAGTAAAAGAAAAGCATGGAAAACAGGTTGGACGCTACCATCAAAGAGGTCTTTGGTCTCTATGAGAAATACGGAAATGCAGATTACATTGGAGAACCTGTTTCACAACTTGAGCACATGTCACAATCTGCGCAGCTGGCTATAGATGAAGGCTTTGATGATGAAGTGGTGCTGGCTTCCTTCTTTCATGACATAGGTCACATCTGTGTGATGAGCGATGAAGAAAACAAGATGGGTGGCTTTGGTGTGAGGAGCCACGAAAGAATTGGAGCTGACTACTTACGTGATAAAGGTTTTCCAGAAAAAGTAGCCAAGCTGGTGGAGCATCACGTGCAAGCCAAACGTTACCTGACATTTAAATATCCTGACTACTTCAAACAACTAAGCGAGGCCAGCAAGAAGACCCTTGAATTTCAAGGTGGAGTAATGAGCGAGCAAGAAGCAAGTGCCTTTGAACACGATCCGTTGTTTGAAATCAGTATCCGAATGCGCAAGTGGGATGAGATGGCCAAAGAAACTAACATACCAATACTTCCAATAAATACACTGAAAGAAAAAGCTATTTATGTCTTGTTGAATAATCACTGAAGTTAGTAACCAATCGCTTTCTTCTAAGTAAGCAAAACTTAGATTACTGCCACACAATTCCTATATTCGAATAGACTAATTAATACGGCTAACACATGTGGAGCAATCTTCACACGCATTCCAATTATTGCGATGGCAAATCTTCACTTGATGACGTAGTTGCATCCGCCATTTTAAAAAATATGATGAGTCTCGGGTTTTCTTCCCATGCTCCTCTTCCGTTCCATTCCCCCTGGTGCATGAAGAAGGAGAACCTGCTAAGCTATCTTCAGGAAATTAATGTATTAATGAAGAGCAATACAAAGACTCAAGTATATAGTGGACTTGAAGTCGACTATATTCCTGGCAAGATTTCACCTGATGATTTTAAAGATCAATTGGATTATACAATCGGTTCCATTCATTTCGTGGAATCCTTCCCGGATGGACGCGGATGGGAGATTGATGGAACCCATGCTTCATTCCACGAAGGTTATGAGCAAATTTTCAAAAAGGACATTCGGGCGGTCATCACGCGCTACTTTGAACTCACACGCGAAATGATTCTTAAAAGTTGTCCGTCAATCATCGGCCATCTGGATAAAATAAAAATCCAAAATAAATTTCATCCTTACTTTGATGAGGCAGATACATGGTATCGCGAGGAAGTGATAAAAACGATTCATGTAATACGCAACTCCGATGCTATTGTTGAAGTGAATACGCGAGGCATTTATCAGAAAAAATCCATCACTACCTACCCAAGTCCATGGGTATTGGAATTACTACATCATCAAAAAATACCCATTCATTTAAGTTCCGATGCTCATCATGCAGATGATTTAATCAATCAATTTCCTGAAACAGCCGATCTATTATTGTCAATAGGCTTCAAAGAAACTAAGATTCTGTTGGACGGTGGGTGGCAAAATTTACATCTGAAACATCAAACGTTCAATTGAATTTTCGTTAATTGTGGCAGAAGGAAATGGAATGAAGCCTCTCGTAAATAAAAAGTTTCTACTTGAAAAATTCCAAGGAAAAGGCGGCTGGACGTATGCACGCATACCCGAAATCAAACCCGATAAAAAAGCACATTTCGGCTGGGTAAAAGTAAGAGGAACTATTGATGGCTATGAAATTAGAAAATATCATCTCATGCCCATGGGTGACGGACGATTGTTCTTGCCCGTTAAAGCTGAAATACGAAAGAAGATAAATAAAAAAGAAGGTGATAAGGTTCATGTTATCCTTTACCCCGACAATGAGCCTTTGGAAGTACCCGAAGAAATGTTGCTTTGCTTACAGGATGAACCGGCAGCTTTGAAGTTCTTTCACTCACTTTCCGAAAGTGAGCAGAAGTATTATATGCAGTGGGTTTATTCTGCTAAGAAAGACGAGACGAAAGTGGAAAGGCTGGCTAAAACTATTGACAGGCTTTTGAAAAAGTTGAAGATGTATGATAAAGCATTGTGAACCTACATTCGCTGCATATACCAAATTAATTCCTTTTCCATTTTTTTATATCGGAAAATGGTGGGAATGATCTTTTGTAAGCGCACGAAAGCCGTTTCGCTTTTCACCACATAATCAAAAGCATGATGGTGCATACAGTTAATCGCCACCTCAATTTTATCCTGCGAGGACAGCATCACCACGGGAATATCCGGATTGAAAGCTTTTATTCTATCCAGCGTTTCAACCCCATTCATTGCGTTAGCGTCAATACCATCCAGGTGATAATCTAAAATGATGACGTCCGGATTCTGCGATAAACTCTCCAGGCACCGTTCGCCCGTTGAAAATGTGGCAATTGCAAAATCACCTTGTTGGAGAAATTCGATTTCCAATGCCTTTAAAAACACCGCATCGTCATCCACCAGGAAAAGCATAATTCTATCTACGTTACTCATCAGGCTTTTTTGTTTAACGTGTTGAACTCTTCTTGCAATTCCTGACAGGCCTGTGTGCAAATCGTCTCAACTTGCAAGACCAAGCCTGGTATTCTCTCGTTCTGCTCCCGATGACCAGTCTGCCCATCTTCGCTATTCATGCGGGCATACTCCTGTATTTTCTTAGCCATACTTTCAAAATCCGTATGAATACCCACCACAGAAAAGGAAGGAATCATTTTATGCACGGCCGAATACAAGGCACGCCAATCTTGATCCAACGCACTTTGCTTCATGGCCTTTATCAAAGGAGGAGTTTGCTGCAAATAAATGGTCATGATTTCCATCATTAATGCGCGGTCAGATTTTGTAAGGCGGTTCATATACGTCAGGTCAATACATCGGGAAATAACAGGCTGTTCATTTCCATGTACTTCCTGCGCTTGGTACTTTATCAAAGGTTTTTTTACAAGCCCCACAATCTTACTGTACAATAATTTTTCGTCAATTGGTTTGGCGATGTAATCATTCATGCCAGCTGCTTTGCATTTGGCCAAATCCACAGTGGTCACATCGGCTGTTAAAGCGATGATCGGAATTTTAGAATTCATTTTATGGCGAATGTATTCAGTTGCTTCAAACCCATTCATTTCGGGCATCTGCAAGTCCATCAAAATAATATCGTAAGAGTTAGCCTCGAGTTTCTCGATAGCTATCTTACCGTTGGCTGCAATATCCCGTTCAAATCCAAAATCATCCAACAGCGTTTTCATCAGTAACTGATTGAGGGCGATGTCTTCTACCACCAACACTTTTATGTTTTTTATTTCCGCATCTAATTCCATGAGGTCTGTTTCTGATTCAGCTCCTGCAGTGGTCTTTTTAAACGTCAGGATAAAACTAAATGTAGAGCCTACATCCATTTTACTTTTAACATGAATGCTTCCCCCCTGCGGTTCCACTAATTGCTTAACGATTGCAAGTCCGAGACCCGTTCCTCCATATAACCTGGAGGTTCCACTAGTCGCTTGTTCAAAATTTTCAAAAATATTTTGAAGTTTATCTTGAGCTATTCCAATGCCTGTATCGGTAACCGCAAATTCAATAGTTGCTTTCTCTTCGTCCTCTTTTACCAAATGAACTCGCACGGTGATTTTCCCATTGGTTGTAAATTTTACTGCATTGCTGACAAGATTTAAAATAATCTGGTGTAAACGTGCTGGGTCGCCCACCAGCACTTCTGGGATTTTACTGTCATATTCCTTCACCAATTGCAGATTCTTTTCCTGTATTTTTTGCTCAAACAACTGAAGCATGGCCGAGATAGATGCTGCCATTTTAAATGGTGTTTGCTCAAACGTCATTTTGCCTGCATCCACTTTTGCCAAATCGAGAATGTCGTTAATGAGCACGATTAATGAATCGCCACTCACTTTTATGGCAGTTAAGTATTCCTTTTGCTTGGCAGTTAAATCTGTTTTCAACACCACCTTTGTAAATCCGATAATCGCATTCATTGGCGTGCGAATTTCGTGACTCATGTTGGACAGAAATTGTTGTTTTGCTTTCACGGCTTCAATAGCGATTCGGGTGGCACTTTCGGCTTTACTTTTTGCTTCTTCGGCAATCTCTGTTGCTAACTCAGCAAACACCTTTGCTTCCAGCAGTTCCGTTGCAATTCTTTTCTGGTCCGTAACGTCTCTTGCCACAATCACAACGCCCAATACATTTCCACTATCATCTTTATAAACCGATCCATTAAATAATACATCGGTCAGCTTGCCGTCCTTATGG
>JANOQK010000239.1:0-4034 GCA_031414855.1 Bacteroidia bacterium | reverse complement strand
ATCATAAAGCAGGTTAAAGTTTGGAGAACCTAACTTTTCGCAAAGCTTTACACCCCACTCTGTATGATCGCATTGATAGTCTTTATGATTGACTTTGCTATTGAGCAGTTCCATGGTAATGGTAATGTTGTATTTGGCGGCCACCTTCAAAACGGGCTCCAATCCAATCGCGCAATTCTCCAATCCTTTCTCTGAACTCAATCCATTTGTATTACCGCTGAAGCAGATTAGGTTTTTCAATCCAGCATCTACGGCCTTTGGAATAGTGAGGGTATAATCATTAAGTAATTGTTCGTGAAATGTTGGATCGTTAAATCCTTTGTCAAGCCCCAACGATGCAGCACTACCCATCGCACAAGTAAGTCCTTGTTTGATCACCACCGGCCACTCTTCAGCTTTTAAAAGCTCTATTGATTTTAGCCCAATTTCCTTTGAAGCCTTTGCAAGATCTTCCAGTGGTATTGAATTGTAGCACCATCGGCACACCGAGTGGTTGATATTATTTTTAAGCTCAGGAGATAAAATGTCCATTCCTTTTGCAAGTTGAGGCAGCGCCAATGCGGTAGCAGTTCCCAATGCCATTTTCTTTAAAGCTTGTTTGCGGTCGATTTTCATAAGTGAGGTTATAAATCACATCTAGTTACGATTTTCATAACTAAAACTCAACTGAAATTATCTCAGTTTTTATAGACGACTCCATCCTTCATGACAAAATTTACTTTTCTTAGATCAGAAATGTTTTTGGACGGATCGCCTGAGGTTATAACAAGGTCAGCTTTCAGTCCTTCTTTGATAAATCCAACCTGGTTTTCCAAATGAAAGGCACGCGCGTTTACACTAGTGGCTGCTTTCAATACATCAATGGGTTTCATGCCATATTCTACCATCAATTCCATTTCCAACACATTTTCTCCATGGGGGAAAACACCCACATCACCACCCATTCCAATGCTTACACCTGAGGCAATTGCTTCTTTAAAGCTTTTTTTCTTATTGGTAACATTTGTAGGTTCTGGTGATACACCTTTCTTCCACCCGCGATATTGCGAGATAACATCAACTGCCGCTACAGTTGGAATATAAGTGACGTTATGTTCTTTCATTAGTTTCCCAATTTCGATGTCAATGAAATCTCCATGTTCAATTGTTTCGGCTCCGGCAAGAACGGCACGTTTAATAGCTTCTTTTGATTTGGCGTGACAGACCATTACTCTTCCACTGCTTCGTGTTACTTCATTGATTAGTTTTAATTCATCCAATGTGAATGAGGGTTGATCTTCTCCATTCAATCCCCATCGATAGTCGGCATAGATTTTTATGAAGTCGGCACCTTTTCCAATTTGATCACGGACAACGCGTACCAAATCATTTCCATCGGCAGCTTCTGCGCCAAGCATTATTTCCTGATCACTGTCGTATCCTTTCGGTCCGTAGGATCCTGTTGAAACAATGGCACGGCCGGCCACCATCAATCTAGGCCCGGGAATTATTCCTTCATTGATGGCGCGCTTCAAAGCAACATCTGAGTATCCCGCTCCTTCGGTGCCAAGATCGCGAGCAGTTGTGAATCCGGCCATCAATGTGTTTTTGGCGTGAACTGTGGCTCTTGCTGTGCGATACGAATCTGTTTCCTTTAAAACTTGTGTATCCCAATCGGTAATGTTGTACGGATATAAAAGTAAATGCGAATGACCTTCAATCAATCCTGGGGTAAGAGTTGAGTTAGGATAATTGATTTTTGTAGAACCGGCCGGCTCCTTGATCTTATCTTTTGGACCAACCGCAATAATCTTATCCGCCTCAACTACAACCGCCCACCCTTCGTGCATAAGATCACCATCGAAGACGCGATCAGCAGTTAGATAATAAGTTAGTTTTTGTGCTTCAGTAATTCCCCAACTAAAGCAGAGACAGAAAAGAGATACGAAAATATTTTTCATCCGAAAATTTTGTTAATAATATCTGGCTTTGAAATTTGATGAGCTTGGGCAATGTCAGAAATAATCGAGGATAGCGTGCCGATCTTTATTGGATCATGATTTGGAATGGTGACATGATGCTCTCTTGTTGGCAACATGCAAGTTAGACGGATATGGCTTCCCTTTTGACGACTAACAATGTAACCGATTTTTTGAAGTGATTTGATTAATTCATTACCAGAAACATTTCGTGGTAATTTCATAAAATAATCATCTCTTCTTTCACGTAGTGAAGGCGGATAATTGAAGGTGTAGAATCTTCTTCAAAATGACAGCGAACGGCTTCTCGGATATTTTGCCTTAACTCATCCAGGGTTTCTCCTTCTGTAAAAATAGAAGTGCCTAAGGCGCGAGCCTCATAGCCCCCCTCTATTGAATCCTCTACTAAAAAGATTACCTCATTCATGTTTCGAATTTAAGCAAGATCAGATCAAATAAAAAACCCTTTCCAAATGGGAAGGGCTCTAAATCTTCTTGTAAAATTTTCTTATGGTTGGCCAGAATATTAGATCGCTTGCAAGGCAGCATCGTAATTTGGTTCCTGCCCGATATTCGGAACAAGTTCAGTATATTTTACTTTTCCGGAAGCGTCAATCACCACAACGGAACGGGCAAACAATCCCGCAAAGCTGCTGTCCAGCAAGTCAACACCGTAAGCTTTTCCAAAGCCTCTGTTACGGAAATCGGATAAGGTGACGACCTTGTCAATTCCTTCCGCGCCACAAAAACGCTTTTGAGCCATGGGCAGGTCTTTGGAAATACAAAGTATTACTGTATTCACAAGTGAAGCTGCTCTTTTGTTGAACTCCCTGATGGATGCTGAACAAACACCAGTGTCCACACTTGGAAAAATATTAAGAACTATAGTTTTACCTGCAAACTCTTTTGAATTTACATCTTTCATATCGTTTCCGGTAAGAACAAAATCCGGAGCAGTTGATCCTGTGGAAGGTAGATTGCCGATCGTGTTCGCATCGTTCGGGCCAAGTTTAGTAAGTGCCATAATTATTAGGGGTTATTAAATGAAAACACTTTCTATCAAGAAAAGTTATCGGATTCTATCCGAATCTCGTACCATTTTTTCATCTCTTCGAATAAACCGGATGGCAAGCCAATTGAACGTAACACCAGCAAACGGAAGATAAAGCCCGAGTCCGTATTTCCACCCTGTAGGGTTTGAGTTAATCAGATTATTGGCAAAAAGTATGGCGCATAACATTACGCCCATCAAAATAAGGGAATTGAGAGTGCCCATTTTTATTTGAGCAATCCGGTTGTCATACCTGCGTATTTGCATTATTGCTATTGTAGCAGCAGCTACCATCAATAGCGCTGTGGCGGAATACGGAAAGTATACGCTTGTTCTGATATCACCTTCTTTAACAGTATAATGCAGTGGATAAAGTGACTTGGACACTTCAGAAGAGGCATCAACAGAGACCCATATTGGAAGAAAAACACTACCGAGCATGGATACCACTACTAGTACAAGAAACACGGTTTGAATTCTTTGCCACATACGGAGTTGATTAGAGAGCGGGCAAAAGTAAGAAATATCCGTGGTAAGAGTAAAAAAATAAGTAAGTAGACCTTGTTGAATGAGGTCCGTTTCGGATTATGATGTTCTTAATACAAAAAGCCAAAAAGCCAAAGTGGAATTTTATTTCCAACTCCTCGTTCCAGATCATCGGCCACAACATAAGCGTCTTTGACATCTTTGATCTGCTCAAATGACTTGTCTTTTCCGCCAACTTCGAAAGTGTATTTTTCCTGAACGAGGAAGTCTCCGACTTTTGGATAACTTATGGTTAGCCCTGCATCCTGGATATGTGCATAAAAAAGAGTTTCACGTACATTGCCTTTCTCGGGTTTGCCATCAGCCAATGCATAGATGAGGTTGGTGTTATTTAGGTATATTTTATCGGGCTTGTTCATCAGGCTAACGCCACGCACCGAAGATCGCAAATTGCGGATAAGTTGAGCCTTCTCTAAAATATTAAGCATCTCCAATATCCGGCTACGGCTGATCCCCAAATCTTCTGCTAATTTGTTGGT
>JANOQK010000238.1:0-5920 GCA_031414855.1 Bacteroidia bacterium | reverse complement strand
CGTGGCTCGCAATAATGATACACTACTGACCTTTAAGGCAAAGCGCAAGTAAGTGACCCGTAACCTCTACCTTAGTTTTAAATATCTTTATTGTGTGGGTATTATTTTCTTTATTTTCTCTTGTGAGCGGAAAGAAAAGCTAATTAAGAAAACCCTTTTTTACGAGGTACCTTCTGCGGAATCCAATATTGATTTTGAAAACACATTAGTGGATTCAGATGACTTTAATATTATCGACTATCTATATTTCTATAATGGTGGTGGCGTATCAGCCGGAGACATAAATAATGATGGTCTGGTAGATATCTATTTTACCTCAAATCAAAATTCCAATAAATTATATCTAAATAAAGGTGACTTTAAATTTGAAGATATTACAACTCAAGCGGGTGTCTCGGGCACAGGTAACTGGAAAACAGGAGTTAATATGGTGGACATTAATGCAGATGGCCTTTTAGATATTTTTGTATGTGGCGTTGGTAAGTACAAGTCTTTTGATGGCAGAAATCAATTATTCCTTAATAATGGAGACTTAACTTTTACGGATAAGACAGGGGAATATGGTCTGAGTTTTCAAGGATTTTCAACCCAAAGTGCTTTTTTTGATTACGATAATGATGGTGACCTTGACATGTACCTGCTCAATCATTCAGTCCACACCACTCGATCGTATGGTGATATGTCATTGCGTTTTCAGAGTGATCCGTTGGCAGGAGATAAGTTGTATCAAAACCAGTTAGTGCCAACAGGTTCAACACATTTCAAAGAAGTTACCTCATCTGCGGGAATTCTAAACAGTCATATTGGGTATGGTTTGGGTTTGGCAGTTTCCGATCTTAATAAAGATGGCTTGCTTGACATTTATGTTTCTAATGACTTTAACGAAAATGATTACCTCTATATAAATCAAGGAGATGGTACATTTAAACAGGAATTTGAAAAGTCGTTTGCTCACTCCAGTCGCTTTTACATGGGAAACGATGTGGCTGATATAAACAATGATGGTTGGGCAGACATCCTTACACTAGACATGTTACCTAAGCAGGAAGACCTGCTAAAGGCCTCAGCTGGCGAAGATGCATATGAGATACAACAGTTTAAGCTTTCTTATGGATATCACTATCAGGTGGCAAGGAATGCGCTTCAGCTAAATAGGGGGCTGTCACCTGATGGCACGCTTGCCTTTACAGATATAGCTCCATTCTCAGGAATAGAAGCAACAGATTGGAGTTGGTCTTCTTTGATTGCAGATTTTGATAATGACGGGTTTAAAGATGTATTTATTGCTAATGGAATTGTAAAACGGCCTAATGATCTAGACTATATCAATTTCATCTCAGGGGATTCCGTGCAGCGCTATTCTTCAGATGAAGAATTCATTGAAAAGATGCCGTCCGGAAAAGCCTCTAATGTTTTTTTTAAGAATCAACATGACTTAACTTTTAAAGATGTTTCAAAAGATTGGATTGGAGAGGAACCAAACCTTTCCAACGGAGCAGCATATGCCGATCTTGACAATGATGGTGATTTAGATTTGATTGTCAATGCGATCAATCAAAAGGCGATTCTTTATCGCAATGATTTGGCTAAAGAATCTTCTCATTTTGTTAAGATTAGATTTGAAGGTAATCGCAACAACATGCTAGGGATTGGAGCAAAAATTTTTGTTTACTCCGGAAATGAGCTAAAATTTCAAGAGCAAGCGCCATCCCGTGGATGGCTTTCTTCCAGTGATTACCTTATTCACATTGGACTTGGCGCATATGATAAAATTGATTCAATTAATATTGTATGGCCCGATGGCAAATTTCAAACCTTAAAGTCGATTCAATCTAATCAAGTAATTACTGTTCATCAGAAAGAAGCCTTAGACAAATGGGATTATCTCAAAGAAGGAGTGGGGAAGACTCTTTTCACAGAAATTAAGCCCATTCTAGTTAATCATAAGGAGAATGAATTAACCTCTTTTAATAACGAGCGCCTTATACCACACATGCTATCAACGCAAGGTCCCAAAATCTCTATAGGTGATGTTAATGGAGATAAGCTGGAAGATGTTTTTATCGGAGGTGCCTCAGGACAGCCCGGAAGAATATTTGAACAAGACAAGGCAGGAGGCTTGCGGTTAACTAATCAATTTGATATTGGAGCTGATTCTTCGTCAGAAGACGTAGCATCTGCATTTTTTGATGCGGATGGTAATGGAGCCTTAGACCTTATTGTGGCCGGAGGTGGTCAGGAGTTTTCAGGGCAGGATAAAAAATTAAAGCCTAGACTTTATTTGAATAATGGAGCAGGAAAGTTTAAGAAAGTTGTGCAAGCCATTCCTGATATTTTCATGAATGCCTCATGCATTAAGCCAGCGGATATGGATAAAGATGGCGATCTTGATTTATTTATTGGTGGAAGAGTGCTGGCGGGTCAGTATGGATTAGATCCTAATAGTTTTATCCTGACTAATGATGGTAAAGGTAAATTTTCAGATGCCACTCAAAAAATTCTTTCAGGCGTAAGCGAAAACAATGGAGCATTAGGCATGGTAACAGATGCAACATGGCTGGATATCAATAATGACAGAAGACTTGACCTGATTGTGGTGGGCGAGTGGATGCCCATCACTATTTTAATTCAAAGGGAGTCGGGCACATTTCAAAATAGGACAGCTGAGTACAACTTGAACAAAACAAATGGCTGGTGGAATAGTGTTGCGAGCAATGATTTTGACCATGATGGAGACGTTGATTTGATCGTAGGTAATCTAGGACTCAACTCGCGATTGCGGGCAAAGGAAACAGAGCCAGTAAGTATTTTTGTAGGCGATATAGATAAGAACGGGAGTTTGGATCCTATCTTAACGTATTACAATCAAGGTGTACGATACCCATTTATATCGCGGGATCAGCTGGTGAAGCAAGTTCCTTCCTTAAAGCGAAAATTTCTTAAGTACGAGAATTATAAGAATGCTAAGTTGGAAGATATTCTCTCTCCAGAGGACTTGACAAAATTTATTAGGAAAGAGGCCTACACGTTTTCATCGGTGTATCTGGAGAATATGGGTAATGGACAATTTTCAATACTTAGTTTGCCAATGGAGGCTCAACTTTTTCCCATCTTTGCTTTTTGTATTGATGACATCAACAATGATGGCCATTCGGATATTCTTGCTTCCGGAAACTTCTATGCTACGCAGCCAGATTTTGGCCGATACGATGCTGGTCTTGGATTAGCGATGTTGGGTGATGGCAAAGGAAAATTTTCATCACTTTCGCATACTGAATCAGGGCTGTTGATTAAAGGAGAGGGGAGAGACATTGCGATTTTGAACACTTCAAAAGGAGGTATAACTTACTTGTTTTCACGAAATAATGATAGTCTAAAAGCATTTAAAATAAAGTAATTATGAGACGTAACATAAGCACCTTCTTTTTAGTCGCAATAGCGATTGTTAGTTATGGCCAGTCAGCTGATACCTGGATTATTGAAGCCAGAAATATTGATCCGGCTAATTATTATGGCGTAACGGTTGCCAACGGAATAGTAGGTCTCGTCTCATCTCCTGAGCCTATGAAGGTAAAAGATGTGGTACTCAACGGAGCTTTTGATACCTATGGAAGAGGACGGGTTGATAATATTTTGAAAGGGTTCAATTTCATAAATATGAATCTCGATGTGGATAACCAACGCATTGGTCCAAAGAACATCTCAGGATTCAGACAATATCTGGATATGAAGAAGGCTTTGTTGATTACCGAATTCGACTTTCAAGATAAAATTCATGTGAAACATTCTTTAGCAGCCTTGCGACACTTACCATTTAGTGCACTCACCATTATTGAGATTGAAGCAAAGAAAGATGTTACGGTAAGTCCTGCAAGTGTAATTGAATCACCCGATATCCTTCGCGATGTTAAAAATATGTATGCGGTCATTGACCGACCTCACGTAAAAATTCCATTGATGACTTCAGTAGGAAAAAGTCCATCCGGGAAGCATACTGTAGCAGCTTCTACCAGTTTTATTTTTGATAAGAATGAAATTCCTCCTCTCGTGCATGAAGATTGGGACTATAGCATGCATCTAACAAAATTCACAAAGTCATTAAAAGCGGGAGAGAAATTTAGTTTTTGTGTAGTGGGCTCTGTGATTTCTTCAGCCCATATTTCAGATGCTCACAACGAAGCAGAGCGTTTGACCATCTACGCTATGCTGGAAGGACGCGACAGACTAATGAATGCACATTTGAAAGCATGGGAAGAACTATGGACGAGTGATATTGTGATTGAAGGGGATCCACAAGCCCAACGCGATGTTCGGTTTGCTTTGTACCATCTTTATTCGTTCGCGCGCGAGGGTACAGCATTCAGTCTGTCTCCGATGGGATTATCCGGCCTTGGATATAATGGTCACGTTTTTTGGGATACAGAATTGTGGATGTATCCGCCTTTGCTGGCATTGAAGCCTGAGATGGCAAAGTCGTTATTGGAATATCGCTTTCAACGCTTGGACGCGGCAAAGCAAAATGCCTTTAGCCATGGATATAAGGGTGCAATGTTTCCTTGGGAATCAGCAAGTGAAGGTCAGGAGGCAACACCTGTTTGGGCTCTCACGGGTCCGTTCCAACAGCATATCTCTGGTTGCGTGGGCTGGGCATTCTGGAAATATTACCAAGTGACAAAGGATAAACAATGGCTCCGCGATCGTGGTTATCCAGTTTTGAAAGAAGTAGCAGACTTCTGGTCGAGCAGGGTAGAACGAAAGGGGCCAGGCAGGTACGAGATAAATAATGTAATCGGGGCTAATGAGTGGCAAGAGAATATAGATAACAATGCGTTCACCAATGGTATGGCAATTACCGTACTTCGATATGCAACGCAATCCGCCAAGGAGTTAAGCATTGTTCCAAACCCTGATTGGGAATTGGTAGCCAAAAATATTCCGATCTTGAAATTTCCTGATGGCACTACTAAGGAAAATGAAACGTACGATGGTGTTGAGATCAAACAAGTAGATGCAAACCTTTTATCCTATCCGTTGGAAATAATTACAGACAAAGCACAAATAGAGAAGGATCTTAACTACTATGAAGCCCGTATGTCACCCAATGGACCTGCCATGGCGCACTCTGCCCTTTCAACTTTATATGCTAGAATAGGAAACTCTGAAAAAGCATATGAGCTTTTTGTTAAAAGTTATAAGCCAAATGAAGTCCCTCCGTTTGGAGTGCTAGCTGAAACGGCAGGTGGCACAAATCCCTATTTTGCAACTGGTGCAGGGGGAACGCTTCAATCTTTGATTTTTGGCTTGGGCGGTCTGCAGATATCCGATACAGGGATTCATCAACTGAAAACAAAACTGCCATCTAAATGGAAAAGCTTAGAAATAAAGGGAGTTGGATTAACCCGATCTAGTTATTTTGTTAAATGACAGGCTTGGTCAAAATAAATCTGACAAAGGTCATTTCATTTATAATTGCAGTGCTCTATTATTGCTAAATTTTAGGTCGTTATGATTCGATACGCAGGTATTCTTTTGATTGTTTTTCTTTTGGGATGTACTACAAATACTGAAGAATATAAAATAAAGGTTCAAAATGCTGATTATATACACCGCACTTTAAAGAAGATAACGGATCTTATTGTGTATGATATTTTTTCACCTCCTGTAGCGAGCAGAATATATGCCTATACTAGTATTGCAGGATATGAGGCACTCATTCCTCAAGACAAAAGCTATAGTAGTTTTGCAGGTCAGTTGAATGGCTTGGAAGCAGGCCCACAGCCAGAAGCAGGCAAGGAGTATTGTTTTCCGTTGGCATCCGTGCAAGCTATGATGAAGGTTGGGAAAGCACTTGTGTTCTCAGAAGATAAGATGGATGAATTTTATACAAAGATCATGCAAGAGTTTAAGGATGCTGGAGTTC
>JANOQK010000237.1:0-4975 GCA_031414855.1 Bacteroidia bacterium | reverse complement strand
AAAGTCAATTTTAAACTTAATCCAAAGAATAAAATTTTCTTTTCTCTCTATACCGGTGCCGATAATTATTTCAATACCAGTTACGCCATTGCCTGGACAAACACCGCTGGGACTTTTCGATGGAATCATCTTGTCAGTGATCGTTTATTTGTCAACACAACATTAGCAGCCAGCAGCTATGATTACTTTTTATACACGGATGTTGCAAACAACACCCGATGGAATTCGCATATCGCCAACGTTAATCTAAAAACAGATTTCACCTATTTTATCAAACCTCAAAATGAGCTTACGTTTGGCGCAGGACTCAATGGCTATAGTTTTAATCCAGGTAATTTACAATCGAACCAACCTCTTCCTTCCAGCGTCCAACCTCTTTCGATACGGAACTCTGTTGAGTTTGTTCTATACGGCAATCATGAGATAAAGCTTAACTCAAAGTGGGGATTAAACTACGGCCTTCGACTTACCAATTGGACGAACACAGGTGAGGCATTCGAATTTGTGTACGATCAAAACCGTAACCCGATTGACACCTTAGTTTTTCGAAAAGGTGAGAATTACAAACAATACGGAAATGTTGAACCCCGAATGACGCTTACTTATTTACTAAACGAGAAGGCATCACTAAAAATAAATCTCTCTCGAAATATTCAGAATGTACATCTGATCTCAAATTCAATCAGCCCCTTCACTTCCCTTGAAGTGTGGTTGCCCAGCAGCATCAACATTAAGCCACAGGCGGCTAATCAGGTGTCCGTAGGTTACTATCAAAACCTTACGCGATTTGGCACTAAGTTTTCGGCAGAAACATTTTACAAAAAGATGACCAATCAAATTGATTATGAAGCGCACGCGGAAACTTTGCTTAATCCCTTACTGGAAGCTGAACTACGGTTCGGTACAGCTCAGGCATATGGCATGGAGTTTCAACTGAAAAAAGATGAAGGTCGCTTGCGCGGATTGGCAGGATATACCTATTCAAGAGCTAAACGAAAATTTAAAGAGATCAATAATGGACAAGTGTATAATGCTTTTTACGATCGTCCTCATCAAATTAATCTGATGCTCGCGTATGACGTTACGTTGCTTTGGAACGTTGGGATTAACTGGAATTATTCAACGGGGGCACCCTTTTCATCGCCAATTAGCTTTTACTCTTACAACGGGCAAGAAGTACCTGTTTACGGACAAAAGAATAACGACAGACTTCCTGATTATCATCGCCTGGATGTATCAGCCACCGTCAAGCTCAATAAGAACCCTGAAAAAAAATATCATCACAGCCTGACTTTCTCCGTCTATAATTTTTATGGAAGAAAGAACGCGCTTTATATCAACTACAACAAGACTCAGACAGCAAATGGTTCTTTCAAAATTCCATTCGACCTTACGGATGTCAATCGCATGACTTCGCAGTTTTACTTATTTGGCTTCACACCTTCAGTATCCTATAATTTCAAATGGCGATAAGGTGTAAAACGATATTAATTTTTCTGATGTGGGCATTACTGATATCCTGTGAGGAAGTGCCAATAGATTTTCCGCTTCAATCTCAACAACTTAATGTTCTTGTGGTGGAAGGAATACTAACCAACGAACGAATAAATCACCGCATCAGAATTTCTCGTCCGTACACAACTCAAAATGGCACACCAGTCCCTGTGGCCGGAGCAATTGTTAGTATAACCGATGGAACAAGTTCCGTTATTCTTACGGAAGTCCCGGCAGGGTCGGGTGAGTACTTTACCCCGCAAGTAAGGGCGGTATTTGGACGAACGTATACCCTCTACATTCAATACCAAGGGAAAAACTATTTTGCACAAGACAGCTCCGTGCCTGTCGAGCCATTGCAAGCATTAGACTATAGAAGAGTTGGCGAACAGTATACGCTTAACCTTTACAGAACGGGTCAGGATCCGAATTTCATCGGTCATCAAATTAGTTGGTCGAATACACCGACCTGCACAGCAGGAATAACATGTGAAGGAAGAATTGTCTATTACGATTTGAAAACAGTTGACGTTAATGAAATTTTCAAACCCGATAAAGCAGAGTTTAATTTTCCTGTTGGGTCAATTGTTATTCGAAAAAAGTATTCTGTAAGTCCGGCTTACAAAACATTTCTGCGATCTGTTCTTTCCGAGACCGAATGGAGAGGGGGAGTGTTTGATGTTCAGCGGGCGGATGTAGCCACGAATCTAAGTGAGGGAGCCATCGGGTTTTTTGCAGTTACGACAGTGGTTTCGGATACTACAATTGTGGTCGAAAAGCCTTGATTTCCTAGTTTTTGAGAAATCTAAGAAAAAATTAAGACGTGTCATAAGGGTAAGATCGTGTTCATGTGTTTTAAGAACGAAGGGTAGTTTTAAACACCTTCTGAAATTGAAACCATTTAAACTAAAAAGTAAAAAAATGAAGACTGCAAAAATTATTTCGTTTGTCTTAATCGTTGGGCTCGCATGTTCCATGTTGTTTTCTTCCTGCGAAAACAATCCGGATGTAACACCGCAGGAAGATATTTTGCCCACTTCGTTTAGTGTGGACATTCCTTCTTCTATCAGTAACAAAAATCTGGCAGGCGGAAGAATTGGAGGTCGATCAAAAGATGACATGGTGAAGGGAAATGACATCTATGTCAACCTGGGCACGTTCATCGCAGTAGGTGAAGAAGCTTCAAAACTAGTGGAAGCGTTCATTGAGGGAATTAGAAAATATAAAATCGATCGCGTAATATCACTTACTTATGTTGGCGAGGATGACGGACGCACAAAGAACCTGGTCGTGGTGTCGCAATCAACCTTCGAAGGCAAAACATGGGATTATCAACTGACGATTACAGACGCTGATTCTGAAAGTCAAACCGATGGAGGCAAAGCGCTTCAGATATTTTGGAACAAATCGAGCTCTGTTGAGGGCATAGCTATCATCAAGCCATACAACTGTGATCGCAAGAAAAATGCGGGTGCAAAAGACGCTCTTTTCAGAATTGATTATAGTGAAGTAAGCGACCTGGGATACGATGCACAAATGGAGGTACGCATAGCAGGATTGCCATTGGCTAATCCGTTAACCGATCCTTATTCTATCAGCACGTTGAGAATGTTTGTGGGCAAAAAAGGAGATGTAGTAGATGTGTATGGAAACAGCAATCATCCAAATGCTTTGTTATTTTCCGGAAGTGTTGGTTTTAATTGGGCCTTTGTTGCTTCGGGTAATGAAACAAAAGATGCTGGCGTGGCAGAGGTAGGATTGCCTCCAAGCAAACTCAACAGCAACGATCGCAAAGTTTTGTTAAAAGACCATTCGATCAAAACTGTTTTCACGAATGAGATTAATAAGGCATGGCCAGGTGTCGATCCGGTTTTATTGGAGACCTATTTATCTAACACAGCTGCGCCAGGTTATTTCAGCAAAGCCAAAGGATTTCTTTCAGGTGGCGTATCACCTGGAGCAGAGTGGGATGTGTTGAAAGCTCGCCTGGATGCCTTGAGTCCTTACAATCCAAAGGAAACAAGTGACCTGGTGGTAAATTTCAAATAACAGATAGGACATGATTTTAGAAACCTCTGGCGCGAGCCGGAGGTTTTTATTTTGCGTTTACCTTAATTCTGAGTTAAAAAGAGTGCAAGGACTATCACGTTCTCTTATTATACTTGCACACGTTTTAAATCGCACACATGCAGTCCATCACGCTCACCACAGGCATCATCGGCATCACAGTTATAGTGAGCTGGTTTGTATACAGCAAGCCCGACATTTTAAAAGGCATGATGATGAATCCGTATCGGATTCACAAAAATTAAGAGTACTATCGCTTCCTTACCTCAGGGCTCATTCACGCCAACTTCTCACATTTATTATGGAACATGTTTTCGCTTTACTTCTTTGGTAATGTGGTGGAGCAATACTTCGCATTCATTTTTGGAAGTGCGGGCCCTTACTTATTTATTGCGCTCTATGTGTTGGCCATTATTGTTTCTGACTTACCTACCTATTTCAAGAATCGCAATCATCCTTCTTATAATTCATTAGGAGCATCTGGTGGCGTGGCGGCTATTATTTTCGCCTCGGTTCTTTTTCAGCCATTGGAGAAGATCTGTTTTTACTTTGTGTTTTGTTTTCCCGGTTTTATTCTGGCCGTGGCATATGTCATCTATAGTTACTACAGCGGAAGGAAATCAAATGACAACATCAATCACGATGCGCACTTATATGGCGCACTTTTTGGAATTCTGTTTTGTGCAGTGTTGTATCCGGCTTCAATACCCCATTTTATTGAACAAGTGGCGCAATGGAAAATTTTCGAATGAAACTGATGAGTCTACCTTCTTAGACTTAGAAAATTATTCAATTCGGGGAGATGGTCTGTGTTGATAAAATCAACACCCGCTTTCAATAAAGCAGCCCAAGCAATCTCATTATCTGGAATGGCCCATAGTCTAAATTTCTTTCGTTCCACATGAATTCGATTTGCAAGTTCCTTTACTCGTTCAAGGTCTTTTGTTGTTAATTCAGATTTGCCATTCCAACCAGACCAATTTTTAAAATGATCGCTGATTACAGGCATTAGTTCTGAAGAATATCCTTTCCCAATATCATCTGGCCGACCATCAATGGCGATTCCAGAATACCCTTCCTTCACGATAGTACCAATAGGTCTGTTACCTGAAATGAAAATCTTCACCGGGCAATTTTTTGAAGAACAACTTAGTGCAGGATATTGAGTCATTGCATTCTTAATCGCATAATAGGTCGACTCTCCTTCTGTTTTAATATCTATCATTAAATAAAATGTTATTTCGGATGACGGATAAATAGTTCCTCCATTTATTTTTAGCAAACTGTCTAATGGAAAGAGATAGAGTCTTTCGAGAGAGGAGGAATTTTTACCGGGACGATTATGCGAGACTAATAATTTTTCATCCTGAAGGTGTACATCTGCTTCTACTGAAATGAATCCATTTTGCAAGGC
>JANOQK010000236.1:0-2623 GCA_031414855.1 Bacteroidia bacterium | reverse complement strand
TCATGGACATCGAAAGGGTATTTGCTTAGTGCCTCTATTCTGACTCCTTTTTTTAATTGGCTTGCAGATGCCTCTCGCATCTCTGTTATTGACACGTTAAATATTGTGGGTCTTATTGCCGTTGGGGTAAGCCTTCTTGTTGGTGTAAAAGTACGTTGGGGCTGCATTGGCGGAGTATTGCTGTTGCTGCTGTACTATTTAGCGCACCCACCTTTTCCCAGTCTTCCGCAAGGGCCATCAGAAGGAAGTTATTGGATTGTGAATAAGAACCTGATTGAAATGGCGGCCCTTTACGTGATCTATCAATTTCCTTCAACCTCTTTTGGAATTGAAGCTTTTTTTTCAAAAAAGAAAGTCAATTAGATTCAGTTTGATATAAAACTTAGTTAGATATAGAACATCATTACATTAATAATTTTTATCATGGCAAACGATAATAACGTATTTGGAAAATGGACCAGACGCGATATGCTAAAAGGTCTTGGCGGAATACCCTTGCTTGGTGCCGTTTGGTTTTCTGGCGCCCGATTAACAAGCGAGGCTAAACAAGAAAAGCAATTTTTACTGGAGACGTTAAACATCAAAGCATCTCCTCCGCCCGCCTCAGGACCAATGAGCGGAAAGCCCGTTAGGGTTGGCATAATTGGTTTTGGTATCCGGGGCGAACAATTGTGTCGCTCATTAGGATTTGCTACCACTGCCTGGCTGAAAGAGATGCAGGAATTATCCCTAACCAATCCAAATGATACAAGATTATCGGAATACAAAGCGCAGGAGAATTTGAACATTAAGTTAGTAGCCATCTGTGATGTGTATGATGTGCGAGCACAAAAAGCGATTGATTCGTTTAGTACGGCCGATAATAAAATGAAACGATTCCGTACCCATACCGAGCTGATCAACAGTGGCGAAGTAGATGCCATCATCATTGCCACGCCAGATCATTGGCATGCCCCTATGGCCATCGAAGCGATACAGGCCGGTGTGCATGTGTATGTTGAAAAACCTATGACCCACAACATTTCTGAAACATATACCCTTCGTGATGCGGTGCAAAAGAATCCGAAAAGTGTATTTGCTGTTGGGCACCAACATCGGCAGACACAGAGTTTTTTAACAGCGCAGGATATTATCGCAAAAAACATTTTGGGTCATGTTTCTTTGGTAGAAACGAACACCAATCGAAACGATGATAATGGTGCGTGGCAATATACCATTGAAGAGAAAGCCAATCCACAAACAATAGATTGGAATTTATTTCTCGGAAATGCTCCAAAAGAAGACTTTAATCTTGAACATTTTTTTAGATGGCGCAAATGGTGGGCATATGGATCAGGATTATCGGGTGACTTGCTCACGCATGATTACGATCGCCTCAATTGTATTTTGAAAATGGGCATTCCAAATTCAGTTACCGCTTCAGGAGGAATTTATACACATCGGGATGGACGCAACGTACCGGATGTGCTTCAAGTAAATATGGAATATCCTGATTTCAGCACTGGCCCAAGTCAGGAAGCAGGTAAAGAAAAAGGCATGACCTTCGTGTACAGCGCCACACTTGGAAATCAGTTCGATCGGGGAACCATTTTGATGGGCCACGATGGTAGCTTGGAGCTTGGTAATCAGATTACAGTATATGCAGATCCACGCTCAACCAAATACGCTGACTTGCTAAAAGAAAACAGAATTGAAGCTGGTGTTCCTATTTACCAATATGATCCGGCTGCAAACGGAACTGATGCTGTCACCTCCGCCACTGCAAAATATTTTGCTAACAAAGGATTATTGTGGACCTACCGCGATGGGAAGCGAGTCGACTCTACGTTTCTTCATTTAAGAGAATGGCTAAGTTGCATCCGAAATGGAGGCAAGCCAAGTTGTTCCATCCAGGAAGGATTTGAAGAAGCCATCTCAGCACACATGGCTGGATTGTCATATAAGCTCGGAAGAAAGATTAAGTGGGATTCCAGTACACAGCGAATCATAGCAAACGAAGGTGAAGACTTAGATGCCATTTTATTAGCCCCCAACGTAGTGTAATCTCTGATAAATGCCTTATCGTTATCGGGTTTTCTGTTCACCTTTAATGATCGAGCTAACAATAGTTTGCTGATTCCTGCTAACTTTTGGATTTGCCATGTTGCTCTTTGTTGGCATTAAGCAGAAAGGCGCCATTACTCAGGCCGCCTGACGGGAACTATTTCCAGCGCATCTTCTGTTGAAAGAAAAATGAAGAATACATTTTTTAAAATTGCAATCGCGCAAGCTATCCGAATGGTGGGAAAGCCAGGGCGATTGTTGCATCTGGTAGCTCAATTAATCCATCGGCTTTCGCGAATGGATCGGAAAAACATTTCCGCTCATGAGCTAAAAGAAAGACTTTCTATTTTGGGAAGGCTAGTAGCCGCCTATGCCCGCGGACGTTACCGCAGTGTTCCGTTTAAGACCCTGCTCACCATCATAGCCGCAGTACTCTATTTCCTTAATCCATTTGACTTGGTACCCGATTCAATAGTAGGTATCGGATTAATGGACGACCTTGCTGTACTAACATGGGTGTATAGAAGTGCTCAGCAGGAATTAACAAATTTCATTCAATGGGAAAAAATGGAGCCTGTTG
>JANOQK010000235.1:0-4953 GCA_031414855.1 Bacteroidia bacterium | reverse complement strand
ATGAAGCGAACGTAACGTATGAATTTGATAATGGTAAAAGTCCCACATGGCCTGTCCCAACCGATGTGATTCCTTCTCGGTAAGTGTGCCTGATTTTATAAACTCTCCTAATGGTTTTCCTTCAATCCAATCCATGGTTAGAATCCTATCGGCAGAAAACTCAGGATAATAGGTTGGGAAAATCAGATTAGGAATTGCCTTACACTTTTCTGAAAGTTCAATGGAACGCTTTAGCTCTAAACTATAATCTGTTTCCTCGAGTAACTTAGACTGCACTTCGCCTATGAATTCATTATACTCGGCCGCATTAAGTTTAAACATGGTCAAGGCAATAGGCTTAACCATGGCCAGATCACTATTGACGCTGTCGGCCACGCCTGGGTATTGTATTTTCACAGCCAATGACCTGCCCTTACTGGTTGCTTTGTGAACTTGCCCAATAGAGGCAGCATTAGCAGCGGATTGCGTAAACGTATCAAATATTTCGTTTGGGCGCTTCTTAAAACTACGCTCAAATGTCTTGACCACCAAAGGATAGGAAAGCGGAGGTGCACTATACTGCGCCATAGCAAACTGATTTTGATACGCAGTTGGCAAAAGGTTCTTATCCATGCTAAGCATCTGTGCGACTTTCAGCGCACTTCCTTTGAGTTGACTTAGCGAATTATAGATATCAGTGGCATTGTCTTCGTGAAGCTCATCTTTCGACAAGCCAGGGTTTACCAGTTTTTTGCCGTAATGCTTCAGGTAGTTGGAACCAATCTTTGCTCCGGTGGAGATGAATTTGGACGCCCGCTGAACTTTAGTTGTCGGTATACTTTTCTGCTCTTTTATGTTGGTCATTAATTCTTAGCGTTTTGATAAAGAAACTTTCCGAAGTCAAGCGCATTGTCCAGCACACCTTTCCCAATTAAATCAAAGGCCAGATTGACTGATTTTTCAATGGCGGCATCCGTGTTGTCGAAGTTTGTGCTCTCGTCTTTGCTCCAGAATTGTAAGATGAACATGAGGTGAAGCCAAAATAAACCATGATAACGTTCATCGATAAATGGACGCTTAGCCACTTCGCCTGTGCTTTTGCCTTCGTTCAACACACCAGTGATCCAATCCTCAAATGACGCTTTGAAGCCTTTGAGGAATGTGGGTGTCGAGGCAGGATTCTTGAATGATTTCAATTGGTGAAGCACGAAGCTTCTGTCCGACTTCAAAAGCTCTGCCAATGCGAAGTAAAATGTCAATATCTTTTCACGTGATGTGAACGAGGAGTAGCTTTCGTCCGATTCTAACCTTTTGCGAGTATTATCAATAAACGCTGTCCAAATTCCCTTTTCCAAGGTATCAAAGGAACTATAGTGCTTATAGAATTCATCCTCAGAAATTCCAATATCCTTACAAAACTTAAATACCGAAGCTGGTTGTTTTCCTTCAGTAAGCAGATATTCCCGGTAGGCCTTAGTTATCTTATCCCCTCCTGCATTGGCGGTAGATTTCGATTTGGTTTTTTTCGTGGTTTCCATACTTGTTAAACACCATTTACCTCCATAAGTTTCCTGTTTTAAATTAAAAAAGAACAAAAAGAGTATAACTTTAAATGACCATGGGCAAGATTTTCATTCTGGGTTTGTTAGCTCTGCTTGCATCAAACGCGGGCTTTTCTCAAGCAAAGAAAAGTCCAAGAGTTTATCATGTGGAGGCAGAAGAAGCGCTCACGAAAAAGCAGCCAACTCAAGCATTGGCAAAATTGGATGAATGCCTGAGAATTGATCCTTATTTTTACGATGCCTACTACACGCGTGGCCTTGTGCGCGAGCAGCTGGGAGAATTAGATGGGGCACTAACTGATTATAATATCTATCTCGAGATGAAGCCGGACCATGCAGAGGCATTGTTCTCACGCGCTACACTTCGTTACAAACGCGAGCAATATGAACTGGCAAAGGCAGACTTTATAAAATTGCTGAACCTCCCTCACGGGGAGACCACTACTGTATTTTTTCAGCAAGATGCATTTGCTTCTTCCGCCACCAAGATTTTTACAACACAAGGAAATGGCAAGGCTTACCTGTTCAATTATTTAGGTTTGGTGGATACAAAGCTTAAAAATTATGAAAGTGCGATTGTCTTCCTCGATTCTGCAATATTGTTAAACCCCAAAGATGCAGATCAATTTGTAAATCGCGGTTTAGTGAAAGAGAAAAATCAAAACGTGGTTGGTGCCCTCGCAGATTATCAACTGGCGTTGTCTATCAACCCCGAACATAGCCTTGCACGACATAATTTAGGAGTGCTGAGAGCTGCCAATGGCCAAACAGAGGATTCAGAAAAGTTACTAATCGAATCTATTGAACGAAATCCCAACATCCCCTACCCACATGCACAGTTAGCTTATTATAAATATAATCGGGGTGATTTCAAAGGAGCATTGGATGAGTATAACCTGGCCATTAGCATAGACTCTACAGACGTTGAATATGTTCTCAACCGTGGGTTAGTAAAAGAGAAACTCAAAGACTACGAAGGTTCACTTTCGGATTTTACAAAAGCTATTTCTCTGAAATCAGATTATGAAAGTGCCTGGTTCAATCGGGGCAATGTGTTAACCAAACTTAATAGGTTGCAAGAAGCCATTGAAGACTATACCCTTGCTGTGTTTTATGATCCATCTTATGCGGCAGCTTATTACAACAGAGCCCTGAACAGAAACAAATTAGGCATGACCAATGAGGCATGTAAAGATTTAAAGAAAGCGGAAGAGCTTGGGATGAGTATTAAAAAATCCCTGCAGTCTAAGATTTGTAATGGCGAATAACGAATATTCATTCGAGCTTATTGATTCCTAAAATGATCACCAAGCGTACCTTTAAAATCCTTCAATACTTTCAATGAATTGGATCTGACAGCAATCGATTCCTCTTTAAGTTTCCTGGCCAAAGGTATTTTCCAACCTTGCTTGCGCTCGAAGTGCTCAATTAAAATTGTTAGTGTTTCGAGTAATTTCCCATCTGATGATTCTACACTCGGATCTACATCTATCAATTCGTCAACTTTCTTCAAGTAAAGAAGATATTGGGACTTGGTCCTAATTGCTGTAACATCAAATTTGGTTTTCACATCACAAATATAATCAACTCAAATCAGGTCTCATCCTCACAAACACTGGCTCGCGATACATTTTATCAGTAGTTAGCATAGAATAGCTAATCTCAGCAATCAGTTTAGGTTCAATCCACGTGCTGGTCTTCTCGTCCATTACTTTTTCAGAAATAGGTTTCTTGGTTTCCTTCAGACTTTTAATCTGACCAGAAATATCTTTGATGGTAGCATCGTCAAAACCAGTTCCTACTTTGCCTCGATACAACAATTTATCACCATCGCGCTCTGCGATGTGAAGTCCTCCAAACGTTTGCTCGCGATTTCCCTTGCCTTCATTGTAGCCGATGATTACGCATTCTCTTGTGTTGCGCACCTTTACTTTCTTCCAGAGATCAGATCGTTTGCCCGGCAAATATTTACCGTTTTTCACCTTTGCCATAATGCCTTCCAGAGACAATTCACGTGCTGCTTCGAAGAGTGATTCTCCATCTTCCACGATCTCACTGATTCGGTAAGCACCATCGGTTCGAACAGCATCCTTAAGCCACTCTCTTCTCTTTAACAATGGCTCATTGATCAAGCTGCGCCCATCCAGATAAAGACAATCAAAAATGTAACAATACACTGGACTAGACTTCGATAGCTTTTGAATGTTGTTATAGCCATTGCTCATGAGGCGATGGATTACTTTTTTGAATTGTGGCCGGCCCTGAACATCCAGACATACAATCTCGGCATCAAACAGTCCACACGTTGCGCGGAAACCTTTATCGGCTGCGAGCAATTCAGGAAACTGTTTGGTCACATCATTTTGATTACGTGTTTTTATTTTTATCTGGCCATCCTCCAATGTGATCAAAGCACGAATACCATCCCACTTTACTTCATAGACATAGTCATCTCCAACCGGAGTTTTCTCTGCTATCTCCGAAAGCATTGGTTCTATGGTATCATGCAAGTAATTTATCTGTGGTGTATCAACTCTTTCTAACAACCATTCTTTCGCTTTTATTTTATAGATGCGATACTCACCCGATACTTCTTTACTACTGAGCCTGAAATAAAATCCATCCTTCTTGTCCTTGGTAATCTGATATTTGCCCAATGCATATATCCACATCTCACCAGCACCGTATTGACCTTTCGGAATTATGCCATCGAAGGTCAGGTATTTCATTGGGTGATCTTCTGTTTGCACAGCCAATCGCTTTACACCTGGATGCGGAGGCAAGCCTCTTGGCACAGCCCAGGATTTTAAAACACCATCTTGTTCCAATCTCAAATCGTAATGCAAATGCGATGCATGATGCCGATGAACAACAAAGCTTGAACCACTGCCTTCGATCACTTTTGCTGCCGGCTCAGGAGTTTTTGTAAAGTTTCGCTTCTGCTCGTATGTCTCTAATTGTTCAGGAGTCTTGTGTTTCTTGTTGAGGGGCAATTTCTTAGCAACTTTGACTGAACGATGTGTATGCAATTCCACTGCATAGGCATCAATACCCTCCCACGCATCTCCATCGGCCATCACTTTATCAAGGGCTGTTTTGATGTTAAACTCAACCGGACTTTTAACTTTTGCCAATTCATCCCACGAAAGTGGCATGGATACAGGAGCTCCATTTCTTCCGCGTATGCTGTAGGGTGAAACAATACTCTGACCCGATCTTATTCTGAAAATATCGATGAGCACTCTCCCCTTTCGTGCCTCCTTCTTTATCTGAAGTGTGGTGGTATTGACATTCTTATCCACGTACGGTTTTGCAATCAACTGCGCGGCCTCAAACACGGTGTGAAAATCCCATTTCGCTTCTATCGGACAACAAATGTGAACTCCTTTGCCACCTGTTGTCTTTACGAAGG
>JANOQK010000234.1:0-2357 GCA_031414855.1 Bacteroidia bacterium | reverse complement strand
TTCTTATCATCAGGGGATATAAAACGCAACTCGGGAAATAAGTTGAGCCATTCCAGTTTAAATTTTTGTTTAAGATTTTGATCCGATGTTTTCCAGCTGTGATCAAAATACCAAAACATGTTGCCAGAAACTAAACTTTTGCCGGATGAACCAAGGGAGTCGTAAAGCATAAATTTGCCTTTGCCAAAATCAAATCGATGAAACTTTCCGGCAATCATGACCAACACATCCGAGCCTGCCGCCATGCCAAATGTTTCGGCCATGGAAGGATTGGAGAAAGGTATCTTTACAATGTCCACTAACTCCCCCTCTGCAATCTCCGCTTTGTAAATAGCATTTAATCCACACAGCCATATGTTCTGTTGTTTATCTTCGAAAAGAAAACTAACAAAGGTGTGAAGGGTATCCAATAACTTGGTTTGTGTCCACTCGCTGTCCACCACTGAAAATGTTTTTATTTCATCGTCATAGGTAGCCGCAACCAGTGTCAAGTTATCCTTTGTAAGGGTAAACGACCGAATGGGATCTTCAGAAATAACGGTAGCCTGCTCATCGACCACTTCATAAAGACCACTGGGGCCTGCCGCCATTAGTTTTCCGCTCCAGTTCCATAGTTGCGTAACCTTACCTTCAATTCCATTGATCTTTTTGTAGGAATAGTCAAGTGAGCGCAGGATTTTCCGAATTCTTTTTTCCCGCTTGATGATATCCGTGGATGTCTTTGCCGTAGTACTGACTGATTGTGCCTGATCGGGTGCTTCCTTCTCCGTTTTACTTTTTTCCTTTTTCAAAAATCCGAATAGTCCGCGCTTGGCACGCTGTCTTTCGTCAGGCGAGGTTTGTGTCACTATCGGTGTCTCTTCAACTATCTTATTGCCCTTATTTTTCGTTGTTACATAATAGACCTCATCATCGTAAACTTCCTGTTGCGTCAATAAAAATAGTCCTACGGATGTACCCGCATAAAGCTTTCCGTTTATGGATTGAACCGTCAGTAAGTTCCCACTGAGACCTTTGTAGTGAGAGAAAGAGCGGAAGGGAACATTGGTGGCAATCCGAGTATACCCATAACTATGAGCAACCCAAATTCCCTGGCGCTTATCACACAATAAAGCAAACACTTCATTATCAGGAAGGCCTGTATCATAGTCAATAATTTCTTCTGTAACACCTGTGCTGACATTGATGAAAACAACGCCACCCCGCAATGTTCCAATGGCAACCACCTGATCGTTGAGCCATACGCCATCAGAAATAACGTGCGAGTTTAAATAGGTCTGATCTTTTATAACAAGCTCCCTTGGAGGATTATCTTCATCACTTATAAATAATCTATTGGTGGCGGTGCCAATGAGATAACTGCCAGAGCCAATGAGTTTTTCTGTGAAAAGAACCTGATCATCTGCGATTGAAAAAGTGGACGGAACAATTTTATTGCCCTCTACAGTAAACTGTCCTTTGTCAATTGTTGTAATCTGAACCTTCCCATTGATTTCGAAAATACCGGTTAGTTCCGTTGCCTCAGGCGCCTTAATGGTTGCTTCAGCTTTGTTGTCTGTCGCTGAAACAACAAACACATAACCGTCATTTATCAAATAGGTCTTATCCTTTAGCGTAATACTGGCAAAGATATTTTTAGCAACAACCTCTTTTGAAAGAGACTGATAGCTCCATCCTTTTGCCGGATCATCTATAACAAGGCCATATCCTTCAAGGCCGCCTACCAAAATACCGTTCTTTGTTTTAGCCAAGGTATAGTTAACCCCAGGTGTAGGGATAAGGCGCCATCTCCTTCCATCAAATTCCTCCACACCTTCTTTGCCGGCAATGTAAATAATGCCACGGTCGTCCTGTGTGAGATCGAAACTCAGATAGTCTGATCTCTCTTGTGCCGGATTAAAATGGGAAAGCGAATAATTGCCGTTTTGAGCTAAGCCTTCACTAACCAATGCAACGATACCAACAGCGATCAACCCGAGCTTCATAACAATTAAATGAGGCGTTGAAGGTATGAAATTTCAATCTATTCTCTGCAGCGAAAAACAATAGGTGGTTTTCATAAAAAGAAACTTCTACTCTATAGCAAATGCTATGCTCATTAATCGCCCGGTTGAGATGATCACTTTTAATCAAGCGAACTTGTTATGCAAAAGAACTCTTACCAACGATAGAAGGAGCTCCTTCATCTAATACGGAATTCAATTTTAATGTACCACCACCACTTTCTTAGATACCCGCACGCTTTGCATGATAACACTAACCAAGTACACTCCGGAAGATAATCTATTTGTATCCAATGTTTTTGTTGCTTCTCCGGGATTGAATTGATCTTGCATGGCTATCTTGCCAAAACTATC
>JANOQK010000233.1:0-12863 GCA_031414855.1 Bacteroidia bacterium | reverse complement strand
CCAATGGGCTAGTGGTGAAAAAACTCAGGCATTGGTCGTTAAAAAAGCTGGAAGTTATTCTGTGAAGGTAGCCAATGGCCCGGACTGCTATAGTCTCTCTTCGAATTCTGTTGATATCCAAGAATCAGGATTGCCTTGTGGCACTAACACTAGTAACCCTAACAACAGCCCTCCAGAAATCAAGTCTGCATCCTTCAGCACTGCTATAGAAGGTAAGGTGTCTATAGAATTGCTAACGTTACTTTCTGATGATGACGGAGAAGCCGATATAGTTCCTACATCCTTGCGCATAGTGACGCAACCTGCCAGCGGAGCATTAGCATCTATTGATCCTGATTTCAATTTGATAATAGACTATAATAAAATTGACTTTTCAGGGATTGAATATGTAACTATTCAGGTGTGCGATAAATCCGAAAGTTGCACGCAACAAGACTTGGAAATTGAAGTTGCTGGTGATGTGATTGCCTACACAGCAGTTTCACCCAATGGTGACGACAAAAATGAAGTGCTTCTTCTGGATTACATTGACATCATACCCGACACACGGAATAATTTGGTAATGATTTACAACAGATGGGGTAGTGTTGTATTTGAAATGACTAACTATAACAATGTAGACCGTGTGTTCAAAGGAATAGACAGAAACGGGAAGGAATTACCTAACGACAACTATTTCTATAAAATTGTTTTTGATAGCGGTAAGAAAAGCAAAAATGGATTCATCACGTTGAGAAGATGAGAATACTGATTCCGAATTTAAAGCCTGGAGCTCAAACTTTTGAAAATAACTTGTAGCATATGAAAAAGACTCTTTTACTTTTAGTATGTGGCTTGGTATGCACGAATGCGATTGCACAACAAGATCCTATTTACGCACAATATCTAATTAATCCTGTCGTGATAAACCCTGCTTTCACTGGTAATAATGAACGATTTAATGCTGGGTTTCAATATCGAACACAATGGGCAGGTGTAGATGGAAATCCTGTTACCTATAATTTTAATAGTAACATTGCTTTGGTAAATAATAAAGTGGGTGCTGGCATATTGGTAACGCAAGATAAAATTGGTGACAATCGCACCACTGAATTTAGCACTGCCTATGCGTATAAAATTAAGTTATCTAAAAGCACATTTTCATTTGGCTTACAGGCAGGTGCTATTCGCGTGAGCAACGACCTTAGTGCTCTGCGCATTCGCGATGACAGCGATCCTAATTTTAGTTTTTACAATGAAATGAAATTCAACATAGGTACAGGCGTATTATGGAAGAGCGACCGCTACCTCGTTGGTTTTTCAGTACCAAGATTGTTGCCTGTTTCCATTAGTCAAGGTGGGCAATCCATCCAGATTTACAATCGAAATTTCTATCTCATGGGTGCCTATGAATTTTTCCTGAATGAGCGTGTTCGTCTTCGCCCTACAACGCTGCTGCGTATAACAAGTGGATCGCCTATCTCAGCAGATATAGGTATGAATGTCAATCTTGAGAACATTTACATGGCTGGCCTATTTACCAGAAACTTAAACACCTTTGGTGTGCTTTTTCAAATGCTGGTAAAACAGTATCGATTTGGTTATGTATTTGAAGTGCCCGCAAGTCGATCTTCATCTTTGCGCTACACTTCCCACGAACTGACATTGGGCGTTTCGCTGGCTCTCTTAAATTTCCACGATCGCTCTAAACTAAAGTTCTGATAAGGCGCAATCGTTGCGATATGCCCATGCACTACTTTTTAAGAATTTTCTTACAAATAGCTTTGACTATACCAGGCCCTTCATAGATAAAGCCAGTATATATCTGGATAAGATCTGCACCGGCATTGAGTTTATCCATAGCATCATCGGCACTCATAATTCCTCCCACACCAATGATGGGATAATCTTTACCAAGATTTTTACGCAAGAAAGAAATAACTTCTGTTGATCGGTTTGACAATGGTTTACCACTTAAGCCTCCTGCACCAATTTTTTCAAGTTTAGCTTTATCTGTAACTAATCCTTCCCGGGAAATCGTTGTATTGGTTGCAATCACTCCATCTGTTTTTGTTGTTATAAGTATATCAACAATATCAGTTAATTGGCTCTCATTCAGATCAGGTGCAATTTTCAGCAAAACTGGTTTTGGTTTTGCTGTTGCAAGGCTCAATGATTTAACACCAGCTAATAATTTTTGAAGCGGCTCCTTCTCTTGCAATTCGCGAAGGTTTGGTGTATTGGGCGAACTTACATTCACCACAAAATAATCAACATAAGGATAGAGTTCTTCAAAACATATTTTATAATCATCAAATGCTGTTTCATTTGGTGTTATTTTATTTTTTCCAATGTTACCACCTATAATCACCTTTCCCTTGCCTGCTCTTTCCTTCAGCCTTTCTACCGCGGCCAAAACTCCCTCATTGTTAAAACCCATTCGGTTGATGAGGGCATTATCCTGTGGCAGTCGAAATAATCTTGGCTGGGCATTGCCAGGCTGGCCTTTGGGCGTTAGCGTTCCGATTTCAATAAACCCGAAACCAAAACAAGACAGTTCATCAATCAATTTAGCGTCCTTATCAAAACCTGCTGCCAACCCAACTGGATTTGGGAAATGCAAACCAAAAAGTGTTTTTTCTAAACGTTGGTCTTTGACCGTAAACGTCTTTCTCATTAAGCTAGTAACGAGAGACATTTTACCCGCAAGGTGAAGCACTCTAAACGTAAAATGATGAATAGACTCTGGGGCAAAAAGGAAAAGAAAGGGGCGAATAAGAAATCGATACATGCAACAGGTTACTTCTTCTTGTTTTTCGTCTTCGGCTTATTCGGAAATTTCTTAAATCCTTTCTCCAGAACTTGATCAATTTGAGTCTTAATACTGGCCTCAGTGAAACTAGTGACAGCATTTATCCTCCAGATAAGGTTACCACTCCTATCGTTCAGATCAATAATAAAACTTCCTTCGTGATAGTCCTGCATGGCGGATGGTGCCGAACCTCCTAATCGACCTGCATCGAAAACGGAAGAACGATCCATTGACCCAATAATATAAGATACTACCAAGTGAGCATTTGAATCAACTCGCTGAAGTCCTCTGCTTTCCAATTCAAGTTCAATGGAACTATTAACAATGGAGCGGGTCTTCGCTTCATCAAAAATTCGTTTCTCTTTCGGGGTAATCACTTCAGCTTCACCAAACTGGTAGGTCTTATAAGCTGACATGTCCTTATTTTTGTTGTACTCTACTTCAATAGTTTGAGCACGTAGATCACCAAAGGTGGTAATTAGCATCAGTAAGAAAACAAATTTCATAAGGCAAAGATAAGTTAAAATGGCATTTGGCATGAGGCATCAGGATAACATTAAAAGAAAAAGAAATCTAAAAATCCCAAATGACCACCAAGTCCCTGACTCCAAATGCCTAAGCCCTAATGCCCAATTTCTGATTTAACTCCTCGGGTGAAAATCTTTAATGACCTGCCTGAGATAATCGCGGTCTAAATGGGTATAAATTTCCGTTGTGGTGATCGATTCATGTCCTAACATTTCCTGCACCGCTCTTAAATCAGCTCCGCCTTCAATTAAATGAGTGGCAAACGAATGGCGAAAAGTATGAGGGCTTATTTTTTTCTTTAACCCAATTTTGGCAGCCAGGCCTTTAATAATAAGAAAGACTAAAACGCGTGTCACCTTCTTTCCTCTCGGATTAAGAAAGACATATCCCTCAAACCCTTTCTGAACAGGAATGTGTACCCGAATTTCTTCAATAAATATTTTCAGATACTTCAATGCATCGCGGCCAATGGGCACGAGCCGCTCTTTATTTCCCTTACCAATCACACGCAGAAACCCGATGTCAAAATAAACATGATCGATCTTTAGTTCCACTAATTCAGATACGCGTAATCCCGAACTATATAATGTCTCCAGCATGGCTCTGTTCCTTCCGCCTGCCGGAGTGGAAAGATCTATGGCCTCCAATAATTGCTCTATTTCAAGATAACTTAGAGTATCCGGCAACTTACGTCCAAGTTTTGGACCTTCCAGTAAACTTGTCGGATCCTTATCCAGTAGTTCCTCAAACAACAAATACTTATAAAATCCTTTTATGCCTGAAAGGATTCGGGCCTGGCTATGGGCGCTCATACCAAGTTCATTTACATACTGCACAAATCCCTGCAAGTGCTTGTAAGAAAGTTGCATCGGACTTAGTAAGGGGTAAGTCATCTCTACATACTGACTTAGTTTTTCAACATCGCGCAAATAGGCCTCAATAGAATTATCAGAGAGTGACCGCTCCAGCTTTAAGTAGCTTTTGAATTGCTTAATGTGGAAATGCCAGGTCAATATCTAGTTGGTATATTACAAATGTGCGAATTATTTTAACTTGCTTTCATGAAAATACAAATCATCAACGGCCCTAACCTAAATCTACTCGGTAAACGTGAACCCGATGTGTATGGGAATATGGATTTCGAATCGTTCTTTAATAGCCTTAAGATAAGCTTCAAAGGCGCAGAGCTTTCTTATTATCAATCCAATGTGGAAGGCGAAATCATCAACAAGCTGCATGAAGTTGGATTTAGCTATGATGGCATTGTGCTGAATGCCGGGGCGTACACACATACCTCTGTTGCCATTCACGATGCCATTGGTGCCATCAAAACTCCAGTCGTGGAAGTTCACATCTCCAATGTATATGCTCGTGAAGAATTCCGTCACAAAAGTTTGATCACTTCAAAATGTATTGGCCTGATTACTGGATTTGGACTAGAGGGCTATGCAATGGCGCTGGCTTATCTGATTAATAAAGGTTGAGGTGGACCTTAAGACGATCGATAAGCCATTTCGTAAATGGATTTGACGTGAGGCCCCAGGAAAACCCTTGCATAAATCCTAATAATTGCAAGTCCATCTATAATAAAACACAAAGAAATTATAAATGCCAGAATAGGTTGGTCTTCATGAATGTGGGTAAAAATTAAATCCTCGCCAACAAATGTTGGTGTTATTGGAAAACCCGATAGTCCTAAACAACACAGTAAAAAAAGAACTGCAAATTTCGGGTGCTTATAGGAATAACCATGAAACATATTCAAATCGAGCCTGCCTTCCTCCTTTCTTAATAAGTGAATTAAAAGAAAGCCCAGCGTACCAGCAACCGCTACCCCACTTAAATAAATATGAATCTGATTAAAACTAAAATGCTCGTTGAAAGCAACCGCCAAGGCAATCCAAAAATGCGTCATGATCACCAGTAACCAACTCATCCTCACAAAACGCCTTTCGGTAAAAGCGCGGAGCACAATGATTAAAGCGATGAAAGAAAATAGGTAAGGAAAATAATGTTCAACTGCAGCTGGAAGTACCTCCTCATTGTAGACGATAAACAATCCAATCAGGTAGGTTGGTACCCCAAAAAAAACTACCCGCTTCAATGTGAGAAAATCCAGTTGCTTACCAATTGATTTCAGGGGATTCCATAAATATCTGTACATAAATGAATCCAAATTTCCTTCTTTCAGACAAAGCATATAAATCGTGTATTCGATCTTTTTGGGAAGAGAGTCTTCAATGGTGCGCTGCCGCGGAATAAAATTATAGAATTGCTCGCGAATCAGGTAGGTGACAACCGAAGGAGAAACTAAAAGTTGATAAGTTCTTAGGAATGCATTTCCAGCAAAGTGAAATAATGCCAGGTTATCAAATCCTGCAGCCACTTCAATAAAAATCAAACCGATTTGCGCGATGGAGGAATAAGCGATTTGACTTTTCACAGAAGATTGAACCCGCGCTATCCCAGTAGCAACAATACTGGTAGTCAATCCCATCAGTGCAATAAGTATCCTGACAGAAAGCTGTTGATCCCAGAAGGGATAGGTACGTAACATTAAAAAAACTCCTAAATGCACTGATAGTGACCCATAAAATATTGCACTAGATGGCGTTGGCCCTTCCATCGCTCTTGGCAACCATGAAGAAAATGGAAGTTGCGCTGATTTTGCAGATGCCGATATCAAAATCATTAAAGAAATGAATATACCTATCCAACTATGACTTGTGAGATGTTCATGAACCAATTCATAATTATTTAATTTCAAAAATGTAATGTTTTCATGAAATAAGTGGTGAGTCATCCACATGGCCAAAATCAATCCCACGTCACCAATGCGGTAAATAGAAAATACTTTCACTGCATTTTTTACAGGCAGATATCGATCTCTATAAAACGCGATTAACAAAAATGATGAAATGCCCAATACTTCCCATCCAATAAACAAGGTTTCCAGGTTGCCCGAAAAAATGGCGACATTATATCCTAAATAAAAAAACAAAACAGTATTGAAAAAACGTTTATACCCACTCTCACGATGCATGTAATAACGGCTATAAACAGTAACGAGAAAAGTGAGTACCGCTCCAACAAGCAGGTAAACTGCCGTAATTTTATCAAAGTAAAAATCAATGAAAAAACTATACCCATTGGTAGAGTAAAGTTCTATCTCCTTGATATTTAACGTTGGAAATCCTTTGATTACCCAGACAATTAGAAAGACCGTTGCCAGCGATAAGTGCAACCCGACAGACGTGTAAGCAGTAGCAGAGATTAAACCCTCCTTCTTTGCAGGAATCATCAAACTAATAAGATAACCCGCAACAGGTATTAGAATAAAAAACTGAAGTATAAGTAGCATAAGATAAGGCTTACGAAATTAGATATACGGGCAAATTTTCATCGTGGCTTTCAAACAGAGGAATTACACTGGCCACCGTTTCAATTTTCTTAGTCAATGGAACGTAACTAGAAAATACTCCATCTCTAAACGAGAATAACTCTTTCGTTTCAGGATTGATTACAACCAGATGCACCCATTCATTAATAAACCACTCGTAAGTCTCAGCAGCTTTTTGAATTGTTTGAAGAACAATTTCCGGAAAGTGTTCAATAATTATAAGTAAACGAACTGGATCATGCACTTCAATCATCTGACTGGGAAGACCAGGCCTCAAATCGCCATCAATGCCGTTGGCAACACCGAAAAGCCCCATCACGTTGTGAGGAAGCTTTGTTCCCGCCCCTAACTTTTGATTATCTACCCTTGAAAAAAAGTATTCCAGATTAATGCCCCCACATACCGGACCCAAAGGCTTAACAATAGAAAATAGAAGTGTGCCATCTAAATCGATCTTATAGTCATAAGAATTCATGAAAGCACGTCTATCCAGAAATAGATCTTTGGTCAATTCTCTGCCACCAACAATACATAATGTGTTTGTTGCATGATTAAGTTCTGGCCGGGGTTCAAACAAGGACACGGAACGTATCCTAATCATATCATGAATAGTTTGGGGTTTTAGTTTGGTGTCAACAGATTCGAACCTTCGAGATCGCTCTTTAGAATTATCATCCAATGCCACTGCAAAAATTGACTCATTCTTATGATGACGCTCCTTGTTAACGCTGGAAAGGAACTCTTCATCAAAGAAAATAACTTCGTCTCGTGTAGTATCGTGAAGGCCGCCAACAAACTGGGTAGTTATTGGAATAACAATCCCCTTTGAACTTAGAATTTTTCTAACTTCTGGATGATTAATCATAAAACACATGACCCTTGAATTGACAGAACCAGCCCTGCCCGAACAAGCACCACAATCATAAGCCGCATAGTGTGGATTATTAACACTACTCGAACCATGTCCGATAATATAGACAAGCGTGGCAAAATCTTTAACTAATCCAATACTTTTTAAAAGGCTCTCGGCCCGAGTAGCCATCTCAGTAATAGTAAAACCGATTTGCAAATCATTTTCCCTGTCCTCACTATTTTTATTTTCTATGGTAAGCGTTGATGTCTTATCCATATGCTTAAATGAGGAAGCCGTTGTAGGGCCCATCGCAGGGCGGAAAATATTTATAAATAATTTAAATGCCGACCAGAATCCTAACGTCTGGGTTATCATCCAACCCCGAAAAAGGGAATGTGAATGCTTTGAAAAATGCACATCCGTTCCTCTTCTATTTTTTCCGCCCACTTCCTTAATAAGATGTTTAGGCGTGATTGGCCAAGGGCATAGCTTGGTATAAAATTTTCCATTCTCAGGTTGAAAAAAGAACTCCACACTAAAAAAACCGGGTGTACCAAATGTCTCACAAGCAGGATCACTTTTTTCCAGATATCGCCTGAAGGAACATTCCCGATCATCGATGCAAAACATAGCCTGAAAGCTTTTTTCAACCCTATCTTGTTTTACCTTCCTTGTGGTGTTGGCCAACATACCAGCCAAGACTTGATCATAATACGTCCATTCAAATGCCTCTTGCCAAATGGAAGTAACCTCATTAAGTTCGCGCACTGGAATCTCGGCAAATAAATTAATGGGCGCTGTTTCAAGTTGTGATTTCAGAGGCTCCCAATTTTTACCAAAGTGGACATCCATCGCATCAATCTCTAATAAGAGCTCGAATATAATTAGGTCACGAATTGTAATTTGCTTACGATCCAAAAGTGTTTGAGGCACATCTTCAACAGTGGACACCATCCCTGACCATCCTTGGTGAGCAAACTGTTGATCAAACAAATAATGTTTGTAAAGGGATTCATCGCCAACGAGGATTTGAAGCAGTGAACTAATTTCACAATTATTGCCAAGCAACAGACCTTTGGCTCTGTCTGCCTTAAAAAAACTGGTAAAACTATTTCGTTCCATCTCCTGAATAGACGCAAGAAATCCTTTATTCAACACAGGAAAGCTCCACATAGAAATACCCTGATCGAGATAGGTGCAAAGCGTGCGAAATAGTAAGGGGTGAACCAAAGAATCCATATCGATCTGATAATGTCTTTTCCAATTAGATCGCAGTAAACCTATACGTGGCGCAGGTGGTCTTTCATATTTCTTATGCAACACATTTTCCTTCCATGCCTTGACATGCTCCAACCCTTTGCGTTGGGAAATAATCATTTCTAAAACATCGTCTGCTATACGTTTTGCCTCATACAATCCCCTGTATTCAGCCAATGAAAGGGAAACACGATACCCCAAAATTTCTGAAGCGCTGTAAATTGCCTGATCAAATTTCAAATGTTGGAATGCATGAAGGGTATTATGGTGAATAAAATCTTTAAGAGGAGCCTGCGCGGGCAAATAGTGCTTCAATTCATGAAGCACATCATGTTCATCAAAAGAGGAATTTTGTATTTTCATTTTAATCAAAAATTTTTTTTATTCTCCAACTCAGTTATCAAAAGTTGAGGACTAGTGAAGTAAAATCAATTAAGACCCATCATGGGTTTTGCGAAATAGCATTACACCCCAGAAATGGGTGACGCTATCACGGAAGAAAAAGAAATCAAATAAGAAAAGTGTTGTTCAACTTGAACAACAGAGGCTGGCAACCAAACTTGTCCTGATGGTTGTATCCTTTATAGATAAGAGACTGTGAAGCCGTATGGCTAAGAGATTGATTGAAGAAATCAATGAGAGGTATTAATTCATAGGACTTAACGAATGACTCTTCGTGCTCTCTTTCTTCTTGTTCCTTTAGAAAAACAGGAACAACAATTGAGCTGTGTGTTGGAACCAAAGCTGCCTTAGAATCCTCTGAAACAGATCCCAGTGTGACAATGGAAAAGAATAAGGGAGATACAAACTGAAATAGTAATATAACTAGAAGGGTTCTCATGATATATTTTGTGTCCCTGTTCATTGTAACGGATTACCTTAAAAAAAGTAATGTTTGTTCAGTTCTAATTGCCTGCAATTTATATTATTTTTTCAATTCTACTTACTCAACACCACTGAACGAAAGGTCCTTCCAAATATTTTCGAATGATAACAACATCAACTATCAGTCAATCTTGGTTGATTTTCCTGCTTTTTTAAAGTTCACCGCTACCGTTTGTTAATAGCATTCAGATGAGTAAGCACACCGCTAACAACTGCTTCTCCTGTTAGGTTCGTATTAATTTTTGGTACATAATTATAAAAAATTCTCAAATTCTCTTGATCTTTACCTAGCTTCTCACCGTATAATGCGACTAAGAACCAATAAAGTCTTGAAATTTTTTGCGCTCCTTCTCTTCTCTCTGGAGTTTATGGCGCCTGCCTTTCTCGTTGATATTGCAGTTGTTGAAAGCGATCAGGATAAGGTTCAACTGACAGATGGAGCACATCATCAAAACATTCTCTTCTCCATCTTCTCTGAAGAAATCACTGAAAACGAAGAAGGTCGTGAAGGTCAAAAAGACACAATCTTTTTTGCTGATTTAGGTTTTACATCGTCTTTTTCACAATTGATGGCCATTGAGCCTATCTCTTGCAAATATTCATCAATCAACTCCAACCAGTTTGATACGCAACCCGCACTCTTCAAACTGAATTGCACTTTTCTTATTTGATTTAGAACATCCATGAACTGCGTAACTCTCGGCATGAGCGTATTCGCATTTCACTTCTCCTCATTTGAGGTCATGTGAACGGTTATCTATCGATTTATAAACATCTGAATATAGTCCGATCACAGAAAAAAATTCAGTTAAAAAAATAATAAGTGCCTGTTCTCATACAGATCACGATGAACTAAAGAATTATGAAAACATTAGAAATTCCTAAAGATGGATTTGAAGGACTTAAACAGAACTGGAGAGGAGATGCCCTCTCCGGGTTTATGGTATTCCTTCTGGCGCTGCCGCTTAGTTTGGGTATTGCCAAGGCAAGTGAGTTTCCTCCCGCGATGGGTGTGCTCACAGCAATGATTGGAGGTTTATTTGTTAGTTTTTTTGCCGGGTCAAGATTGACCATTAAAGGACCAGCTGCCGGTCTTATAACAATTTGTGCAGGTGCAGTGACTGAACTTGGTGGTGGTACTGAAGGCTGGCGTCTGGCGTTGGGTGTTATTGTGGTGGCCTCTGTCTTGCAAATAGCTTTTGGCTATTTAAAGTTTGGAGCGCTAAGCGATTTCTTCCCACATTCTGTTGTTCACGGAATGTTAGCAGCTATTGGACTCATCATTTTCTCCAAGCAAATACACGTTCTTTTGGGTATTGATCCTGCCACGCTTAAAGGACTTGAACCGATTGAATTGTTTGAGCGCATACCTGATTCGCTTTATCACGAAGATCCTCGGGTGACACTTGTAGGTCTCATCAGTTTAGTCATCATATTTGGCATGCCGCTCTTAAAGGGGAAATATTTTTCAAAAATCCCAACTCCTTTGGTCGTGTTACTTGTAACAGTACCCATGACTACGTTTATGGACTTCCGACACACAGAACCAGCTTTCGATATGGTGAACATCGGTGACTTTTGGGGCAACATTGGTTTCAATGCCGACTTCTCTGCCATCGGATCATTTGTGTTTTGGAAATATGTAATCATGTTCTTATTGGTGGGCAGCCTCGAATCGTTGCTGACCGTAAAAGCCATGGATAGTCTTGATCCCTGGAAGAGGATCTCGAATTCTAATAAAGATCTGGTCGCTGTTGGTGGTGGTAATATGTTATCCGGTTTGTTGGGTGGCCTTCCTATGATTTCTGAAGTAGCAAGAAGCTCTGCCAACATTAACTTTGGTGCACGCACGCAATGGAGTAATTTTTTTCATGGACTGTTCTTACTGATTGCCATGCTCCTGTGTATTCCCATCATTGAAATGATTCCTAACGCTGCCCTTGCTGCCTTATTGATTGCCGTTGGCTATCGATTGGCTTCTCCTAATGAATTTTTTAAAACCTACAAAATTGGTGCAGAACAGTTGACCATTTTTGTGGTCACTATAATTGCTACACTTTCCACAGACTTACTCGTGGGTGTAGGAGTAGGTATTTTAGTTAAATTCATTTTCCATATTCTGAATGGAGCATCCGTAAAAAGTTTGTTTAAGCCGCACTACGAATTCTCAGAAACGGATAACACCTATTCAGTAGCTGTAAAAGAAGCAGCTATTTTCTCTAATTTAATTGGTTTCAAAAAAATGTTTGCGCGTGTGAGGCCTGGGGGAAAATTGGTGATCAATTTTTCTGAAGCCAAAATTGTCGATCACTCTTTCATGGAGTACCTGCATCATTTTGAGGAGGAATATGTGCACGCAGGAGGACAGGTTTCGATTCAGGGGTTTGATTACTTCCAGATGTTTTCAAATCATCCGTTGGCTACCCGCAAATTAACACCGGGAAGTCAATCCAAATTAGAAGTAAAACTAAGTCCGCGACAGATTGAATTGCGTAAATTTTCGGATGCCAACGAATTCGCATTCTATCCAATACGAATACGGACTTCCGTTAAATACAAGGGATTTCCACTTCAAGTTGGAAACAAAATTCCTTTTGAAGAGAATATTTTATCTCAGTATAGTGATTTCGGGAAAATTGAATCTTCTGATATCACCTTACAAGAAGGCGCCCTTCACGACCGAAAAGAAACACAACTTACCATCATTCACGTTTCCGAGATTGACTTTCATATTCCAAACTTTGCACTGGAGCCAGAAGGCCTATGGTCAAAATTATTTGAAGGAGTAGCCGGTAAGGATATTGATTTTGTTGACCATCCAGCCTTTTCAAAGAAATACTATTTGCGCGGAGAAAATGAAATTGCTGTAAGAGATTTTTTTACCGAGCCTATTATCAACTTTCTCAAAAATCGTGAAGAGATGCATATTGAGTGTCACAGGCATCGCCTGAACTTTTATAAGAAACGTGAGCTACTTGAATCTGGTGAAATCCTATACGCCATGAAATTCGCAGAAGAGTTTTTGCAGCTTGTACAGGAAAAAGCAACACAATCTGTTTAATTTTATCCATGAAAAATATACTTTCATTATCATTACTATTTTGCCTTTTCGGTTTCCACGCAATCGCTCAAGATCAACCTAAAGAAAT
>JANOQK010000232.1:0-20385 GCA_031414855.1 Bacteroidia bacterium | reverse complement strand
TCTTGGCAATGATCACACCATTAGGATCTAGAAGAATTGAAAAAGGAATAGCGTTGATATTGTAATCCTGTGCTGCTTTTGAATTAAAATAGGCCAAATCAGAAACGTGTGTCCATACAAGACCGTCTTGCTGAATAGCTTGTACCCAATCTTCTTTCGTGCGATCAAGTGATACGCCAAACACTTCAAATCCCTTGCCTTTAAATTTATGATAAGCCCTTACCACATTAGGGTTTTCCTTGCGGCATGGTCCACACCACTTGGCCCAAAAATCAACCAACACATATTTGCCTTTCAGGGATGACAATGCTACCACTTTGCCTTCGGGATTTGGAAGCGCTATCTCGGGGGCTGGCTGCCCTATAGCCGTAGTCTTCATTTTATCGACATAGGTGACAAACTCTTTACCATAAATGGATGTAGGCATATCTTTCTTAACACGATCTGCAGTTTCTACGAACACGGACAGATACTTATCAGGCTCGGGAAAAACATTGCTCTGCAACACGTTGATGGCTCCTAATGATACCGGTTGCTCGCGTATGAAGGCGGCAATTTTATCATAGCCCTGCCCAACGAGTTCCATGTACTTAGCCTGCAGTTGTGAAATCTTAGCATCGTCTTTTGCAGCAGCCGCTTGATTGAATTCGGCTGTAAGCGTTGCAATCTCCGGAGTGTTTTGAGCTTCTGAGGCTAATTGCTGAACTTTAGAAATCAAATCGTGATCAGGCGAACCCTTTATTTCAGTGAACCCATTTGGATTGTTGCCATCTACATTTACTTCAATATTGCTTTTATCCAGAATGAGGTTCAGTCGTTGCTGATTGTAAAAATTCATCTGATAATAACCTGGCTCTGTTAGGCGGATTTTCTTTTCATAAGAAAAATTGCTTTTAAGTACAATCGTATCTTTCCATCCTTGTCCATCAGGTTGCATTCGTTGAATAGTGATTTGTCCGGCAGAAGGAAATCCTACTTTACCTACCAAGACAATATCCCATCCCCCATCGCTTTTATCTGGTGAAGAAGAACAACCCAACGCAGATAATCCCGTGATAAAAAAAACCATTAAAATGTGCTTCATATGTAGTTAACTTAATTTCTTTACTAATAATTCCGTAGCCACTTTAGGATCAGCTTTTCCTTTGCTCCGTTTCATCACTTCGCCCATGAACATGCTGATGATACCTTTCTTGCCTTTTTTATATTCCTCCACTTTGAGCGGAAACTCTTTGATAACCTCCTCCACAATGGGAAGAATGGAATCGGTGTTGCTATCTTGAATGAGATTCAATTGTTGTGCCACTTCTAAAGGCGACTTATTCGGATTTTTCAGAAGCTCAGGAAATAAACGCTGAGAAGCCACCGAAAAGTTTACTTTACCCCCATCAATCAGTGCAATTAATTCCGCTAAATCCTTTGCGGGCACTGGAAACTCATCAGCCGAAAGGCCTAGTTCATTTAAAGTTGACTTTAAGGGACCCATCACCCAATTGGCTGCTGCTTTAAAATTGGTTGTGTGCTTGCATACTGCTCCAAAATAAATGGCAATATCCTTTGAATCTGTCAACACCTGAGCATCATAATCAGACAATTTCATCTCGTTGACGTATTTGAAATACAATTCGCGCGGAAGAGATGGCATTGCCGCCTTGATCTCACTCAACCATTCTTCTGATACCACTAAAGGACTTAAGTCAGGATCAGGGAAATAACGGTAATCGTTCAACTCCTCTTTCGTGCGCATACTGTGCGTTAAACCTGTATTTGCGTCAAATGTTCGGGTCTCGGAAGGAATAGCATTTCCCTTTTCTATTTCTGTGATCTGACGTTCTACTTCATGGTCAATAGCATGCTGCACATTGCGTATGGAGTTCATGTTTTTTACCTCCACCTTCTTACCAAATTCTTTAGCTCCGTTTAACATCACTGAAACGTTGGCATCACAACGCAAGGAACCCTCCTCCATGTTGCCATCACAAATATCGAGATAGCGGACAATCTTTCGGATTTCTGTCAGCAATGCTCCGGCATCTTCTGAACTTTTTATTACCGGATTAGTCACAATTTCAATCAATGGAACTCCCGAACGGTTAAAGTCCAGAAGGGTATCGGCTTCAGATTCAATATGTATTGATTTTCCAGCATCTTCTTCTATATGAATGCGATGCAGACTGATGTTGAGCTCCTCTCCTTCCTTGCTTTTAATGGTAACGTAACCACCTACACAAATAGGCGTGCGATCCTGAGTAAGCTGATATCCTTTTGGAAGATCGGGATAGAAATAATTTTTGCGATCAAAGATCTGGTAGCGCGAAATATTACAATGGCATGCAAGCCCCATCTTAATAGCAAATTCTGCGGCACGTTTATTCAACTTAGGTAAGGTACCTGGGTGCGCCAATGTAATGACACTAATATTTGAATTTGGTGCACTTCCGTATGCTGCAGAATCTGAATTATAGATTTTACTTTTTGTTAAAAGCTGCGCATGGACTTCAAGACCGATGACGACTGTATATTTATCTCTTATCGATTTGTCCATTTCTTTTCTTTGCGCACTTTGCGAGCTCTTTGCGTACTCTGCGGTAAAATGTGAACCGCGAAGAACGCTAAGGTTTCGCAAAGATCGCTGGGCTCTAATTAATAAGCATTTTCGCTTTTTCTAATACTTTATCAAGTCCCGCCAAGTTCTTCCCTCCTGCCGTGGCAAAGAAAGGCTGACCACCACCACCGCCATCAATTTCCTTCGCCAATTCTTTCACCATGTTTCCAGCATGAAATTTATTAGTCTTTTCAAGTCCTTCACCCACCATCACCGCAACCTGAGGTTTGCCATCCACATCAGCTGCCAGGATCATTAACAAATCGCTAAACTGATTTCGCAAAGCATAAGCGATATTCTTCAATACATCAGCATTAGGAACGGAAACCTTCTCCATCACCAACGTATGTCCATTAGACTTTAACGCTTTTTTAACAAGCTCTTCTTTCAAATGATTGGCTTGCTGTTGATAAAGAACTTCGAGTTTCTTCTCTAACAAATGTTTTTCCTCGACTAAGTTCTTTGCGGCAGAAATAACATCCTTTGAATTTTTAAGAATAGCTTTTACTTCGTTAAGTAAACCGATCTCTTCATTAACAAATTGCTCAGCGCCATCTGCCGTAACTGCTTCAATCCTTCTTACGCCTGCAGCCACTGAACTCTCTGCTACTATTTTAAACAAACCAATCTGACCTGTTGCCGGAACATGTGTACCTCCGCAAAGTTCAACTGAAAATTTTGGATCGAATGTAATGACCCGGACAAACTCTCCATATTTTTCTCCAAATAACGCCATTGCCCCGAAGGTCTTAGCCTTTTCAATAGGAACATTGCGCTGTTCGTTCAATTGAATGTTCTCGCGTATTTTTTGATTGACGATCGTTTCAATTTTTTTAATCTCGTCATCCGTCATGGCGGCAAAGTGAGAGAAGTCGAAACGCAAAATCTTTTCACTTACCAAAGAACCTTTCTGTTCAACATGCTTACCCAGCACCAGTCGAAGAGCTGCGTGCAACAAGTGCGTTGCTGAGTGGTTGCACATAGAAAGTCTGCGCTTGGAAGGATTCACACTCACTTTGAAATCGCTATCCAATTGAGCTGGCATTTTCTCCGTGTAGTGAACGATCAAATCGTTTTCCTTTTTGGTGTCGATGACAGTTATCTTCTCTCCATTAGACTCAATAATACCGGTGTCTCCCACCTGTCCACCACTTTCGGCATAGAAAGGAGTTTTATCCAATACCAGTTGAAATAATTCTTTATTCTTTTGTTTGATCTTTCTGTAACGAGCCAGTTTAGATGTAGCTTCCAAAAATTCGTAGCCAATAAATTCTACTTTATCAATTTCATTTACGATCACCCAATCGCCTGTTTCCTTTGCTGCCGCTGATTTGGAACGAGATTTTTGCTTTTGCATTTCATCATTGAAACCTTTCTCATCCACAGAAAAACCTCGCTCACGAGCAATAAGAGACGTAAGGTCAAGTGGAAAACCAAACGTATCAAACAATTCGAACGCAATATGCCCTGGAACAATTTTCTTTTCCCTTGCATCATGGATATCAGCCATATCCTCAATGCTTTTCGACACAGCTAAATCTTGAACATCGCTAAGGAATTGGTTAATCCTGCTAATTCCTTTATCCAATGTCCTCAAAAAAGAATTCTCTTCTTCATGCACCACTCGTCCAACATAATCCAGCTGCTGGTGCAACTCGGGAAATGCATCTTTCAGCTGATCTGCCAAAATCGGAACAAGCTTATAAATAAATGGCTCCTTAAAATTCAAATAAGAAAATCCATATCGCACTGCTCTTCTTAAAATCCGTCTGATCACATAACCTGCTCCTGTATTGGATGGAAGTTGTCCATCAGCTATAGCAAATGAAACAGCGCGAATGTGATCGGCCAAAACCCGAAAGGCAATATCTTGACCCCTCTCCAGAGGAGAGGAGGAAGTTCCACCGTAAGCGACTCCTGCTTCTTTGGCAATGAAGTTGATCAATGGACTAAAAACATCGGTATCATAATTAGAAGTCTTCTGCTGAATAGCCATGCACAAACGCTCGAAGCCCATGCCCGTATCCACATTCTTTGCAGGAAGTGGTTTCAACACAGTTAACTCTGAACGCAATTTCTCTCTTGCTTTCTTATCCGTGTTTTTCGCACTTAAATCAAATTGCATCAACGCATTCGATCCACCTTTCTGCGGATTCCACGAACGCTCGAACTCCATGAACACAAGATTCCATATCTCGACTACCTGAGGATGATCATTATTCACCAAATCTTTACCCGGTTTCTTTTTTACATCAACTTCAGGTCGTAAATCAATATGAATTTCTGAACATGGACCACATGGGCCCACATCCGCCATCTCCCAAAAATTATCTTTCTTATTTCCGTGAATGATTCTGTCTTCTGATACAAAAGACTTCCAAAGATCAAATGCTTCCTGATCGAGAGTTAGGTTATCATCCTTATCCCCACCAAAAACACTTACATACAATCTGTCTTTTGGTAGTTTATAAACTTCGGTGAGCAGCTCCCATGCCCAGGCAATGGCTTCCTTCTTAAAATAATCTCCAAAGCTCCAATTGCCAAGCATCTCAAACATGGTGTGATGGTAGGTATCATGCCCAACATCTTCCAGGTCGTTATGCTTTCCGCTTACGCGAAGACATTTTTGTGTATCGGCAACGCGCTTATTTTTTGGTATGGCATTGCCCAAAAAGAAGTCTTTGAACTGCACCATGCCAGAGTTGGTAAAGACCAATGCAGGGTCATTTTTAAGCACTAAAGGTGCTGAGGGCACTATCTGATGGCCCTTATTTTCAAAAAATTCGAGGAATTTTCTCCTGATTGTACCCGAATCCATCACTTCTAAACCCATATTAAGTTAGTATAACTTGATTTTTTCTATATATTAGTGCCCTTAAAACCTAATAGAACCTCAAATTTAGCAGTATTTAAGGAATAGCATGCCCCAAATTAAATATTACTATAATTCTAAAACGCTGCGTTACGAACGGTCAAGCCGATCTGTTTTCAACTTACTATTAACCTTTATGGGGTATCTCTCTTGTGGGATTCTCTTTTTTGTTGGATTGGTAATTTTACAAAACTACATCGTACAAACTCCATTAGAGAAGTCGTTGCGTGCTGAAAACACCGCTCTTTCCTATCACAAAGTTGTTCTTTCTAAAAAGCTTAACGATGCCAACAGCCAACTGGATAGTCTGAAGGCAAAAGATAATCAACTTTACGAAAACTTATTTGAAGCCAAGCGGCAACCTGAAGCATCAAAAGATGATAACAAGGAAGAAATATTAATGGCCGGTCTAGCTGATTTTAATGATTGGGCTGCCACTCTCGATGAAAAATTTAAAACCTTGTCCTCAAAAGCGAAAGTAAGCAACAATGCATTTCGCAAAAATGCGAGCGTGCATAAAGAAGATTTAGAGCTCTTGAAAGCCGTGCCAGCTAGCCAACCTGTTGAAAACTTTGAGGTTAGCAGATTAGTTTCCGGATTTGGAACGCGGATCAATCCCTTCCACAAGGGTAACTATCATCACGATGGTACAGATATCTCAGCTTCACGCGGTTCAAAGGTATTGGCAAGCGGCAACGGAAATGTAATCATTGTAAAACGAAGTGATTTGCTAGCCGGCTTTGGGAATTACATTGAGATCGATCACGGTTTTGGATACATTACACGATATGCTCACCTGGAAGAAATTACTGTTCGATATGGTCAGAAAATAAAAGCAGGTCAGGTCATTGGTACGGTTGGAACAAGTGGAGGAACCATTGCCCCACATCTGCACTATGAGGTAATACAGAATGGAACAAATCTTGATCCTGTCAACTTTATGCTGGAAGGATTGAATTCTTCCCAGTACCATCAGCTTCTAGAGAAAAGTAAGAAAGTAAACCAATCGCTCGATTAATGGCACGTGTCAGGTTTACATATAACCCCGAAACATGCAAGTACGAGCCGATCGTAGTTACCGGTAGGAAATTTTCCCGACAAGCAGGCCTATTTTTAGGTATCTCTTTTGCGATTGGAGTTGTCGGATTAATCATCTTCAATCATAAGTATCCCTATCGTGATGAGACATTGCTGCAAGAGGAAAATCAATCCTTAAAAACACAATGGCGGGTACTTAATAATAAGATGGAAAGAGCGTCAGCTGCCCTTGCCAATCTAGAGCAAACTGACGATCATAATTATAGAGTAATTCTGGATCTTGAACCTCTTCCACAATCCGTGCGAGAAGCTGGTGTGGGTGGTCGTGAAGCGGAGAGCGCTTCCATCACATATCCTCTCATTCGTTTAGCATACGAAAAGGTAGAGAAACTCAAGAACAGACTTGATATTGAAATTCAATCGTTTAATAAATTAAACAAAGAGCTTTCCGATAAAGAGAAGATGTGGGCTGCACGACCTGCCATTCAACCGGTGAGTAACGAAGACCTGATGCATCTCCATACGATGTTTGGAATGCGTTTTCATCCCCTTCTTGGATATACGCGACCTCATAAAGGTCTGGATTTCACCGCCCCAAAGGGATCTCCTGTCTATGCGACTGGCGATGGTAAAGTTGAATATGCAGAATACTCTGATTCGTTCGGCAATGTCGTTTACCTCAATCACGGTTATGAATTTCAAACACGATACGCGCACTTAACAAAGTTTATTGTAACGCAGGGTGAAACTGTTAAACGCGGTCAGGTTATTGGGTTTGTTGGAAATTCTGGTCTGTCAGTTAGCGATCACCTACATTATGAAGTGCTTTACGAAGGCATACAAATCAATCCTATTAATTTCTTCCAGCGCGACCTTAGCAACAAGGAGTACGAAAAATTGATAGAAGTAGGAAGTCGCGAGACAATCTCTTTAGATTAATTTGAAGATTAGTCAATTTGAAAATTTGAAGATGGTATTGTTCCGTCATCTTCAAATTATGTAATTTTCAAACTTTCAAATCAAACCCTGTATAACCCGCCATCACATGCTCCGTCTTTCTGCCATTTTTATTCTATCAATCCTTGCATCTACTCTCCTGGCTCAGAAAAAAGATACCGTCACACTGATTGGTGTGGGGGATATGATGATGGGCAGCAATTACCCTGATAATTCTGGGCTTCCTCCTAATGATGGACAATATCTCCTTAAAGAAGTGGAAGATGTCTTGAAAAATGCAGATGTGACAATGGGCAATCTGGAAGGTGTGTTACTAAATGAGGGAGGAACTCCCAAAACCTGTCGCGATCCTAAAGTTTGTTACGTTTTCCGGAGCCCGGAACGCTATGTTCAGAACCTTGTTAGCGCTGGTTTCGATCTGATGAGTTTGGCAAACAATCATGCTGGTGATTTTGGTGAGGTTGGAAGAAGGAGCAGTATGAAAGCTCTTGATGATGCAGGAATCCAACACGCTGGTCAATTGCCTAAGAAATCAATCGTGTTTGAAAAAGAAGGTATCAGATATGGTTTTGCTGCTTTCGCTCCCAATAGTGGCTGTGTAAATCTGAATGACATTGACGGAGCCAAAGAAATTGTCGCTCAACTAGATTCTATTAGTGATATCGTCATTGTTTCTTTTCATGGAGGAGCTGAGGGAGCACCCTACCAGCATGTGCCGCGCAAAAACGAACTATTTTATGGAGAAAACAGAGGTGATGTTTATTTGTTTGCACATACACTTATTGATGCTGGCGCTGACATTATTTTCGGACATGGACCGCATGTGACACGAGCTGTAGAAGTTTACAAAAATCGGTTTATCACATACAGCATGGGAAATTTCTGTACCTATGGAGGTATTAATGTTTCAGGTGTAAATGGACTGGCTCCTATTCTTAAAGTGTATACCGATGCGAAAGGAAATTTCTTTAAAGCTCAAATAACTTCAACTTATCAGACCAACAGAGCGCCAGTGCATCTTGATCCTCAAAAACAAGTGATTAAACGCATTCAGGAGTTAACCAAGCAGGATTTTCCTGAAGTTAAGCTGACCATAGATGACAATGGCTGGATAAATAAATCCACAAACTAATGTTGACATCTTGTAGATTAAAAACATTTAGCACCATTGCACGAAGTGTAAAGAATTATTACTTTGCATCAGTTCGTTTAAAAAAATTGCAATAATCGCGCAGTTCCGTCCCTCATGGCGTATAAAGAAAAGGAAATTGAAAAGTTGTATTACTCAATCGGTGAAGTAGCCGAGTTGTTTAATGTGGCACCTTCCCTTATTCGCTTCTGGGAATCCGAGTTTGATCTCATCCAACCCAAAAAGAACCGCAAGGGCAATCGCCAGTTCACTAAAGAAGATATTGATAGCGTTCGTACGATTTATCATTTGGTAAAAGAGAAGGGTTTCACACTTCAGGGTGCCAAGGAAATGCTTAAAAACGATACGCAGGATGTCCGCGACAAGATGGACCTACTGGATTCTCTCAAACGCGTGCGCCAGTTTCTGGTAGAAGTTCGCGAAAAGCTCCACAATTAATTTGAAAATTAGCTGATTTTAAAATTTGATAATGAAGGTTAAACCTCGTTATCTTCAAATTAAATAATTTTCAAATTTTCAAATCAATTTAATGGATCAAGAGCGCCTTTCCTTCCTTGCCCTTCACTTTACACCCGGAATTGGCGATTACCTTGTCAAGCAGTTGGTCAGTTATTGCGGCTCGGCTGACCAAGTCTTTAAAACTCCAAAAGGTAAGCTCTTAAAGGTTCCCGGCATTGGTGCTATATCGGCTGAATCCATTAAAACAGGAAATGAATTCCATCATGCTGAGAAAGAATTCAAAAAAGCAGAGAAAGAAGGAGTTGAGATTTTATTCTTCACAGATAAAAAATACCCATCGCGGTTAAAGAGTATTAATGATGCCCCATCCCTTTTATACTTTAAGGGTAATGCAAATCTGAACGCTTTGAAAACAGTGGGTATTGTTGGCACGCGGCAAGCAACTACCTATGGCAAGGAAATGGTGGAGCGATTAGTAGAGGATCTTGTTCCTCACGCCCCATTTATTATAAGTGGATTAGCATACGGCATCGATATCCAAGCACATAAACAATCCTTAAAATATAACCTTCCCACATTGGGTGTTCTTGGCAGTGGTATTGACGTAATCTATCCAGCTGCTCATAAAGAGGCTGCAAAAAAGATGTTGGATCATGGCGGCTTGTTAACTGAAAATCCATTTGGCACTAAGCCGGATGCGCATAACTTTCCAGCGCGCAATAGAATCATTGCCGGCATGTGCGATGCATTAATAGTAGTAGAAGCAGCGGAAAGAGGTGGTGCCTTAATTACCGCAGAAATTGCCAACAGTTATAACAAAGATGTGTTTGCCTTTCCGGGAAGCATTGGCCAAACCTATTCTGATGGCTGCAACAAACTTATCAAAATCAATAAGGCTCATCTGCTTACTTCTGTGAAAGACATTGAGTACATCATGAATTGGAGTGTGGAGAACCCGTCTTCGAAGAAAGCGACATCATCCTCATTGGACATGAGTCAGTTCGAACCGGATGAACAAAAAGTGATTGGACTTTTGCAGGAAAAGAACGCGGCTATGATGATCGATGAACTGAGTTGGAAATCTGAGATCTCACCAAGCCTACTAGCATCTCTGCTGCTTAATCTGGAGTTTAAAAATGTAGTGCAGTCCCTTCCAGGGAAACAATTTAAGTTGAGATGACGCAATTCTAATGTTCAAAATTCATGATTTGAGCTTATTGATATTGAATCTATTCATTCTCACCCGCTTTCTTATTACACTTATCTTTGATCGTCTCGTATGCTTTCGAATCTCCAAGTTCGCCTGCTTTGCTCAAGTCCAGGCAGCCCATCTTCTGATCGCCAAACTCCAGGCGTAATAAACCTCTCATATAGTAGGCATCTTTACTTTTAGGATTGATCTGAATGATCTTGGTACAATCGTTGATGGCATCTTCATACGCCTGAAGAAATTGTTTGGCTCTTCCGCGACTGAAGTAAGCTTCCACATAGTTTTCATTAAGGGTAATGGCCGATGTATAATCGGCTATCGATCCATAATAATCCTGGAGATTCATTTTTACATTGCCGCGCGCAAAAAAACCATCCGCAAACTTTGCATTGTTTTCTATAGACGAGTTATAATCCTTCATGGCACCGTGGTAGTCTTCAAACACAGCTTTTATGTTGCCTCTCACAAAATAGGCTTGGAAATATTTAGGATCGGTTTCAATCGCCTTATTCAAATTGAGGATTGCCTCCATAAACTCACGTTTCTCATACAACTCCATCCCTTTTTGGGTAAGATCTTTGGCGGTTTGCCCAAATGTGGCCACTGATAAGAAGATGGCAACGGAAAACAGCATATTCCTTTTCATGCAATCGAATTTAGCTTTCAAAAGTAAGTTACGAATAACCAAAATCTTGCCCAATTTTAATTAAGGTATCAGGTGTGTAAGATTTTTAGTGTTTTGGGAAAATTGAATCTGCCATAATCAAGGCTTTCTGAAACTCATCTCTCTTTAAATCTGCTGAATCACCTTTCTTATCCAACCAATTCAAAATTGTCTCAGTGGCTAGGTTTCCCACCATCTCATCTTCGGCCATAGGGCAACCGCCAAAACCTTTTATAGCTCCGTCAAATCGTAGGCAACCGGCTTTGAAGGCAGCCTCAATCTTTTCTTCCGCTGTAGAGGGATTGGAATGCAGGTGCGCACCAAATTCAATAGAAGGAAATTGTTTTGTGAGCGAGGTAAACAAATATTGAATTTCATCCGGCCTGGATACACCAATGGTATCCGCCAAGGAAATGATCTTTACCTCAAGTGTTTGAAGTATATCCACGAACTTGCCTACCACCTCCACATCATATAAATCTCCATAAGGATTACCAAATCCCATACTGATGTAGGTGACCAACACCTTATTCGTCTTCTGACATATCTCTTGAATCTCTGCCAAAGAAGTAAGAGCTTCAATAATGGACTTATTGGTGTTGCGTTGCTGAAAAGTCTCGGAGATGGAAAGCGGAAATCCCAGATAAGTGATCGCCTTAAATTTACTGGCCTCCTCTGCTCCTCTTGTGTTGGCCACTATAGCAAGCAGTTTCGATTTAGTGGTTGATACATCTAAACGACTTAGCACTTCTGCCGTATCACGCAACTGTGGAATCGCTTTTGGGGAAACAAAGCTCCCAAAGTCAATCGTATCAAAACCAACTTTCAATAATTGATTAATGTAGGCTGCTTTTTTTTCGGTTGGAATGAATTCTTCCAGCCCTTGCATGGCATCACGCGGACATTCAATGATCTTCATGACGATTTAATGTGGTAACAATATTCAGGTAACTAAATGTTACAGAAAAATACATACAATAGTCGTGGATTTTGGCTCCTTAACCCCACTTTTGTATTTTTTTCAAAAAAGGATGAATTAACTTACGGTCAAAAGATAATATTTCATGCCCCTTTCAGAATATACAGGCACCCTAGGCTATAAACGTGCAGCGCATCTACTTCATCGTGCTTCGTTTGGTCCAACAAAAGAAGAAATTGACAATTTTGCAACTCTGACCCCTACGTTGGCTCTAGCCAAACTTTTTCAACAACCTTTACCTGATCCAATATTGCCGCTTGATCCGGAAACAGGTGCAGAATGGTTTACTTCTGGTATTACAGATGCCAACAGCGGAGACAGCGATTTGCAAGAATTTTTCAAAGGCTGGTTTATTGGACAAATGTTGAGCGTGGGGGTCAATCCTGCCGTGTCCCTCGCTTATTCAACACGCGAAAAGATTGTTTTCTTCATTCACACTGTGCTTACCGCCATTCAGTCAAAAGTAGATAACAGTCGATCTTTATATTTTGAAAATCAACTCTATCGTCTTTTTGCATTTGATAAAACAGGAGATGCTAAGTTAAATTTTAAGGAGCTTACTAAAAAGGCAAGTGTTGACAATGCCATGCTTCGTTTGCTGGATGGTAATCTCAACATAAAAGGTAGTCCCAATGAAAACTATGCGCGCGAACTCCATGAATTGTATACTATTGGCCGTGGACTTGAAGGAACCCTACCGCCAGTAACTGATCCAGGAGATTATTTCTTATACCGCGAACAAGATGTACAAGCAGCTGCCAAAGTTCTTTCTGGTTGGGACATTGACGACACGTACTCAAATATTGATTTGGACACCAATCTTCCCCGGGGGAAAGTAAGAGGAAGCTTGACCAATGCATCTGGACATGATAATGATCTTAAGCAGTTTAGCGATCGCTTCAACAGTGCAATTATTCAAGCCAACCCAACTTTGCTTGCCGGAACAAATGCTACAGAGGCAAGTGCATTGGATGAAATCAGTCAGTTGATAGATATGATCTATTCCAAGCCAGAAACGGCCAGAAATATTTGCAGAAGAATATACCGGTTCTATGTCTATCACGAGATCACACAAACCATAGATAATACCATAGTAGCCGAAATGGCAAATACATTTGCCAGCAATGGATTTAAACTTCAACCTGTATTGGAAGAACTTTTCAAAAGCCAGCATTTTTATGAAGCCGCTGCAGGGGTAACTGACGATAACTTTGGGGGTATTATCAAATCACCAATGGACTTGATGGTAGGAACCATGCGATTTTTTAATATTCAAGCTCAGTTGCCCAATCCTATCACAACAGCAGCTGATTATTATGGTAAAACAAATGAACTGATCCGTTCCATGTCTGACATGGGCATGCATTTTTACGAGCCATTTGATGTGGCGGGATATGATGCCTATCATCAATTTCCGATCTATCACAGAAGTTGGATTTCAACGAACTATCTAACAAATCGCTATAATTTTATTCGTCAACTGGTTTCAGAAAATCAGAACATGCCAGGCGGACTCAAAATTGATCTGGTCGATTTCGTGAAAACAAAATTCAGCAACGCAGTATCTTCCAATGCGCGAGACTTGATCATTGAACTAGCTAAATATCTTTTGCCACAAGCAGAGAATCTTACTTTCGATACAGCAGCAGACGACAATGCAGGATTGACTGCCGAGCGCATGAATTACTTTCTAACGGCATTTCTAAAGTCGCCACAGATTGATGCCGACCCGGAAGCAATGTGGACTTTTCGATGGAACAATACTTATGAACCCGAGGTGGTACCTAATCAATTAGAAAGTTTATTTAATGCTATGATGCAGTCGCCCGAATATCAACTTTATTAAAGAACGAATGAAACGTAGAAGTTTTATACAAAAATTATCGCTGGCCGCAGTTCCATTCACCATTGGTGGCATTCCCATTCGCCTGATGGGTGAAAATAGCCTGACCCGCATGGCCAATGAAAGTACAAATGACAGGGTACTGGTGATTTTGCAATTGCATGGCGGCAATGATGGAATGAACATGGTTATTCCGGTAGAAGCCTATGATGAATATTACAGCCGTAGAGCCAACATTGCAATACCGGCAAAAAACAGTGTCCGCAAAATGATAGCGCTTGACAGCACGCTTAAAAGTGATGCACAGGTAGGCCTTCATCCTGATATGATTGCCATGAAAGATCTTTACGATCGTGGAAGAATGACTATCGTACAGGGAGTTTCATATAAGAATAACAATGGATCTCACTTTCGTGGAAGAGATATCTCATTCATGGGAGGAAGTTTTGATGATTATTATTCCTCTGGGTGGGTCGGTCGGTACTTACAACAAGAGTTTGCTCCTAAGATTTACCCGAATGACTTTCCGAATGCTGAGATGAAGGATCCATTGGCCATTGAGATGGGAAGTGATGTCTCCTTGATCTTTCATCAGGAAGGAAATATTCCAACCTCTATATCATTAAATGATCCAGTAGGTTTTGCAAAACTTGTTGAGGAGCTTGAAGGATTTACAGACGAAGGAGTTGATCCGCGTGGTAAACCTCCGGTAGCCTTAAATGATTCTCCCTACGGCAAAGAATTAAATTGGATTTTGGGACTGGAAGACAAATCAGAGGATTACGCCAACCGCCTTTATGAAGTGTATAAAAACTCACCGGAATCGAGTGTCACCTATCCTGAAAAATATCCATTCAATGCACCGTCAGGAAGTTTGAGAAACGGCCTTACCCCACAACTTAAACTTATTGCGCGTTTATTAGATGGAGGTGGTGCAGGTCTTGGTGTAAAGACAAAAGTATTCCTGGTAAAAATTGGTGGTTTTGATACGCATGCCGAGCAAGTAGAAAGTTATGATCCAACCATGGGCGTTCACGCAGCGTTGATGTATCATATCTCGTCTGCTATGAAAGCTTTTCAGGACGACCTGAAGGCTAGGGGTCTTGAAGATAAAGTGCTTAGCGTCACCACATCTGAATTTGGCAGAAGAATTCACTCCAATGGAAGCTATGGCACCGATCATGGAACAGGCGGGCCCATGTTTATTTTTGGAACAGGAGCAAATCCAGGCGTAGTTGGAAAAGTGCCAGACTTATCAATGGGAAATGTGGAGATGCAATACGACTATCGTCAGGTATATGCCAATATTCTAAAGGATTGGATGCTGGTAGATGAGACAAAAATCAACAATGATATCTTCTTTAAAAACTTCATCAATGGGCCAAAAGAAGAAGGCACAGGCAATTATGAACCACTGCCTATTGCCACACAGGTGGTTTCGGGGGTGAAAGAAAATTTTGCAAGCAGCAGGTTCTCATTGTTAGATTGTTATCCCAATCCTGCCAAAACACAAACGACAATCGGCTTCAGGATCAACTCAACAAGCCATGTGAAATTAAGTCTGATGGACAATGGCGGTCGCGTGCTCAAGGATTTATTAAATGAAGAAAAAGAGCCAGGAGAACATTATATTAGTGTGGATGTGACAGACCTCTCGCCTGGCATTTATCATTACCACATCATGTCTGGCATATTAAAAGAAACAAAGAAACTCATCGTCACCCGTTAACTATGAAGAAATCTTTACTCCTCCTTAGTATTCTACTCGCAACTCTTGGTGCCGTGGGTCAGGCCAATAAAAAATCTCCAGGCTTTAACAATAAAAAAGTGACCAATGAGAAGGATAAATTTCTCGACAAACAATTTTGGCTTGGATTTAAGGCGGGTATTAATTTGACACAAGCCCTACCTACCGAGCGATACTCCATCATTTCTCCAACCAATTATTCTGTAGGGCTCACCGATAAGGTTTATGACTCTTATAATAAAATCGGAAGTCAGGCTTCCATAGAGATTACCTTCTATTACAAAGGATTTTCATTTAGCACTCAGCCCACCTATATTCATTCAAGATTCACTTATTCCAATCAATTTACATGGGACAATCCCGAAAATGCTGCAGAGCAACTCCTATTAAACTATGATCAGGAAATAAAAGTTGATTATGCTGATCTTCCACTCATTATCAAATATGATATTACTCACACACGCTTGCGTCCATATGTTCAAGTGGGTGTCTTTTATTCTTTACTTATCAATGCTAATAAATCTGTTACGGTATCCGGAATCGACTATGCCTCAGGTGGTACAAATGAATTTAAGAATGAGTCCGTTATCGTAGGTGCAAAAGATCTATTTACCAATTATTGGGGGCTTGTAGGTGGAGCTGGTGTAAACTATAATCTTGGAAATGTGAGGTTGGTGTTGGATATCACGTACCGCAAAGGCATGAGCAACATTGCCAATACCCAAAGCCGTTATAACAACGACAGGCTTTCTGGAATGGGAGATGTACAGGATGATCTCAAACTGAACAACATTGTCTTTTCCGCTGGGTGTCTTTTCCCCATGCGCTACCTCAGTAATAGTTTTAAAGCATTAGACAAGTAATCATCATGAAAAATTATATAGCTTTTACATTTCTCCTTTTTGCTTTCGCTTGTGCCAATGAACCCTCTCCTACATCGGACAAGGTGAACTTTACCCGCATCTACGATAATGATCAATTCAATACATCTTACTATCCTATAGACATTCGTCAAACTCCAGATGGCGGCTATCTTATATTGGGGGGTAGAAGATTGAAGGACTCCAACTTTAGCGGTACCTACATTATGAAAGTGGATGAATTTGGTGACTTTGTATTTGATAAAGAAGTCGACTCCGGTTTTATTAATCCTGCTGGACAGCTTATGGAAGTCAATGGGAAATATTATTTTTTCTGCATGACCTCGGTTGGATTGCAAACACGTTTGATGGAAATGGATACAGAGGGAGAGATTACTCAAACTATTTCTGTTGGGGGCTCCTATCCGATGGTGGCAGCTCCAGACAATGGCAATTTCGTTTTGCTTAGTTATGATAATCTTAATAAGCAAAGCGTAGTAAGTGTAGTCAGTATCTCCGGAAGCATTTCCAAATCAAAAGGGTTTAGCATTGGTGCAGGTGATGCTGTGGAAGAACCGATCATTAACCATTTCATACGCACAGGCAGACAACTACCTTTTCAGGTAGGCAAAACAACAGCAGGTCAATATTATTTCAATGGATTTTATAATTATACCTTATCCCTTGTCTTTACCGACCTCAATGCCAACAATCCACAGGGAGTGGTTCAAGGTCAGCAAGATGATGGAGGCTTAAGCCAGATAACATCTCTGGAGGATGGCAAGTTTGCAACGGCTCGCTTCAATTTTGGTGACAACTACTTTATTCCTAATGCTTCACTTAAAACTTCAGGAGTAAGTTCGAGCGCTGACTTGGGAGGAAATTCATTGCCTGAGTTGACTGCCAATGCTCCGGTTAAGATTCTTTCCACTAAAGTGAACGAGAAAGATATTTTGATTTACGCCAGTAATACACGGAGCAAACAAATCGCTTTGTTTGGTTATGACAAAGCTACTGGAGCATTCAAAGGCAGTCGTTATCTTGGCTTCTCCAATCCCTTTGATGCAGCAAGTATTATCACAACGGCAGAAGGGGGACTCGCAGTATGCGGAACAACATATGTTGCAGGTCGCTTTCCAAGAATTTGTTTATTCAAACTGTCCTCAGATAAGCTTTCAGCATCGTTTACAAAATAAATTTTCATTCATTTTATTATTCTAAACGTCCCCCAATATTCATTTAAGTCGGTGAATTGTCGTTCATACGTGGAGATTGTAAATAAACATTTACTTCCATTCCATAAGTCAAAAGGTGTTAATTTTGCTTAAGTAATCAATACAAAAAGCATGTTCACGATAGAAGAAAATAGAAAGCTGCTGTCATTTAACACCTTTGGGATAGACGTACGAGCGAAATTTTATGTTCAGGTAGAGTCTGTTGAACAGCTCAAAGAACTCATTCAGTCTGATATTTATAAGAAAGAGAAGATATTAATACTAGGTGGCGGAAGTAACATCCTCTTCACACATGATTTTGAAGGATTAGTTGTGAAGATGTTCATCAAAGGAATTGAAAAAGTAGATGAAACTGATACACATATTCGGATAAAATCAGGCGCAGGACTGAGTTGGCATGAATTAGTAATGTATTGTGTTGATCATAATTGGGGTGGTATTGAAAATCTTTCATTAATACCCGGTACTGTAGGTGCTGCACCCATGCAAAACATAGGTGCATATGGTGTTGAAATCAAAAATGTGATTGATCAAGTCGAATGTATTGATGCTATCACAGGTGAGATGAGGTACTTCAATAATGAAGAATGTTGCTTTGGCTACCGTGAAAGTGTCTTCAAACAAGAATTAAAAGAAAAATATTTTATTTCAAGTGTTACTTTAAGTGTGACTAAAAAAAATCATCACATGAACACATCTTATGGTGCTATTCAAGAGACCTTATCACAACGTGGTGTACTTGATGCAACCATTCGTGATGTGAGTGATGCAGTCATCTACATTCGTAAAATTAAGTTACCTGATCCTTCTGTGATTGGTAATGCAGGAAGCTTCTTCAAGAATCCCATCATTAACAATGAACAGTATCAAACACTCAAACTTCTGTACCCTGATATGCCTGGCTATTCGCCTGTAAATCAAGAAGTTAAAATACCCGCGGGTTGGTTGATTGAACGGTGTGGTTGGAAAGGAAAAACAATTAACAACATTGGTGTTCATAAACATCAAGCACTTGTATTAGTTAACTATGGTGGAGGAAAAGGAAATGAAATTTTACAATTAGCAGATAAAATAAAACAAAGCGTAGAAGAAAAATTTGGTATTAAGTTAATGAGCGAAGTGAACATTTTGTAATACCGTTCAATGATCAGTTATGATGCAAAGAATAAAATATCACTACTGGAATTTTTCTCTCATATAAAAATTAATCGCAAAAAATTTTTGTTAATTAATTATTTATTATAGCTTTCGTACAGTTTTAAACTAAAATATTAAAACGCTATGGCAAAAAAACCCGCTAAGAAAGCAGCTAAGAAAGCAAAGAAGGCTGCTAAGAAGAAGAAGTAATCGAGCTACGCTTGATACTTTTACGAAGGGAAGTGATCTAGGATCACTTCCCTTTTTCTTTTTAATGACTTTTACAATGAACTTAACTTATCAATATCGTAACAGAGAATTAATAGAATTCATCTCGAAAAACGTTTCAAAAAAAGACACCATCATCACTTTCAGCTGTTTCTTTCGCCTCTACAATTCAATATTACTGACAGGCAATAAATCGAGGCTACAATATAGCGACAACGGTTGCGGTGATTTTATACCCCAAGTGCTTGTTTACCAGCTAACAAGACACGTAACTTTGTACAACTAAATAAAAAACACTTATGGCAAAAGCAACTGCTAAACCAAGCGCTGAAAAAGCACCTGCTAAAAAAACTCCTGCAAAGACTAAGGCAGCTGCCTCCACAACTTCTAATATTGAGAAAGTAGCAGAAGAAGTATTAACAAAGCTTAAGGCTTTAAATCTTGAACCACAGTTACAAGCTGATATCGAGTGGTGCTTGGGAAGTTATCGTCATGATAAGAACCCTGCTGGTTTATTTGAAATGGCAGAAAAAGCTTTTGGTATTTTCAAAACAGAACAAGCCAAAAAAACCAAAGGGATTACTTCCAAATTAGTTGGTGAGGTTGAAAAAGTACTGAAGACTCGGTAACTAAGATCAAATCATACCTAATCCTTTTCCAAGGATTAGGTATATATTAATTCATATGTGTGACATTAGTGAGGTTTCCCTTATACTTCACACAGTCAACTCCAAAGCGATTTAAAAAATCAACACCCTCATCACTTGCCAATCCTTTGTACTCAGCATAGGAGTTCAAATAGATTACTTGTTTTATTTTCATACTGAAAATAATTCTAGCGCAAGCCAGGCAAGGTGAAAGCGTTACATATATGGTGGCACCTTCAACAGAAGTCTTATTCTTAACAGCATACAAAATTGCATTCTGCTCGGCATGAATAGCCAATGAGCAGCCACCTTTAGAATCATGCGGACAACCAGTTTCTGGCCATTCCTCATCACAGTTATGAGTTCCTGATGGAGGGCCATTATATCCAATAGAGATAATGCGCGTATCCTTGGTAAGCACAGCCCCGACATGGCGTTTAATACAATGAGAGCGCTTGGCAAGGTTAACAGCCAACTCCATGTAAATATCATCAAACTCAGGTTTTGCAGCAGCCATAGAATTTCTTTATCAATAGATTTGGTAAACTTCCAAAAAAACAGGATTGAAAGCAAAATTCTTACCTTAGCTGCAAACTATTGTTCATGATTCGACTTATTGGTGTGTGTTTACTCCTTTCAGCTTTCAATTCATTTGCGCAAGAAGCTGTTAAACCTCGACCTAGTCCATTGGCTATCGCGTCTTCGCGATATAAAGACGGGTACATTAAAATAATCTATAGCCAGCCTCATAAGG
>JANOQK010000231.1:0-5156 GCA_031414855.1 Bacteroidia bacterium | reverse complement strand
CTGCATATGAAGGTCACCTTTACCTCGGCCTCTTATAATATCTCCGGCCTTTAAATCAAAAATGATTTCACCATAAGCGTCTGGTGTAATGTCGATATTCAAATCCATCGTAATCCCCGAGGCTTCTCTTTTCTTAATCGGAACTATGGTTTTGATTTTTGTGCTGTCTGTAAAATTAGTGAATCGAATAAAATCCTTTTCGCCAAGAGTGCTGGTACCACTAATGGGAATAAAAATCCGAGTGTTCTTTTCGGTGCGTGCTGTGGCAGATATTTTTAAATTGGAGGTGGGGCCAAAAATATTCAGATTGCCCGATGCATACCCTTGTCCATAAAACAGTTGGTTATCTTTGGCAGTCGTATTCAGCATTTGAAAATTCTTAAAAGATCCATCCAGATTAATCCTGAACTTATTGAAGTTCCGATGTGCCACATAGCCATCCAACTTGGCTTTGTTTTTAAAAGCATCCGTTAACTGCAGTTCTTTGAAGATGATTTGGTTAGGAGTAAGCTCTAATGTTCCATGGTAAGCATATTTTGTGCGCAAATAATTGATCATGATTTGTCCATTCTCAATTTGACCTTCGCCCGTAATCATGGGCTGCGAAAGAGTTCCAAGGACATGATAGGAGCCCGTCAGTGTTCCATCCATTTCTGAAAAGATATCTCTAAGTAGCGGCTCAATTATTTTGAGATTCACAGTTTCAAATTTTGCATTTATGTCTAATGGGTCTTTTTCTTTGGATGGATTATAAGTCCCTGTAATATTTACAGTGCGCTTGCCAAGCCTGTCGATAAAGAAGTCAATATCAAATAATTTTTCTTCCTGATTCCAGACGTTATTACCTGTAATGTCTCCGATCAGAAAATCATTAATGGTAAATGCACTGATGGATGTATTATTCAGCAAATAGGGATCGCTGTATAGACTACGACCTTCCAATTGACCGCTTAAGGTGCCCGCAAATTTTTCGGTGCTAATCGTGTTGAGAATATCCAGGTTCAAGTTGCGGAGGGTCAGTACTAATTTCTCTTCTGGATCTTTTGAAATTTTTCCATCGATCAAAATTGATTCGTCTTTGTGATGAAACTCTAAGTGATGAATGTTTAACTCCTGTCCGGCAATGAGAGTATAATTCTTTTGATTAATGAGCCACTCTTTATCAAGCGCGCGTATCCTGGATGGTAGAATTTTTATCTTGGTACTATCCGCTAGAAAGTCGATTTCTGCTTTAAGCCTTACTAGATTATTCCTTTCTTTCTGGTCAAAGTCTATACCCACCTCAATATGGTCTTTATTCCAGATCCCTTCCGCCAACAGATTTTTGGTGGAGAATCCTTTCATAATCTGGCGGTCAGAAGTAATGGTAAGCATGGCCAATACATTGGTGCTGTCTCTTATTTTAGAACCGGTGAATTCTATTTGGTTGTTGATTGTCAGGATGTCTTCATACTGAACAGAGTCGATGGTGGTAAACAGGTCAGCGATGGAGGTGTACCCGTTAGAGAATTTTCCTTCGATTAAGGTGTTACGAGAAATAGTCAAATTAATATCGGCCAGATCGATAATAGGATTAATGTCATGCATCATCACACGAATGGAGGCACTATATTCCTGATTACTTTTTGGCTTTTCCACATAGTATTTTTCAAGAGCAGTTTTATCATTTTTCAGGTTGAGGTAAAATTCCGTTGCGATCCGTTGTAGGTCATTGAATAAGGTGGAGTAGTAATAGTTGCCGTCCAGGTTGATATCCATCAGGGAACTTCGAAGTGTTAGTTTCCTTTTTTCATGATCGGCCGCAGAGATGACATGAACGGAATCAAACACTAAGGATTCATCGTCATATTGAACAGTCGTTTCATGTAAGGTAATGTCACCAAAAAGGCTATCCAGTTTCAGCCCCTGTGTGTCAATATCGATGTTCGACTGTAGAAAAATATTTTTCTTGGAATGGATTAACGGTTGGAGAAAAGCCGTATCCAACTTTGCCTTGATATTTACCAGGTTTTTGCCTTTTCTAAAATCAACTGATCCTGCAGCATTAAACTGAAGATTAGGATCATCAATTTTTACAAGTCCTTGAAAGAACTGTTTTGAAAAATGAGCATCTGTCGTAATATTTTGATAGTTATATCCTAGTATACCTAGAGAAGAGACTGAACCTGTCAGCGAAAAATCTGCTGATACCTCGGTTAACCCTTTCCCCCGGATGTTTCCTTCAAGTGAAACATTTTGAAAGGTTACCGTATCCTGCAAATACTTGCCCAATTTAAAGTCTGTAAGTCTAAGGTTCCCCTTGTAAGTAGAGAGGTCTACATTGTTCTCATTTATTTTAAGGTTGATATCGGATGAAATTTTGCCAAGAGGGCTATCGAAATCTCCCTTAGCAACAAAGTCTGTAATAAAACCAGAAAAATTGCCGTTCAGGTTGAAGGTTTCCATGGGCTGCAATCGTGCATAGGCATCCGATGGCAGAATAAAATGAAAATCACGAATGTCAATTCGGCTTTTCAAAAGCTTGAGATTTATAAAAGTTTCCTTGATCAAAGGTAGCCCGTCCATATTCAGACTTCCGTTGAGCACAGTGTTACCATACCCAATGCTCATATTCTTGTAGGTGAGTCTACTTACTTTTCCGGTAATGGCTCCAGTAAGGCGAAGTGGAAAGTTGAGGGCAGCGGCTTCGGGTGCAAAGAATAGGAGATCAGCTGGATCGATAACAGTGTTTGTAAGATGTGTTTTCAGATTCACTTTGTTAACAAGGTCATTTAAGTCAAGCTGGCTTTTATATTGTAGAATGATGGTATCTCTCACTACGCTTTTGCCAATCTTCATGTTGATCCCTAAAAATTCCATGGAATGTTGCGAAAGGCGAAAAAACGTCTGGAGCTGATCTACTTTTAGTTGGGTCTTTACATCTGTTGCTTGCAGCGCAAGCACATTGAACTGAATGGTGTCTCCAATCACTTTAAAATTTTGTGCCTCAATGCCAGGTATTGCCAAACTGAAATGTTGCGTGTCAAATGTTTTGGTAACGGAATCAATTTTCAGCTGATCATTGTATTGAAACAGCGCATCATTAATAAGTATCTCACCAATGTTTACTTTAGGTTCACCACCACCTTTTCCGGAGGAAGCCATTTTGTTAATCCGATCAATCAAGATAGTGAGGTTGAGGTCGGATGTTGAATCGGTTTCGGGGATGGTGATTAAACTAATCTTAGCGCTATCCAATGAAATGGCATCAATGTTGACTTCGCCTTTCTTAAGAATACGGTGAAAGACAAAATTGACTTTAAGTCGTTTTACACGGATCATCGAGTTTTTCTCAGGATCCTTTACCAGGAGTCCATTAATCTCAAGTCGATCATACCAAACCAGGTTGAAGGATTCAACAGTTGTAGAAAAGCCGGTACCCTTTGAGAAATCGCCCAGATAACGGCTGAGAAGATTTTCCTGCACAGCAGGAATTTGCATGGTAATAAAACCAAGAATGAGGAATCCAACGCCACATAGTATGCCGTAGGCAGCTATTTTTTTGAGCCTTCCGAAAAATCTATTTTTTATACCTTGCAGGTTCATGGATCAAAAAAAGCTTCCCGTTATACTCGCCATCGAGTCTTCTTGCGATGAGACATCAGCTTCCGTAATACGAAATGGCAAGGTACTTAATAATGTTATCGCCTCGCAATCTGTCCATCACAAATATGGTGGTGTGGTGCCCGAGTTAGCATCGCGGGCACATCAACAAAATATCGTCAAGGTGATTAACGAAGCGATCACTACTTCAGGTATCAGTTTGCCTGATGTAAATGCAGTAGCATTTACACGAGGCCCAGGCCTGATGGGGGCTTTGTTAGTAGGCGTTTCATTTGCCAAGGGATTGGCATTGGCACTAGGTATTCCGATGATTGAGGTGAACCACATGCAAGCGCATGTGCTTGCTCATTTTATTCAAAAAGGTGATTCAGTCACGAAAGTACCTTCATTTCCTTTTTTATGTTTAACAGTAAGTGGAGGGCATACCCAAATTGTGTTAGTGGAGGATTATTTGGAAATGAAAGTGATTGGCGAGACGCAGGATGATGCCGTAGGCGAGGCTTTTGACAAGGCTGCAAAGATGTTAGGACTTCCTTACCCGGGTGGGCCTCTTATCGATAAATATGCACAGCAGGGTAATCCGAATGCATTTGCTTTTCCGGATACAAATATGCCGGGATTGGATTTTTCCTTTAGTGGAATTAAGACCGCTTTTCTTTATTTCCTTCGGGATGAAAAGCTGAAGGACTCGGATTTTGTGCAGAAGAACCTGACCGATATTTGCGCGAGCCTTCAACATCAGTTGGTGAACATGCTGTTGCAACGATTGAAGAAGGCCAGTAGAGAAACCGGAATAAAAGAAATAGCTATCGCTGGTGGAGTGGCTGCGAATTCTGGTTTACGTAAGGAATTACGAAACACAGCAGAGAAGTTGAGATGGGAAATTTATATTCCTGAGTTTGAGTATTGCACCGACAATGCGGCCATGATAGCAATGGTGGCGCACTATAAATTTTTAAAAGGTGAGTTTTGTGGCATGGACGTAGCGCCAGACGCTAGCCTTGTCATTTGAAAATAGTTAAACGTTAATAGTTTAGCAGATTACGATTAGTATTTTATTCACGATTAACTAATAACTATTAACTTTTCACGCTTTGTGGATGAAGAACATTTTTAAACCAGGCGATCAAAAAGTATATACAAAGACGGTGAATGAAGCCGACCAGGCTACCTTTCATAGCGAGGTGTTGCACGCTGTTTGTTCTACCTTTGCCCTGGCGCGCGATTTTGAATGGTCATCGCGGTTATTCTTCATAGAAATGAAAGAAGAAGATGAAGAGGGGGTAGGAACATTTTTAAGTATTGACCATAAAAGTCCGGCTTTTGTTGGCGAAGAAATTAAGATTGTGGCAACGGTAGAAAAGATGGAGGGAAATGAATTAATTTGTTCCATTGAAGTTACGTGCGCAGACCGGTTAATTGCTACAGGAAAAACAGGGCAGAAGATGCTAAAGAAAGATAGACTGAAACAACTTTTCACAAAACCAATTGCTTAACTCAAAACCCCTAGTGCCAAATTTCCAATGCCTAAGTCCTGATTTGCATGATTAAAA
>JANOQK010000230.1:0-2049 GCA_031414855.1 Bacteroidia bacterium | reverse complement strand
CAAACTAAAAACCCGGCAGTACCACATGCAGGGTCAATTATTTTTTCGCCAAGCTTGGGGTTTGCCATGTCAATGATAAACTGTGTTACTGCTCGTGGTGTGTAAAATTCTCCTGTGTCTTTTTTGGTGGCAAGCCCTTGTAATATGTCTTCGTAAATGGCAGTGAAAATATGATGCTCTTTACTGCTATTGAAATCAATCTCGTTGAGTTTGTTGATGGCTTGGCGAAAGGTCGTTCCACTTTTCATGTAGTTGTTCGTACCATCAAAAATATTCCGGATGATAACCCCCAATTTATTATCGGCAGTTACCTTCAATTCTTTCAGTCTCGGAAAGAGTTTATTGTTTACAAAGGTTATAAGCGCATCACCTGTTATCCCTTCATCATTTTCTGCCCAATTCCGCCACTGCAATTCAGTTGGAATGGGAGATTTGTATTTCGGGTTAAGTATTTCCTTTTCTTTATCCTTATCATCAAATAGCTTTAAGAAAATCATCCAACCCAATTGCTCAATACGTTGTGCATCGCCACTCAAACCCGGGTCTTTTCTAAAAATATCTCTGATTGACTTTATTACACCTCCAATATTGCTCATAGTGCTATGCTACTTTGTATAATTCGTTTTCTAATTCTTTAATGGCTTGCATGTATTTTTCTCTGCTACCAAAAATACCATTTACAATTTCTACTGTAGAACCAAAGTCACTCAATGGCTTTACCTGCAATACTTCCATACTTTCAATGTTCTCAATGCCTTCATCAGCGTATTTGTCTAACAATGCTTCCAAAACATTTCCTGCTTGTTCGCCATACTTCGTAAAGTAGTTTCGCTTCTTTACGTTGTTAGCTCTTTCTTTCCTTGTCAAAGGTGGTTGGTCATAAGCAATGTGGCAAATGAGATCAAATAAGTCTACTTGCTTGTCCACTGCTTCGTACAAGGCTTCAACCATTACGCCTTGATCGATAAGTTCCGCTATGATGGCTTCCTTGCGGTCTGTGCTCTTCCATTTAGTAAGGAAATCATCTAAAGAAGCAAATTGCCCATTTATTATTTTTTTAGTGTGGTCTTTTAAACTTGTGGTAATTGGTTTACCATGTTGGTCAAAATGCAACTCACGGCTAATTAATATTGATACATCAATGCCGTTGACATAAACTTTCTCTCTTGGTTCTCTCGCTTCTGTTTCAGGAAAGTCAGGTTCGGGATAGCGTATTTCAGGTATTTCGATGTCAATCACTTCTCCAGTTTCAATATCAATGATTGGCTCGTCATTAATTACTTCTTCTTCAATGATATTGCCTAAGTCTGTTTCTTCCGTTGCTGGTTTTATTCTAATTGGGTCTCCGTCAAAACCAGTGTCGGCAAATAAATCCGTTGCATTTCTGAAATCTAATATTGTAAAATAAAGTTTTCCGTATTCTTCATTGATACGCGTACCCCGTCCAATAATTTGTTTGAACTTAGTCATCGAATTGATATTGGCATCTAACACAATTACTTTACAAGTTTGCGCATCTACACCAGTCGTCATCAATTCAGAAGTAGTGGCAATTACTGGATACTTCTCTTCTGGGTTTATGAAGTTATCTAACTCTCTTTTGCCTTCATCATTGTCGCCCGTAATCTGCATGATGTATTTGTAATTCTCAGCAACTAAATCAGCATTATGCCTGGCTAATGCTGTTCTCATTCTTTCAGCATGGTCAATGTCCACACAAAACACAATGGTTTTAGCCAAGCGGTCGTAACCTTTTAAAAACTCAGTGAGCTTTTTAGCTATTAAATCCGTTCTTTCCTCAATGACAAGGCTTCTATCAAAATCCCTGCGGTTGTAAATTCTGTCTTCAACTTCATTTCCGTCTTTGTCGGTTTTGCCTTGCTCGGGTCGCCAACCTTCAGCATCTACATTCATAGCAATTCTAACCACACGGTAAGGAGCTAAGAAACCATCATCAATTCCCTGTCTTAATGAATAGGTGTAAATAGGGTCACCAAAATATTCTGAATTGCTGGCTTCGGTTGTTTCCTTTGGTGTTGCTGTTAAACC
>JANOQK010000229.1:0-4829 GCA_031414855.1 Bacteroidia bacterium | reverse complement strand
TAGCCCCGACCTTCAGGTCGGGGGAAATAACGGGAAAAAGAGATTTGGCTTTAGCCAAAATTATATTTGGGCTAAAGCCCTTTTGGTTTGTTTTCATTTGTTCCACGACCTGAAGCCTGCCTGGCCGGTAGGCAGGGTCGTGGCTATTTTTTCTAATACATAATCTGGGATAAATGATTGCTTGGTTAAATATTCTATATTATAACTTCTACAATCTTATCTTATAAATGAATATAGAATCTAGAATTAAGAATAGAATTTCTAATTTAGCTTACCCTTTAGGTGATATGCCTTTGGATGAGTGAATGCACGAATACCAGCGTGTGATAAGGTAGCTCCAATACCAGAATCTTTCCGGCCACTCCACGGAAGGGTAGCGCTGACTCTGTCGCAACAATTCCAATACGCACTACCTGTGTTGAGTTGAGATAATAGTTTCTGCGCGCGTTCTTGACTTTTTGTGTAAACGGAAGCAGTCAAGCCGTACGCTGTATCGGCCATAAGTTTCAGTGCCTCCTGATCATCTTTCACTTTCATGATTCCAATGACAGGGCCAAACGATTCTTCTTGCATGATCTTCATATTGTTGGTAACATCAACGACTACAGTGGGTTCAAAATAATATCCTTTGCGATTCATTCGCTTGCCTCCTAACAGAACCTTTGCACCTTTTGCTTTTGCTTCACTCACTTGATCATCCAAGACGTGTAATTGATTTTGTCTGGTCAACGGGCCAATGTAAACGCCTTCTTCTGTTGGTAAACCAATTTGATAGCTTGAAACTTCTTTCACAAATTCATCTACGTATTGATTATAAATTTTCTCGTGAACGTAGATGCGCTCTACAGAACAGCAGCTTTGTCCATTGTTATAGAAAGCGCCATCGGCTGTTCCAGCAACAACGGACTTTAAATCTTCAACATCCTCTGCTACATAGAGCGGATCTTTGCCTCCCAGTTCCAATTGACAAGGCACCATTTTAGGAGCCACTCTGGCATAAATATATTTTCCCGTTTTGTTTGAACCAGTAAAGAAATAACCATTGAACGGCAGATCTAATAAGATCTCACCAACGTTTCCAGTTCCAACCGCCACTTGAAAAATATGTTCAGGTACTCCAGCTTTCTTTAATAGCTTTTCAATTTCAAGTCCAGTTAGAGTTGCATACTCGGAAGGCTTATACATGACCGCATTACCAGCCATCAGTGCAGGAACAAATGCATTTACGCCAACCAGATAAGGATAATTCCAAGCGGAGATGTTGCAAACTACTCCGAGAGGTTCATAAGAAATCTTTTCACCCAATCCATCTTGGCGTGTCATCCATTCATCAGCAAGATATTTTTCACCGTTGAGGGTGAGCCAGTCAATTCGGGCGATGGCTCCGTTTACTTCGTTTCGTGATTGTTGCAATGGCTTACCAACTTCAGAAGTAAGAATAGCCGAAAGAGATTCAATATTCTCAGCCAACAGGTCTTTAAATTTTTTAAGAATAGTAATTCGGTCAGGTAATGCCTTTTGATACCAAAGCGGTTGACCTTCTTTTAAAAGAATAAACTTCTTTTGAATGGAAGGAAGATTGTCTTCCGACATGCTAGTAATGACTTCTTCAGTTGCTGGGTTGATAATATTCATGTGGAGATAAATGTTAAACTAATTTTTGAGAGGCACCGATAAACGCTTCTCGTATGTTTTTGACAAATGGACTATGTTGATCATCCATCCGTTCAGGATGCCATTGTACAAGGCAAAGAAAGCTTTTTCCTTCTGGGTTTAATTGATCGACAGCCTCGACAACACCGTCTTCTGTAACGGCACTTGTCACCAAACCGTTCCCTATAACATCAGCCGATTGATGATGATTGCTGTTTGTATCTCCGTTATTTAACCCGGTGATCTTACCAAGCCATGAGCCAGGAGTTACAACAACATTGTGAGAGCTGTCCAATCCTTCTTTAGTCTTTGCATGATTTATTTTTCTTAACTCCCAACTTGGGATGTCAGGTATAAGCGTACCCATGCGAAACACATTATAGATTTGCAACCCACGACAAATGCCAAGGACTGGGATACGATTTGATTCGGTATACTCCATTAACTTCATTTCAAACACATCGCGCGCTTCGCTGATATCGTCTTCGTGACAATACTTTAAGTATTCAGGTTTATTATAAAAGCGTGGATGCACATCTTCACCACCTGTAAACAAAATTCCGTGACATTGAGAAGCATCACTTAGATTGTTTACCTTTTCGCTGAGTTTAATGGTTTCAACATCTGGACTGTAGGATTGTATCCACTTTGCGTAGTTATCGTACTTGCTGCAATCTGTTACTCCTATTATATTTTTTTTCATTCTATACTTATCCAACAATTTATCTTTATTTATAGTTGCGAGCCGTTAGCTATGAGCTTCGAGATTATTTTCATAAGACTACTGCTCATGCTCGAAGCTAGTAGCTGGCTGCTCAAAGCTTATTACAGTGCCTTCAAATAAAGTTGTTTAAAATCTTCCCTACTAACTGGCTTTGGATTATTCGGATGAGCGAAATCGGCAATGGCGAGATCGGCTAGTGTTTCAATATGCTCTGCCTTTACTCCAATGTCTCTCAGTTTGTGAGGGATGTTGATTTTTGTATTGAGATTAAATAAATAATCGACAACGGCTTTTCCACTTTCATCCTTTAACTCAAGCGTCCTTGCTATGCGTCTGAACCTATCTTCACATCCCTCAATATTAAATTCCATCCCGTAAGGAATGTTGACTGCATTAGCTAGACCATGATGCGTATCCAATAAAGAGGATAGGGGATGAGCAAGCGAATGAACAACTCCTAGTCCTTTCTGAAAAGCAATAGCACCCATCATCGATCCCATCATCATCTTGCTTCGCGATTCAAGGTCTGGTTTGTTCACCGCTTTTTCCAACGATTCATTTATTAACCGAATTCCTTCAAGGGCAATTCCTTCGCAAAGCGGGTGAGGCATCTTTGCGATGAAAGCCTCCATGTTGTGTGTAAGTGCATCCATTCCTGTTGCCGCAGTGACGAATGATGGTAATTCATTTGTTAGGGAGGGATCTGCTAAAACTATTTTCGCTAATAGCTTAGGTGAGAATAGAATCTTCTTTTGCTTCGTGATGTCATCTGAGATGATCGCGCTTCTTCCCACTTCGCTTCCAGTGCCCGATGTTGTTGGAAGTGTAACAAAATGAGGAACATTATTCGTCACGTAAATATCACCGCCAATCAAATCATCATACTTGAACAAGTCTTCACGATGATTTACACGCAACACAATGGATCGTGCCACATCCAATGCTGCTCCACCGCCAATACCAACTACACAATCTCTTTTTGTTTGGTCCCAATGATCTGTTCCTTTATACACATCAGACTTGACAGGGTTTTTGTGAATGTCTTTGAAGACTTCAACAGACAGGCCGTGCGTGCCTAGTTGCTTAATGATGTCTTTGAAGAAAGAAAGCTCAGCCACAATTGGGTCAGTGACCACCAACGGTCGCGAAAGATTGTTGCTCTTCAAATAAGCGCCAAGCTCTTTGCTGGCACCAGCACCGAACCGTATAGTAGTGGGAAAATTGTATTGATAAATTTTATCGAATGTCATGATGTATTGTTTAGTTTGCCACAGATTCACAGATTATTTTGTTATCAGTGAATCTGTGGCCATTTGTTATTAAATTATTTCAAAATATCTCTTCAGCTCCCAATCGGTTACAACTTTAGCAAATTGTTTCCATTCCCATTCACGCGTGAGGCAGAAGTGTTCTACGAAATTTTCTCCAAACAATTCTCTGGCTAAAGAAGACTCTTTCATTTTGGCGGTTGCCTCTTGCAGATCTTTTGGAAGGGTGCCATGCGCTATATCGCGATAGCCATTTCCAACTGTTGCATCTTGCAACTTTAATTTATGCTTAATTCCATAAAGTCCTGAAGCCAAACAGGCAGACATAGCGAGATATGGATTGCTATCCGAGCCAACAACGCGTGTTTCCACCCGTGATGATTTTTTACTGCCTGGTAAAGCCCTGAGCGCAACAGTACGATTATCAATTGCCCATGTCAATGTAGTTGGGGCCCATGCTCCTTCCACTAAACGCTTATAACTATTGATGGTAGGCGCATACATAGGTAGCAAGTAAGGCAAGCAATGCAGTTGACCTGCGATGTAATGCTTCATGATCTCACTCATTTTATTTGATGAGCTTTCAGAGTAGAATAAATTTTGATTTTCTTCACTATCCCACAAACTTTGGTGAACATGTCCACTGCAACCCGGAAGACTTTCATTCCACTTGGCCATAAAGGTTGCTAATATTCCATGGCGATAGGCTATTTCTTTCACTGATGTTTTGAACAATACTGCACGATCAGCAGCTTCGAGAATATCACTATGGGTGATGGCCGCTTCATAGGTACCAGGACCCGTTTCTGTGTGAAGACCTTCAATGGGCACTCCGAATTTTGTAATCAATTCGAAGAGGTCGGTAAAGAATGGATTCTGCAAGGATGTTCTTAGGATAGAATAACCAAACATACCTGGTGTGAGTGGCTTTAGATGTTTGAAGTCTTTTTCGTGTAACGTGTCTGGAGTCTCTTTAAAGTTAAACCATTCAAATTCCTGGGAGAAAGTAGCTTTGTAACCCTCCTTCTCTGCTTCGCCTTTTATTTTCCTTAATAACTGTCTTGGGCAAAAGAAGGCAGGCTTATTATTTTTATCAATAAACTCTGCCAGAAAAAATGGAACATCATCTTCCCATGGTATTTGTCTGAATGTGTTAAGGTCTACTTTAGCTGCAGCATCAGGAT
>JANOQK010000228.1:0-11921 GCA_031414855.1 Bacteroidia bacterium | reverse complement strand
ATTTAAAGGACCTGCATCATTTACTACAATCATAGCCATTGGCAAAAGGTTTCCAGGTTACGCCTCCGTCTTTAGAACCCTCTACCACCACATAATCATAAAAATTGGCACTACCAAAGGCGGCACCCACATCGCCAGGTTCAGCTAAAACAATTTCATCAAACTTTATTGTGGCATCTGCTGACTTAAGTTTGATGGGAACTCTAAGTTGGTACACAAAATTACTTTCAAAGCCAGGTCCCGTTCCGTTCGGATACGGATGCACAGAGTGAATAGCTCCATCGGCAAATCCTGCAGGAGTAGTTACGCTAAACTGCGGATCGCCAAAAAAATCAATTGTGGTTGAATTGAAAGTATTAGAATACGAATCCTGAATGGGTGCAAGACTCACAATATTCACGGTGTAAAAATCTGTTGAAGGCGCAAGGGTAATGTTTTCGGCAGCAGAGTTGTCTGTTGCCTTTATTCTGTATTTAATAATGTCGCCCTGCACCAGCCCTGCAGAAAGTGGAATCGAGCCATTGAAAGTTGAGTCCTTCATATTGACCATAGCTATAATAGGCTGAGCATTGTTATTAATCAGGTATTCTATCTCCACCTTTTTAAGGGCGATATCATCTGTAGCGATGACTTCTAGTTTTAACTGTGTCTCCGTATTTTGAATAAACCCTTTTGGGACATGCGTAATACGAGGCGCTTTTGTATCTGGTCCTGCTGTGAATGTAAAATAGGATTGAGTTACCGTGGCTGAGCCCTGCGTATAATTTTTACCAGGACTCAGAAAGGTGCGCCCTGCAATATCCTTCAAGGAAAAGAAATAGGTGTAGGTGACAATGGCTCCTGTTTTTGGAATGACAGATTCAAACTCATTGGCATTGCCGGTAGGTGTCATCACCTTAGAAATAAAAGTGGTACCATTCGATGTGTAAAATAATTTGAAAGAGGAGGCATCATAGCTGGTGTCACTCTTTATCTGACAAAGAATTGGAAAATCGTTTGAAACATCTTCTGTGCTTTGGATAGGAGTATGTTGAATAAATACATTATTCCAACCCATATCTTTCAATGCACTCAATATGATCGGGCCCGGATTGTGAATGACCTCAGCAGAACTAAGTGATGGAGTCATCAGAGAATTTTCGGTTCCTTTTGGATAAGTATCTTCGCTGAGATGGGCAATGCTTGATCCACCGCTGTAAGTGGCCGGTGAGTAGATGACCCCTTTCAATCCCTTGTTGTTGAATAAAACAAGTGGTGAGTTGAATGCAAGACCTTGCCCGGTTAGCTCAATACCTAAATCTGTTGATGGAGATAAAAATCCTGTTACTAAACTGGTTGGTGTTTGGTTCTCAATAAAGGATTCAAAAATCACCGGAGAATTGTTAAAGAATTCACTTATTTGCCCATTGCCTCCGCTCACTTGATATGAGTGTGTAATACCAAGGCCATGCCCGATTTCGTGCAGCACCACAGAAACCATATCATATTTTCCACCGACCGGAACTCCAACTGTATTAAAATCCCAACTGGCATTATCACTGTTAAAGGAGGCAACAATGTCAGGTTCGTTTGATTCGTTCAATTCACGGTTGGAAATTTTTTCGGCCATAGCAACAGGGTACCAGATTCCATTCTTTTGAGCGCCATCAAAATTCCGATAGTAGGTGCCTGGCGAAGCAGAGCCCAAAACATTGGTACCTAAACTTTTCCAAAAAGCAGATACACGAATGGGTACGGGTGAAACAATTAATGTCTCCCAAATCTCAACGGCTGCTTGAAATGCTTGTTTGGCTTCGTCTGAAAAGCCTTCATACGTAACGATGAAGGTAGCTGTTTTAACACGGGCTGTTTGATTCTTTTTCCAGGCCAAGTACTTTGCTGGCGGTGGCACAAATGTGTTGGCATCGCCCACCGAACTATAACATACAATTGGCTTTTTAGGAGTCAGAGACTCCATCTTATGGAAGGAAACAATATTTTTTTGACCAAAGACCTGGCCAAAAGCAAGAAACAAAATAACCGCACTTGCCGCTTTCGCTAATTCCATATCGATTTAATTTGATATAAGATTTAAAAGTAACTCATTTTTTATGATGGAAGGAATCGGTAACTGACGATTTGGATTTCCCCTTGATGATTTCTTTGCCGCATCATGAGAACTACTACAGAACTGAAGTTTTTTCAACTCTCATCATGAGCGAAAGCAAAGTATAACTTGCATAGATCCTATAACGATATTCTTTTTGAGATTTCCTTCTTTAACTGTTGTGGGTTGTGGCTGCCTATTCTGATCACATCCTCTGTGTCATTGAATTTTAATTCTACACCTTGAAGACCACTTATATTATAAAGCATGCCCGTAGGGAAAAACCGGATGCCCCAACCATAATACCAAGGTGTTTTTACGGTTTCTACTCCTTTGATTCTGTCCAAGGCGATTGTTCTTCTGGGAAAGCCTATTCCGAATACAACAGTTATTTTATATGCAGTAACCCTTGTCGTTAGCCCGTAAAAAAAAGAATAGATTAAAATGAAAATTGAACTGAAAATAAGGAAACCAATAATACCCATTGGTTTGTCGCCAAGGTCATTTATAAAAAGATAGGTGATAAGGATCTGAGTAGGAATGATCAAAATAAAGATAAGCCAACCAAATTGAAATTCCTTGTAGTCTTTCATCTGAAAACGATTATTACATTCCCTCTGCCACCTCAATCACTTTATTCCACACTCTAAAGGTGTTGCCATAACAAATCTTTTCAATGTCACTTTCTGTATAGCCGCGCTTTAACAACACGTAAATCAAATTTGGAAAGCAGGAAGCATCTTCAAGGCCTGTAGGTACTTCACCATCTACCCCATCAAAGTCGGAGCCAATGCCTACGTGATCGATTCCCGCAATCTTCACTACGTGATCAATGTGATTTGCCACCATTTCTATATCGGACTTTAAAGAAGGATTGTCTTTATTAAATTGTTTGATAATTGGTTTGACAAGACTATCAGTAGAAGTCAATCCCTTTTCCACTAACAAAGCATTTAATTTTTCGCGATTGATTTTATTTCGATTCACCACAGCTGAATCCAGGAAAGCATTATAAAAGTTGATCATCATCACGCCTCCATTTTCTCCCAGTTTTTTAATCATGTCGTCAGTCATGTTGCGCTTAACAGTTGGCGCAAAGGCGCGACAGGAAGAATGAGATGCGATACAAGGAACTTTGGTAAACTTCATCACTTGATAAAATGTACTGTCGTCCACATGTGAGATGTCTACCATAATTCCCAGACGGTTCATCTCTTTCACAACATTTACTCCAAAAGGACTTAGGCCATTCCAGGTATGTGTGGTATCACCTGAAGAATCACAAATCTGGTTGTCTTTGCTGTGGGTGAGCGTGATGTATCGAATGCCACGGTCAAAGAGATATTTTAAATTCTTCAAATCATTTCCAATAGGTGCTCCGTTCTCCATTCCCATCGGCAATGAAATTTTTCCTGCTTTGAAGTTGACCTCTACTTCGGCTGGCGTATTGGCCATCGCAAATTTGTCGGGAAATAAAGTAGTCATGGCCAGGACATTGTCAATCAATGAATCGGCAAATGCTTTGCCCATGTCATTTTGCTTCTGGTATTTCGCTGGAATATAGATGGACATGAAGGGAGAAGTATGTCCGCCTTTTTTGGCGCGCTCGTAGTCGAATTCTCCACCAATGTCAGACAGTACAATTGACTTAGTTTCTTCTGTCAGTACAATTTTCTTTTCTTTTAACCTTTCCGGAAAATCCACATGACCATCTGCAATGATAAATTTATGTGCCAGTTCGTTTGCGTAAGCACGAAGTTGTTCATCATCCATTTGCTCTGCTACTTTCTTTTCAGAGCAGTTGAACAAGCATAGTGTTAGAAAACATAGCAGAGTAGAAGCGAATTTCATAGGTTTAGGGCTAACTTGCTGCGAAAGATAATAGTTAATCATGAATTGATTTCACTGTTAGTGATAGAAGGAAGGCGAATCTATTCAAGATAATGGGAAAGTTAAATGAAATTACGCCAGCACAACTAGCATTGCGCAACGGTCAGGACAAACCGGAGATATGGATTGCCTACCAGGGCGTGGTGTATGATGTTTCTCTTTCTCGTTTGTGGAAAAACGGAAAACATTATGAGCATTGGGCCGGGCAGGATTTAACTGATGAATTGAAAGATGCTCCGCATACCGAACATGTTTTTGAAAAGTTTACCATCATCGGAAAGTTGAAAATTGATGCTAAGTGATTCAAAGTTCAACATTAAATTCTCAACTAATTTTGAATGTTCAACTTTGAATTTCCTGCTTGGTTAAAAAAATTGTAAATCGCATATAGTAAATTCAATATTCGGATATGGTAATTATCGCAGACAGCGGAGGTTCTAAAATTGACTGGCGTATCTTATATAACGATGGCACTATTGGTCAGGCCCACTGCCCGGGTTTTAATCCGTATTACCAACCCATTGAAGACCTAAACAAAAATGTAGCCGAGTTCCTTGTGCCACAGGTAAAGGGCTCTGTCGATAAGATTTTTTATTATGGAACGGGTGTGTCATCTGAGAAGAATCAAATAGTTATAAAGGAAGCGCTAAAGAATTTTTTTCCGTCTGCACAAATAGAAATTGAGTGGGACCTGTTGGCAGCAGCACGCGCCCTGTGTGGGAATGAACCTGGCATTGCTTGCATTTTAGGTACAGGTTCAAACTCTTGTTTTTATGATGGCGAGAAGACAACGGGTATGGTTGCCAATCTAGGTTGGATATTAGCAGATGAAGGATCTGGCACCTATATCGGTAAACGATTTGTGTTTGATTATTTGCGAAAGAAAATGCCGGAAGAGCTGGCCAAACAATTTCAGGCTCGCTATCCACTGACACGTGAAGAGTTTTTGGAAAAAGTCTATCAGCAGGAAAGACCCAGTGCTTTTTTAGCAGGATTCACAAAGTTTATCTTTCAACATTTGAAGGACCCGTATTGCTACAAACTTATTTATAACAGTTTTTCAGATTTCTATGAAGAAGTAGTGATGAGATATGATAACTACAAGAACTACAAAGTACACTTCACCGGTTCTGTCTCTTTTTACTTTAGCGATATCTTAAGACAGGTGGCAAATGACAAAGGCATTACGGTTAAGAATATTTTAGAAGGGCCTATTGCTGGTTTAGCGCTGTATCATAAGAAAGACTTGTGAAATCGTTAATTGAAAATAGAGAAAAGTTAATAGTTGTCTGGACATGAAATTTCACCTTGCTTCCCCTATTAACGAGTAACCATTAACGATTAACCATTAACGATTAACTGACCGTGACGACAGAATCACCTTCCCATTACGAACATCTCGAAAGGATGAGTATTCACGATTTACTCCTGAATATTAATCGAGAAGATAAAACGGTTCCCCTGGCCGTTGAGAAAGTAATTCCCAAAATTGAATCTCTTGTTGCGGCCATTGTTGAACGAATGGAAAAAGGAGGTCGTTTATTTTATATAGGCGCTGGAACAAGTGGCAGGCTTGGAATATTAGATGCGTCTGAAATACCACCCACTTATGGAATGCCTCAAGGAAAAGTAATTGGCCTGATTGCCGGTGGGGACAAAGCCATTCGCAAAGCAGTGGAAAACGCAGAGGATGAAGCTACTCAGGCTTGGAAAGATTTGGAGGAGCACATGATCAATCAAAACGATGTGTTGATTGGTATTGCAGCTTCCGGACGAACTCCCTATGTAATTGGTGGTGTCAAGCAAGCGCGGACACAAGGGATTGTAACGGGTTGTATCACGTGCAATGAAGGAAGTGAGTTGGCTAAACAAGTGGACCATCCGATTGAAGTTGTGGTTGGACCGGAGTTTGTGACGGGAAGCACACGCATGAAGTCGGGCACTGCGCAGAAACTTGTCCTGAATATGATTTCCACTACTACCATGATCAAGTTGGGTAGAGTGAAAGGGAATAAAATGGTAGACATGCAGTTGACCAACATCAAGTTGGTTGGCCGTGGTGTTAAAATGATTATGGACGAGTTACACGTGACAGAAGGAGAAGCGGATAAACTTCTCAAGCAATTTGGTAGTGTGCGTAAAGCTGTAGACAGTCGTAAATAGTCATGCACCAGATTGAGCCTTATGCTAATTGGCTTAAGTATTACGACTCTTCCGAGGATCCCCAATCTCCTTTTCACGGGAAGGAATATAATTACGATCTCTATACCGAAACCATCTACGGATACTATATTGATCCGGCCTGGGATTCATTTGGTTCTGAAACGCTTTACGTTAAAACTCTTTATGCCGACTACACCGAAGGCTATGTGGTTCTCGAGTTCATTGGCGAATGGAATGACACTATCAACAACGACATCATGACGTTGAAGAGGGATTTTCTAGAAATGCTCTTACACGAAGGAATCAGTAAGTTTATTTTGATTGGGGAAAATGTATTCAACTTCCATGGTTCTGATGAATTGTATTACGAAGAGTGGTTTGAAGAAGTGGAAGAGGAGCAAGGATGGATTGCCGCAGTTTGCTTTCCAGAGTTTATTCAACAGGAACTTCGCAAGTACAGGATCGATCAATACGTAAACATGGGAGGCACGCTACAGATTGATCAATGGCGGACATTGCATCCGGCTAAATTTTGTGAACTGGTTGATCAGTTGATTCAGAGAAGACTTAATTAATTGGTCATCGGTAAGAAGTGATCGGTAATCAGTGGATTATCACCGATGACTATTCACATTGTCAAAGACAACTGTGCTCCACTTACAGGAGCATCAATTGGCACCAGGTAATCTCGCTTCGTGTTCACCTCACGGCACATCACACGGGTCCGCTTTAATTTCCCTTTTTTAAACCAGCGGCCATGCAAACCAAAAACACTTCCTTCCGGAAGCTGTGAAAGCAGGATAACAGCTGCCTGATTCTTATCAAACTTTCTTAAGGCGGCCGTCAATTCAGAATCCGAAAAAGAAGAGGCTTTTGGATTAGCCATATGCCGTGTCAAAACCCTTAGCAGATCATCTGGAAATATCCCTGTGTTAAGTACCGGAATCATCAATTCCTGAAATGTTTCTTTCCATTGATCACCATGAGCTTCAACCCGATGACCGAATGTTGAGTGCGCTTCCAAGTGAGCCACTTCATGAATGTACGTGATCAGAAATGAAAAAGGATGTAGATCGGAATTAACGGTAATGCGCGGGGTTTGACCCGTACGAAAAGTAAAATCTCCAACTTTTGTGATTCTTGCTTTGCGAAGTTTGAATACAAATTTGTATTTCAGCCAGAGATTGAAACAATACTCTACTGCTAATTCTGGAACATGTTGTTGAAGAGTTGAAAGTACTTTGTTCTGGATCACCCGTTTTGTATTCTATTAGTGTAAACAAAAAGGCACAAAAAAAGGCTTTAGTTCTCTAAAGCCTTTTGGTTTCAATCTTTTCAGATTGGCACGCCATAGATATTACTGAGCTGCAGTAGTATCAGTAGCGGTTGTGTCAGCTGCAGGAGCTGCAGTTGTGTCAACAGCAACAGCGGTTGTTGTATCTGCTGTGCTCTCAGTAGTTTCAGTCTTACCACCACAAGCAACAAAAGCAAATGCAAAGCCGCATACCATTAACAATGCGATAATTTTTTTCATAGTTTACAGGTTTTTAAAATTTCTGCAAAGATACACGAATGGCCTGATTTAAAGACATCAGGTAAGAAAATTTTATTTTTTGCGGAAAAAGAGCCTCAAAGGCACCCCCTCGAAGTCAAAATTCTCTCTTATTTTATTCTCCAGAAATCGTGTGTAAGACTCTTGTATGTACTGGGGCAAATTACAGAAGAATGCAAACGATGGAGATTTGGATGAGACCTGCGTAATATATTTTATCTGAATATGTTTGCCTTTTGTGGCAGCGGGCGGATAATGAGCTATTTCGGGTAAAATAGCATCGTTCAATTGGGAAGTCGGCACCTTTTTGGTCTTATTATGGTAAACGGCCACCGCTTTTTCAATTACTTGAAAAATCCGCTGCTTGGTGAGTACCGAAGCGAAAATCACTGGTAAGTAGTCGATTGGCTTTAATCTATCTTCGATTTCCTTTTTGAATTTATCCGAAGTCTTACTGTCTTTTTCAACCAAATCCCACTTATTCACCATAATCACCATTCCCTTACCCTGCTTTTGAGCCAAACTTATCAGACTCACATCTTGCGATTCCAAACCCCGTTCAGCATCGACTATATAGACACACACATCGCTATCTTCCAACGCTCTTAACGAACGAAGGACTGAATAGAACTCTATATCTTCTTTTACTTTGGCTCGCTTTCGAATGCCAGCCGTATCAATCAGAATAAAGTCGTTGCCAAACATTTTATAGTGAGAGTGAATGGCATCCCGAGTTGTTCCCGCTTCATCGGTAACAATGCTGCGTTCATGGCCAAGCAGCACATTTAAGAAGGAAGACTTGCCCACATTTGGTCTACCTAAAATTGTAATCTTCGGAATTCCAGCATCCGGATCCTCCACACCTTCGCTTGGAAATATTTTTATCAGATCATCCAGAAGTTCGCCTGTTCCTGATCCGTTTTCTGCCGACACAGGATACACATCACCCATGCCCAATTCATAGAACTCATTGGCCAGATCTGACTTGTTGGGGGTGTCCGCTTTGTTGGCAGCAATGAATACCGGCTTTTTTGATTTACGAATAATGTTTGCAAATTCTTTGTCATAGCCGGTAAGTCCAGTTTGACAATCTACCATAAAGATGACCGCGATTGCTTCTTCGACAGCATGTTCTACTTGTGTTCTTATTTGAGATTCGAACTTATCGTCCGATCCCGTTACATAACCACCTGTGTCGATGATGGTAAAAAATTTTCCTGTCCATTCGGCATATCCGTAATGACGATCACGCGTAACACCCGGCATATCATCCATGATCGCCTGACGCTTTTCTACCAATCTGTTAAAAAATGTGGACTTCCCTACGTTGGGTCTACCCACTATTGCTACAACATTTGCCATTTCCTTAATTTATCAATTAATCAATAATCGATTAGCCAATGCTATGTTGCCTTTGAATCCTTACGATCATTGGCACATCGGTAATTGATGCATTATTCTATATAACCAAAACGTTTTAACTTATCCTTCTCTTTTCGCCAATTGTCAGCCACTTTAACATGTGTTTCCAAAAAGACTTGTTTGCCAAAAAAGGCTTCCAAATCTTTGCGTGCTTCCGATCCAACTTTCTTCAATGAACTACCGCCCTTACCGATCAGTATTCCTTTTTGTGAATCTCGTTCAATAAAAAGAATTGCTCGTATTCTGATAATTTTTTCTTCTTCCTTAAATGATTCGATCGAAACCTCTGTGCTGTAAGGAATCTCCTGCTCGTAATTCAAAAATATTTTTTCGCGGATGATTTCCGATGCAAAAAATCGTTCTGACCGATCCGTCATTTCGTCTTTAGGATAGTAAGCCGGATGTTCGGGCAACATATTTTTTATCATCGTGAGCACCTGGTCGAGATGCTCACCTGTCTTGGCCGACACTGTAATAATCTCTGTTCCGGGTAACTGAGTTTTCCAGTAGGTCACTTTATCTTCCACAGCGGAACCTTTGCCCAGATCAATTTTGTTAACCAACAATAAAATTGGAGTGTTTACTCTTTTAAGCCGGGCAAACGTTTCTTCATCATACTTTTGATCCAACTCCACCACCAATAAAATCAAATCGGAGTCTTCCAACGAGACATTGACATAGCTCATCATGGCTTTTTGGAGCTCGTACTTGGGCTCTAAAATGCCGGGTGTATCCGAGTATACGATTTGAAAATCATCACCATTGAGCATGCCCATGATCCGGTGCCTGGTGGTTTGGGCTTTGTTAGTAATGATGGATAGATTTTCGCCCACGAGCTTATTCATAAGGCTGGACTTGCCCACATTGGGCTTTCCAACAATACTTACAAACCCTGCTTTGTGCGGTGTGGACATACTTTTAAGGCAAACTGCCTGCAAAAGTACGGTTAATTTAGGGAATGAGCTTTTAATGGTTGACAACCCTCACAAGGATTGTCAACCCGAATTCTTTACATCGACTTCTTCACCAGAGGAGGAGTGACACCCATATTGTACCAGGTAAAAGCATATTGATCCGCACTCACCTCTATTGCTTTTGAAAGATTGGAAGAGCCATGACCTGATTTTGTTTCAACGCGAATCAGAACGGGATTATCTCCTACGTGGTTTTCCTGCATAGTGGCTGCAAACTTATATGAATGCGCAGGTACAACACGATCATCATGATCAGCAGTTGTCACTAGCGTGGCTGGATAAGTGGTGCCGGGTTTAAACGCATGCACGGGAGAATATTTCTTTAAGTACTCAAACATTTCTTTTGAATCTTCTGCGGTTCCGTAATCATAGGCCCATCCCGCTCCTGCGGTGAACTTGTTGTAACGCAACATATCCATTACACCAACAGCCGGCAAAGCGACTTTCATTAGATCAGGGCGTTGCGTCATAGTTGCTCCAACCAATAGCCCACCATTTGAACCTCCCTGAATGGCCAAGTAATTGGAAGAAGTGTATTTTTCTTTAATCAGGTATTCACCCGCTGCAATAAAGTCATCAAAAACATTTTGCTTATTCATCTTCGTGCCAGCAAGGTGCCACTTCTCGCCATATTCTCCACCTCCGCGCAGATTGGGCTGAGCATACACTCCACCATTTTCCAGCCATACAATTCTAGAAGTTGAGAAGGAGGGGGTCAAACTTATGCTGAAGCCACCGTACGCATAAAGCATAGTTGGATTTTTCCCATTGAGTTCGATTCCTTTTTTATGAGTAATGAACATTGAGATCTTTGTCCCGTCTTTACTGGTATAAAAGACCTGCTTTGTTTCGTAATCCTCTGAATTGAAATCCACTTTAGGTTTCTCATAAAGGGCAGAAGAGCCTGTTGCAAGATCATATTTGAAAATAGTGGACGGATAGGTAAACGAGGTGAATGAATAATAGACTTCCCTGTCGCCAACTTTGCCACCAAAACCACCTGCGCTGCCAATCCCTGGCAGTTCTAACTCACGTTCCAGTTTTCCCGAATAATCAAACTGTTTGATTAGCGTGCTGGCATCTTTTAGGTAATTGATCAGCAACTTTTTCCCGGCAGTACTGACGCCTTGCAGTGCTTGTTCTGTTTCAGGAATGATATCCTTCCAGCTTTCAATGGAAGGCTTTGCAAAATCCACCTCCACAATTTTACTATTAGGTGCATTCAGGTTAGTCTGAATAATTAAACGATCGCCATCGTTGTCAACAATATTATGATCGTTTTCAAAATTTCCAACGACCGTCACTAATTTGCCCTTTGGGTCTTTCAAATCTTGCACATAAAGCTCATTACCTGTAGTACTGGTAGCGGCCGTGATGATCAAAAACCGTTCATCTTCGGTTAGACTTGCACCCGCATATCTTCTGGGTGTTTTTTCACCACCAAAAATCATAGCATCAGATTTTTGCGGAGTATTCAGTTGGTGATAATAAATCTTATGATATTGTGTCTTGGCACTTAGCTCGCTTCCTTTTGGTTTGTCATAGCTGCTGTAGTAAAAACCTTCATTGCCTCGCCAGGAGATACCGGTGAATTTTAAGTCGCGCAATGTATCGCCAATCATGGCTTTATCTACTGTTTTGATCACTACTGCTTTGCGCCAATCCGATCCGCCTTCCTGAATCAGATAAGCTGCCATTGATCCGTCTTTGGTGAAAGAAATTCCGCCTAAGGCTGAGGTTCCATCTTTTGAAAATCCATTGGGATCCAGAAATACTTCGGGTTGACCATCAATTCCTCTTTTGCGATAAAGCACACTTTGGTTTTGCAAGCCAT
>JANOQK010000227.1:0-4247 GCA_031414855.1 Bacteroidia bacterium | reverse complement strand
CTCAAAGCAGATATTTTCTTTGGAGTTTGTTCTTTGTCAATAACTTGTTCGAAAAGCCACGGATAAGCCGGCATAATGGAACCTGTTGAAACTGCGTCAGGAGCAAGCATGTGATTGTAGTGCCATGCATTGGAATACTTACCTCCTACGCGTTGCAAATCCGGGCCGGTACGTTTCGATCCCCACAGGAACGGATGATCATACACATACTCACCTGCCTTAGAGTATTCACCATAGCGTTCTGTCTCGGAACGGAAAGGGCGCACCATTTGAGTGTGACAGTTCACACAACCTTCTCGGATATAAATATCACGTCCATGAAGCTCAAGTGGTGAATAAGGTTTCACACTGGCAATGGTCGGAATGTTTGTCTTGATCAGGAACGTGGGTACCATCTCAATAGCACCGCCAATAAGAATAGCAACTAAAGAAAGAACGGTAAACAATATTGGCTTATGCTCAAGTATACGATGATGCCAGCCTCCACTGCTTGGTGCTAGGTATTCTTTTGTAAGTGGCATTGCTTCAGCTGCCTCATTTGCTATAAAACTTCCGGCATATGCCGTTTTGATCAGGTTGTAGGTCATGATGATAGCACCTGTCAAGTAAAAGGCACCCCCAATTGCGCGCAGCATGTGCAAGGGAAGAATCTGCACAGTGGTTTCCAGGAAATTCTTGTACATCAGGAAACCATCTGGATTAAACTCTTTCCACATCAGACTTTGCACGACACCCGATACATACATGGGCAAAGCGTAGAAGATGATTCCAAGGGTACCTAACCAAAAATGCGTGTTGGCAAGTTTCGTTGAATAAAGTTTAGTGTCCCACATACGTGGAACCATCCAATAGAGAATTCCAAAAATGAGGAAGCCATTCCATCCTAATCCACCCACGTGAACGTGGGCTACTATCCAATCGGTAAAGTGGGCTATGGCATTTACGTTTTTAAGGGAAAGTAAGGGTCCTTCCAATGTGACCATACCGTAAGCGGTTACGGCTACCACCATAAATTTCAAAACGGGTTCCTCGCGAACTCTGTCCCACGCACCTCTCAGGGTCATTAACCCATTCAACATACCACCCCAGGATGGAGCAATGAGCATAATGGAAAAAACGACACCCAATGACTGTGCCCAATCTGGCAAAGACGTATATAATAAATGGTGTGGTCCTGCCCAGATGTAAAGGAAAATAAGCGACCAAAAGTGAATGATAGAAAGTTTGTAAGAATACACAGGTCGATTGGCAGCTTTGGGCAGGAAGTAGTACATCATGCCCAGGTAAGGGGTTGTTAAAAAGAAAGCAACGGCATTGTGACCATACCACCACTGCACCAAGGCATCTTGTACACCTGCATAGGCCGAGTAACTTTTAAAGAAATTGACCGGCATTTCAAACGAATTGACAATGTGCAACACGGCCACTGTTACGAACGTGGCAATATAAAACCAGATGGCCACATACATGTGCCGTTCTCTTCTCTTAATAATGGTGCCAATCATATTCCATCCAAACACCACCCAAATAAGTGCGATGGCAATATCGATAGGCCATTCCAATTCTGCATATTCCTTTGAGGTGGTCATACCCAACGGAAGAGAAATAGCTGCGGCAAGAATAATCAATTGCCAACCCCAGAAGTGTATCCAACTCAGGGTGTCGCTAAACATACGGGTCTTTAACAATCTTTGCATGGAGTAATAAACACCAGCAAACATAGCGTTGCCCACAAAGGCAAAAATGATCGCATTGGTATGCAATGGACGAATCCGTCCAAACGTAGTGTATTGAAGATCGAAGTTAAAAACTGGATAGAACAACTGTATGGCGGCTGTAAGACCCACCAGCATTCCAACCAATCCAAATACAACGGTGACTACAATAAACGCTTTGACAATCTTATTGTCATAACTGAACTTTTCTAATTCCATAGGTACTCAGGTTAGGTGCTATATGTATTGCGGTAAAAATATAACCAGACAAAAAAGCTAAATATGATGGAGGTTAGAGAGAAAACTGATTTTTGTCAGTTCAGGGTTTCATGCTTAAAGTCAAAAGTTTCAAGTCTCCTGATTCTAAATGACTTATTTAGGCTTGAAACTTGCAACACGAAACCTGGAACTATTCCTGAGTCTTATCTTTCTTTTTATCCTCAAACAACATCCGCACCGAAGGCCCGTAGGTGTCATCGTATTGCCCACTTTTTACATTCCATATAAAGGCACCCAGAAAAATAAGGGCTATGGTGAGGGATATGGCTATCAATAAGATAATAATCAGCATAACTTATTTTTCAGATCTTGTTAACGTGACAAGTTTCCTTTTCGAAACCATATTTACGGCCATGGTGCTAAAGCCAACTACACTGATGCTACTGATCGGCATAAGCACGGCAGCAACCAACGGAGTTAAATGTCCTGAAACCGCAACGCTCAACGTAATGAAATTATAAAAAAAAGAAATGGCAAACGCCATTCTTAAAATAGTAGTCGATTTTTTGCTTAACCAAATGAAAGCATCTAACTGTTTCAGATTCTTACCTTCTAAAATACCATCGCAAGCCGGAGTAAAAACGCCCGTATCGTCCGACACTGCAATGCCCACATCACTTTGTTTCAAAGCGCCAGAATCATTAAGCCCATCGCCCAGCATCAGCACTTTCTTTCCTTCTTTTTGCAGATTTGAAACATAGGTCAATTTATCATGAGGACTTTGATCAAATAAGAGTGGGGCTTTGGCGGGAAAGAGCGTTGCCATTCTTTCTTTATCACCCTCGTGATCACCAGATAACAGTGCTACAAAATAAGTATTCAATTTTTTCAGAAGAGCAGGTAACTCCTTTCGCACCGAGGTGCGGATTTGAAAATATCCTTTTATTGCATCATCGATTTCCACAAATACACAAGGATCTTTCTCAACGGACACACCAAGAATGGAAAGGTAAGTGGTCGAACCAATTCTAATTCGTTTTTCATTAACAACTCCTCCTATTCCCTTTCCTGGAATTTCTTTAAAGTCTTTGACATCACCTTTGGCGATACTCTTAATGCTCTTTGTAATTAGATTACTTAACGGGTGGGAGGAAGCCGCTGTCAATAATTTAACCGCTTCCCACTCCTGAGGCTGCAACAATCCTATAAACTTAACTTCAGCTGTTCCTCGTGTTATCGTTCCTGTTTTATCAAAGACAAAAGAATCAACCTGAGCAAGACGTTCGATGACATCAGCATTCTTCAGATAGAACCCATGTCTTCCAAACACACGCAACATACTTCCATAGGTAAAGGGAGCGGCCAACGCAAGTGCACAGGGGCAAGCAACCATCAACACAGACGTAAGTATCAGCCACATCCGTGAAGGATCAACCACATACCAGTAAACAGCAGTAATCAATGCGATACCTAAAACAATCCACGTAAATGTGCGGGCAGCTTTATCTATGATCTTTCTGTGAATACTCTCTTCGGGTTTTGCAAATGCTGCATTGTTCCAAAGACTAGTCAGGTGACTTTGTGAGGTTTGCTTTTCAACCACAAGTGTGATTGGACTGCCAGCTAGACGACCACCGGCATAGATCAAATCACCAGTCTTAGCTTTTACTGGTTTAGATTCACCCGTTACAAAACTGTAATCGATATACGCCTCTTTACTGACCAGGAGACTATCCGCAGGAACAATTTCCATATTCCGTACTTTGATCTCATCCCCTTTTTGTAATTCATACACCAATATTGATTTCCATTCATCGTTAACCTTCTTTTGAATAGCCAATGGAAAATAGGATTTATAGTCACGATCAAATGAGAGGCTTTCGTATGTCTTACCTTGGAACCAACGACCAATCAACAGAAAAAAGACGAGGCCGGCTAATGAATCCAAATAGCCAGGGCCAGAAGAAGAAATAATATCATAAGCACTGCGTGCAAATAGTGCGAACAATCCCAGTGCAATAGGCACATCGATATTAATCTGCTTTTGGTTAAAACTCTTCCAGGCTGAAGTAAAATAATCCTGACCGCTATATAGAATTACAGGCAATGCCAAAAGCAAATTGAGGTAAGAAATTCGCCGAGAACTGTACTTAACTGACAGTGGCCTTGCCCTAATAACTTGTATATTTATTTTGTTCTTGGCATCGCGTTTCAAGTAGGAGAATAATTGGACACGTCGGAAGGGACACGAACTTTATATTTGTTGCCTTTGCTTTTTTGCTTTATTTCTTTTTAAACGCTTTTTTACGCTAT
>JANOQK010000226.1:0-6282 GCA_031414855.1 Bacteroidia bacterium | reverse complement strand
CAACCGGACTTTTAACTTTTGCCAATTCATCCCACGAAAGTGGCATGGATACAGGAGCTCCATTTCTTCCGCGTATGCTATAGGGCGAAACAATACTCTGACCCGATCTTATTCTGAAAATATCAATGAGCACTCTACCTTTTCTTGCCTCTTTCTTTATTTGTAGTGTGGTGGTTGTGACATTCTTATCCACATACGGTTTTGCAATTAACTGAGCGGCTTCAAACACAGTATGAAAATCCCAACGCGCTTCAATGGGACAACAAATATGAACTCCTTTGCCGCCCGTTGTTTTAACGAAAGCAGTGTAACCAAACGATTCAATATGCTCCTTTAAATCCAGGGCAAGCGAAACAATTTTTTTGAAGTCATATCCTTCCGGTGGATCGAGATCAAACACCATGTAATCGGGAAACTCGAAGTTAGGTTTGCGACTATGCAGTTGATGAAGTTCTAACGCTGCAAGGTTGGCCAGCCATACAAGTGAAGCTGGTTCTGTTGCAACTATATAATCTTTCTTTTCTTCTTTGCCGAGGTTCACAAACTCCAGCCAATCAGGTGCCCACTCTGGTCGGTTCTTTTGATAAAAACTTTCACCTTCAATTCCATCCGGAAAACGGATTAGTGTCAGTGCTCTTCCTTTTACGTGATTGAGAAGTGTAGGTGCAATTTTTAAGTAGTACTCAATGACTTCTGCCTTAACAATACCATCTTCAGGGAACAGAACTTTATCAAGGTTTGATAGTTCCAGCTTTCGCTTTCCGATTTGCGCCCATTGAGTTTTCTTGGCCATGCTACATCACCTCTGCCTTTCTCTTGTTGTCCAGAAAAATCATACCCACCACAAACGTAATGGAAGCTATTATGATCGGATACCATAGTCCTGCAAAGGGATCGCCCGATGGATTACTCTCCGTTCGGCTATACTCGTATAAAAGTGTGGCAATGAACGGCACAAGACCACCGAATATTCCGTTGCCGATATGGTAAGGCAATGACATGGATGTGTATCGTATGCGGGTTGGAAATAACTCGACAAGAAATGCTGCTATTGGACCATAGACCATTGTCACTAACAATACCTGAAAGGCTACAAGGCCAATCATAAGTATGCCATTGATACCATCTAAGGTAATTTCTTTTCGAACTTCTGGCGTTGATGCCGCCTCACCATTTGTTTTATAGACGATTTTGGTGATTTCCGATTGAGTGGTTTTGTCTGTGAATAATTTCTTTACCACCACTGTTTTAACGGTATCTCCTGCATTATTAAGTGAAGTAGATCGCAGAATATTTTTTTCTGAAGGGAGTTCCGTTTTCAATGTGACATCGGTAATCGCATACATCTGCTTATAGATAGGCATATATAATAATGCCGCTAGCAACATTCCTGTCATCATAATATATTTTCTTCCAATTCTATCAGACAAGGCTCCAAAGACAATAAAGAATGGAGTTCCTATTAACAAGGCGATGGCTATGATATTTCGGGTCTGCACAAATTCAACTCCGCATGTTTTCTCAATAAATGTCATCGCATAAAACTGCCCTGTATACCAAACCACACCCTGCCCTGCCGTAGCACCAAAAAGCGCCAGCAAAACAAGCATCAGGTTTTCCTTCTTACCAAAACTTTCCTTGATGGGATTCTTCGAAGTCTTCCCTTCTGCTTTCAATTTTGTAAACAAAGGAGACTCCTGCATGCGCAAGCGAATGTAAATAGAGATTGCCACTAGCACAGAGGATAGTAAAAAAGGAATTCGCCAGCCCCAATCCGAGAAGGCTTCCACACCCATGGATTGACGAACCAAAAGAATCACACCAAGTGAAACAAATAATCCAAGCGTTGCAGTTGTCTGAATAAAGCTGGTGTAATATCCGCGCTTGCCAACAGGAGCATACTCGGCAACATAGGTAGCAGCACCTCCATATTCTCCACCCAAGGCTAGACCTTGTGCTAATCGAAGGAGTAAAACCAAACCAGGAGCGAATATTCCAATCGACTCGTAACTTGGAATGAGCCCAATCGCAAAGGTGGAACCTCCCATCAAAATAAGTGTAAGCAAAAATGTATGTTTTCTGCCGACAATATCCCCTAACCTACCAAAGAATAGTGCCCCGAAGGGTCTTACAATAAAACCTGCTGCAAAGGTTGCCAGTGTTGAGAGAAAGGCTACTGCCGGATTGGTCTTAGGGAAAAATTGTTCTGAAAGAATTAAAGCCAGACTTCCAAAAATATAAAAGTCATACCACTCGATAAGCGTACCTACCGATGAGGCTGTGATGACGGACCAAAGACTACTTTTTTCTTCCTTAACAGCTGACATGACTCCTTCCAGTTTGAAGAAAGATAGAACTAAAAGTTAAAAATTAGAATAGTCAAAAAGATAAAAGCTCAATCATTGACATTCCCGGGAGGATGAAAGGTAGTAAGAATGGTATTTCTATTTTAAGATGCGGTCTGATTAGCCGGAGTAACAAATATTTCTTTATCCATGACAAACGTCATTGTCTTCAAGTTAGGTATACGTTAGATTCGTTTATGGAAATTAAAGTCTGAGTTTAGAACAATAAAAGCACTGTCTTAAATCAAAAAACCACTTTTATGAAAAACCAGGTGATTATTCAAGAGCAAGGATCCATTCCTTTTCATAGGGGACGACCCAATTTTACGAACCAAAGCGAGGATCCTTCTGTGGAGAAAAAGGTTGCTGAATCAAAAAAGACAAAGCAAGCCACCCAGGAAAGTGAAAAAAAAGGAAAAACTAGTTCTATTCCTTTCCACAAACGTGAGTCTGGTCTAATTCTTTAGCTGCGCGAAGAAACTAAACGGATGGTGTAAGAATATCTATGACCCAATGTGTCATGTACTTGCCCGGCCCACCTCCCAAAGCGTGCGAAGGGCAGGCATGACATTTGAATCTAGGGCTTTATAAGATCCGCTGAAAAAAAGTAGTTCCGGATTAGTACAGTATTAATATCCAATCTATCAAGAATAATGGGGTCCTTATTAATATTAAATAGGACAATCGTTCTCCCAGGCTCTGTTCTTGAGCGAATGTCTACCATCCATACCTTGCCTGTTTTACTGACCAGCTTCAGGTAGCTCTTGTCAGAGGCGTTGATGGTAGGAATCTTTAGCGAATCCAGAAAAAAAAGTTTTTCCTGCGCAGTTCCATTTTCGTATCGGTACCACATATCATCATCACCGATAGTCATTTCCGTCTCTTCGCGCCCGGCAATACTGGCAGAATCATGTTCTGTAGCATCCCAAATGGAATCGGATTTAGCCTCACTAGCTTGCCATTCAGCTTCTCTTTGGTTATTTGCATCAATTTGTGCCTGCGACAATTCAATCCTAATTGCACATGATGTACTAATCGTTTGGAACGAGGTAGAGTCTTGCGGCCCTTCTACCAAATAGCTATTGATATTTTGGTAGTTACCCTTCCCATCGTCCTCGGGTCGTTTGTTAACAGGCGCCTGACTCATAGTAGAATCAAGACTTAAATTAGTAGAGTCGGTGGCCGTTTCCGAATCGTTCTTTTTCAACGAATCACAGGCTGCAAAAATTACCAACCCCAATATATACTGGCTAATGAGCAATGTTTTTTGCATTTGATAGAACACTAAAAGGTTAGTCTAAATTACAATTTTTTAGTTGTTGGTGTAGTAGATTGTTAGACTCACCTCGCGCAAGGGTCTCCCCTGTACGCTACCTCTTGCAAGCGTTCCGTTTGCGGCTGTCATGTCAGTTCCGTCACTCCAGCGGACGTTGGAAATGTTTAAGCACTAGGGAGACCCTTGCGCTAGTTGGGACAAGTGAAGGTTTGGAAAAAATTGCTGCCATCCTAATTCGTTTTGAATACCTAGTTTTCAATCTTTTATGCATTATGTATTCGGTGTACCTAATCTACCTGGGCATAATCCTGAGAATCTTTCCGCCATCAACACCAATATATAAATAGCCATCTGGTCCTTGTTTCACAGAGCGCACACGCCAGTTTTTATCGGTGAGTAAACGTTCTTCTTTAATCACCTTATTGTTTTCAATGACCAGTCTGTTCAAGTGCTTCAGCACCATGGCGCCAATAAATAAATTGCCCTTCCATTGGGGTATAACATCAGAAGTATAAAACTGCATGCCGCTGGGTGCAATGGAGGGTTTGTAATAATAGATAGGTTGCTCCATCCCTTCCTTCTCTGTTATGCCTGCTCCTACTTTTGAGCTGTCATAGTTTAGTCCGTAGGTGATCACAGGCCATCCATAATTTAATGTTGGTTCAATGATATTTATTTCATCGCCTCCCATGGGACCATGCTCATGTTCCCATAATTCCCCGGTAGTGGGATGTAGTGTTAAGCCATTTGGATTGCGATGTCCGTAACTCCAAACTTCTGGTTTAGCGGTAGGTGTTGTAGCATACGGATTATCTGTAGGCACCCGTCCATCTTCATGAATGCGCAGTACTTTGCCTAAATGATTACTTAACGTCTGAGCTGAATCTCGCAGATCTGTTTTTTCACCCATGGCTATGAATAGATAGCCATCTTTTAGCACCAAGCGCGAACCGTGATGAAGCGGTTTGTTATAATAAGGTAGTGCTGTAAATAATCTTTCCCGCTTTACCAGTTTTAGTCCGTCTAACTTAGCGCGATCAACCACCATCGTATTAGAAGAGGTATCGCCCTCACTATATGAAAAATAAATCCAGCCGTTAGTTACATAGTCAGGATGAACCAGAATGTCGAGCAATCCGCCATCCCCTTTACCCACTACGTCTGGAACGTCTTGCAGTAAGTCTTTCCTTCCCGTTTTTGTGTCAACCAGGATCATGTTTCCAACGGCTCTGTCCGTTACCAATAATCTGCCGTCTGGTAAGAAGTCCATACCAAAGGGAATAGTGATGCTATCGGTAACCGTTTCTACTTTCAGTTGGGTGCCTTCGCTTTCTATGATGAAGAATTCTTTCCGCTTAGTGCTGCATGCAGCGATCAAGCCGATGAGAATACCTATCGCGATGGTTGTTCTTAAGGTGTGGATGGCATTGGAGATTATCATGTGAGTTATGCGAATAGAGTATTTATTTTGTCTTTACGAATTTTCATTATTCTTGTAATATTGCTTGGTGACCACTTTTTGCAAGACACGCTTAATAATTAATTCGGCAATTACATGAAAATGATTTTCACTTTTGTGTTCGGTTAAATACTTTTTCAACTGAGCTTCACTAATATCAATTCGGTAAAGTAATGACATTATAGTAAAACCGGTTCGTTTTTCGTTGCGTTGTAGTTCATCCGCTATTTTTTCAAGTATGCTACTATAATTTGGCTCAAGAGCAGCTACAAAATCAGACGGAAAATTACTTTGTTCGAAGTCTTTTACCAACTGCCCTTTAAACGCATCAAACAAATCTTTGGTACTTAGCTGATTTTTAATCTCTGGTAGATTTTCCATTATTTCTTAGGCCATAATCTCGGCCATGAGATTGGATTCAAATTACGAATGTTTTGTATTTATTTTCATGGCGCTAATCAAGAAAGAAAAGAAGTAATTTAGGTGTCAGAAAACTTAAATGACTTAACCATTGTTCACATAAGGTAGGATTATTTGGGTAGGCACTATTTGAATTAATGAAATTCTCTATGAAACGAACTCTTATCAATCCTTTTGTTTGGCTGCTCCTATTCATTTCGCAGGTGGCATTTGCACAGGACTATAAAGTCATAAAATCGTGCAACGCCTATTACAGGCCATTGGAAGATCTGCCTGACTCTGTTAAAGCAGCACGTAATGAACCTAAGTTCGATCCTGAAGCTGAGAAGAAAATGTCTCACGAACTATTGCCGGTTAATACGAGGGTTCGCAGATTGGAAGGAACATATGTTTACCGAGTGAAGGTATTGAGCGGCCTCTTCAAGGGCAAGCTGCTGTATGTCAAGACGGAGTTTTTGAAGCTGGAATAGTTTCCAGTGAGTTATCATATTGATATCAGAATTGGTCATAAAATCGAGTAAGTGATCCGTTTGATCAAATCAAACCAGGCGAATCAACAAGCCAATTAGACTTCACCAATTAATCTCCACCACCTTCATATTTTGAAGGTTCTGCATGTGCTTTGGCACATACTAAGAATTTCTTCTTTTAAGGTTTTAAGGAGTTTCATTTTAATGTGGTGCAATTCAAATTGTCGCGCTACGCCAAACTAAAAATATATTTCGTTCCTATGGACTTGGTTGGAAGGCTTCTTTTCTCCTCTACCAATATTTAGCCTCTAC
>JANOQK010000225.1:0-1614 GCA_031414855.1 Bacteroidia bacterium | reverse complement strand
ATTCATCGATCAATTTTCACGGTTCTTTGTTGGAGGACTCTTTATTTTTTCCGGTCTAATTAAATTAAATGACCCGATTGGTACTCAGATAAAAATGGAGGAGTACTTCGAAGTCTTTGCGCAAGACTTTGGATCTTTTTTCCATTACTTCATTCCCTGGTCGTTGGAGATCGGTATGATCATGATTGTACTTGAACTTGCTTTAGGTGCAGCCATTTTGGTGTACTATCGGATGAACCAATCCACCTGGATACTTCTGGGGTTGATGGTGTTCTTTACTTTCTTAACGTTCTACTCAGCCTACTTCAATAAAGTGACAGACTGTGGTTGTTTTGGGGATGCCATCAAACTTACACCTTGGGAGTCCTTTATTAAGGACATTATATTAATGGTATTTGTTCTTCACTTGTTTTGGTATAGACGAAGTTATGTTCCAACGCTACGCACACGCGAAGGCCATGCGATTGTTGGTGCAGTGGTAGTAATTAGTTTATTCCTTGGCATTTATGCGATTCTCCATTTGCCCTTCATTGATTTTCGAGCCTATAGAGTTGGCAACAACATACCTCAGCAAATGATCGCATCAGAATCCCCCATTATCGAATATTTATTTGATAAGGGAGGTGAAACAATAGCCTCAGAGAAATTCCTGACGGAAGAAGGATACAAATACGTTTCGTCAAGAGTCTTGAATGAAGATAAAATCAAGCCCAAAATTACGGACTACCTGGTAACGAGCCCTGAAGGGGAGGACATGACGCCCTATACTTTTCAGGGACCACGGTTATTAATTGTTATGTACGATGTGTCCAAAGCTTCAAGTGAAAATATTGCAGCGATTAAATCCCTGACGCAAGCTTTAGATGGAAAAGTAGAATCTTTTGTATTAACGTCATCATTGGCTGAGCAGATGGAAACCTTTCGACATGAACATCAGTTGGCTATTCCTTATTACTATGCCGATGCCACAGTTCTGAAAACTATTATTCGTTCCAATCCAGGTATTGCCCTTTGGAAAGATGGGACAGTGCTGGGTAACTGGCATCACAACGACACCCCTGACGCTAGTGAAATTATTGATTTGTTAAAATAAAAATTTATAAAAAATTGCCACTGATTCACAAATTGATTTTGTGAATTGGACTTGCGAATTAGAAATCGAGATAATTTGTCACATGAAATATTCAACAGTGGAACCAGCAATCCAAAAGGAGCAATTTAGAATCTGTGAATCTGTGGCAACTACGTTATGAAAATTTTTCTCATTGGCCTTCCCGGCTCTGGAAAATCAACGATTGGTAAATCCCTTGCGTTAGAATTGTCTTGTCCGTTTATCGATCTTGATCAGGAAATTGAAAAACAGGAAGGACGAACCATCAAGCAAATTTTCAAACAAATGCATGAGGGCTATTTCCGCCAACTCGAATCGAAAGCATTAAAGAAATATTGCCAATCATCAAATTCATTTGTGATGGCCACTGGTGGGGGTGCCCCTTGTTTTTTTGACAACATGGAACAGATCAATCAATCTGGTAAAAGCGTTTTTCTGGATGTGCCACCAAAAGAAATTGCCAAGCGTATTAAAGAAGGAAATGGCAAAACAGAATTAACAAC
>JANOQK010000224.1:0-6102 GCA_031414855.1 Bacteroidia bacterium | reverse complement strand
CAAATCAAAACCGATATGGGTGAAATTCTGTTTTGGATGTATGACGAAACCCCGAACCACAAAGCCAGCTTTATAAAGCTTGCAAATGCAAATTATTGGGATACACTTACCTTCAATCGGGTGATTAATAATTTTGTTATTCAAGGTGGTTGCCCCGACACGCCAGCGGGTTTTACAGATTCAACTTATTTAATGAAACCAGAGTTCCGAGATAGCATTCGTCATGTGTATGGCGCAGTGGGCATTGGGCGCGATAACAATCCTGGTAAACTATCCGCTACATGCCAATTCTATATTGTTCAAAACAAAGAGGGACTGGCAAGGCTAGATGGCGACTATATGATCTTTGGAAAAGTGTTTAAAGGGATGGACGTAGTGGATGCCATTGCTTCTATTAAAACCGATTCTGCGGACGCACCAATAACACCCATTAAGCTTGATGTAAACGTAGTTAACCTTACAGCTGATGAATTGAAGGCTTTGGGTTGGAAGGTGAAGTAGCAATTATTGAGTTACAAACTTAGCCACTTCATTAAAAAACTTATGAGAGTCTTGCCAATACGAACGACTATATAGCATAGTGTACTTCCAGTTTTTTTGTTCAAGTAGGCGTGGCATTAAAGCGTGCGGATCTTTAACGGAGATACTTTGATGATACAAATCATCATCAGTAAAAATTAAACCACAGAATTGATTCTCCTGCCCGTCTGGCAGGTGGTTTTTTTTTACAACAAGGTCAGCAAAGGGCAAGCAATTTGTTTCTAATTCCGTTTTTTCAAAATGTGCAGCTTCCTTAATCTTTGATTTTAAGTACCACGCAGGATTATGTTTCGACTTAGCTAAATTAATCGGGCTTTGTTTTTGGTCAGATACATCCTTGGCATATTGCAAATATTGTTTAAGAAGTTTCGGCCCCTGATTTTTTGCCTCCTCTACATGAAGATCCGATGGCCAGATGCTAGTCACCACGAAAATCTTTTCTCGTGCGCGTGTGATGGCTACGTTCAATCTGTTCTCACCACCTTCCAGATTTAGACTTCCGAATTGCAAATTGATTTTTCCTTTGGAATCTTGAGCGTAGCCAATTGAAAAAATAATAATGTCTTTTTCATCGCCCTGAACATTTTCAATATTTTTTACAAAAAGCGATTCAGGGATTGTCAAAGCGGATTGAAAAAATAGTTCTTCTAGCTTATCCAATACAAGAGATTGTTGCGGAGCATTGAATGTAATGATGCCTATTTCTTTTTTAGGATGTTGCTTGTAAATCGATAAAGCTAATTGTGCTACTTTCTCAGCCTCAGCTGCATTTGTATTGTTTTCCCAAGTACCACCTATTTTCAAGTACTCAATGGCGGCTTCCGATTGATTGAGAACGTTTGCATCGGGCAACAAAGTAAGATGACCGCCATAGAAATGTTGATTGGAAAAATCAATTAACGCAGAAGACTTGCTTCTATAATGCCCGTTTAATTGAACTTTTTGTAGATAACGTTCACTTAGGCCTAACAAAGAATCAATTTCCAATTCCGGTTCTTCGGTATCTTCTTCTTGCCAGCGTACTTGATAAAGATCACTTGGACGAAGTTGCTGGCTATCGCCCGCTACAAGAAGCTGCTTGCCTCGATAGATAGCGGGGATACCTCGTTCAGCAAAACATTGAGAAGCCTCATCGAAAATAACGAGGTCAAACATTTCCTTCATAGGGAAAATGGCTGACACCGATTCGGGTGAAGCTAGCCAACACGGAAGAATACGGAATAATTCATTTTCAAATTCAGAAACAATTTTACGAATGGGCCAGATCTTTTTCTTTTTTGTAACCTGATGTTGTAGATCTCGATAAGTAATTTGATTATTGAGTCGGTTAAACTCCAGATCCGTTATGACTTTTTCTCGAGCACGTAATAAAATGATTTCGGTGCTTATTTTCTGTTTCTCTTCAATCTGTTCGCGAAGTTCATTTTCAAGCAGAATCAGTTTGCCAGAGCTAACGATACGCAATACAGGGTGTTTTGTCTCGATGTGATCAATCCATGAGAGGTACAGGCTGTTTGTAAATGTGGCCTTTGCTGTTTCAAAATCAAAGGGAGTTAATTTCTCGCTTAGTTTGTTAAGAATACTTTGCTCATCCTGACTTAATTCTGCTTTAAGTTTATCGAATTCACAAAGTGCTTCAAAGTCTTCAGTGAGTAATGCTTTATATGTTTCTATTTGAGCTGGATCGCTGGTTAGGAAATCGATTTGAGCAGGAGTCAAATGAGTGGCCCACTTCTCCTTTTCTGGAATGAACGTTAACAACTTACGAAAGATGGAGTCAATATTTTCTTTAAATTCTTTTTCTGATAAGTTTTTGGGGTCTATGAAGTTTTTTAAGCCACGCACCGAGTTAATAATAAGTTTAGCCCTGAGCGCTTTCAATTGTTTTTCAAACCAGGAATCGATTGTTTTTTGCTTATAATCTTCTGGGAAATCCAGAAGCCATGCTTTCGATCTAAGTTTAGAGATGTTATGCTCCAGGTTGAGCCTGTTGTCAAGCATTCGCTCCAATGTGCGAAAGCCTGCTTTATTACTTTGAAGTTTGTTGTTAATCAGAATTCGCTTAATCATGTATTTGTCTTCTGAAAACAATTCCCATCGGATGAGTCCAATGAGACTTTTTCTTGATTTCATACTTCTGCTAAGTGCTTTTTGAAACGCACCCAATTGATTTGTTGGAGCACTTGTTTCAGGTCCTTGATCAAGAAAGCAATCATTGACCACTCGTCTAATGTTAGAAAGCCATAATGAACTCGTCTCTTCATCATCTTCAATAGACATTCTTTGAAAGTAGATGTAGTTAGGTTTTTCATACAACAATCTTAAAACTTCTTTAATGTCTTCTTTTCTTTCTAACAGTGCTTCACCTTGTTGCCAGTCAGGTATGGAAGTCGAAACGGTAAGCAATTCGTTAGAAAGATTTTTTAAATGAGTAGGAATCTCGTCAAGAATAGATGTAAGAATTTTTAAATCAGCAGCTGTATACGCAGCAAATGTTTTACGATTGTGTAAGAGATAGTCAGATCTTTCAAAGCGCGCTGAGTAATGGGTGTACGACCTTAGCTTTCTATGAAGCTCGTCCAGATCATTAATCTTAATATTCTGATATTCTTGTTTTAGATTTATTGTTTCACCTTTTGAGTCAGACCGCAAGTATAATTCCTTCACACTCATGCCACACTCCTGTTCATCGAAGAGTGCTGCTTTAAATTCTTCCAATTCTTCTGTGATGGCATCAATTCTTCTGGAAGCGTGAAAAAATTTCCGTTCAAGTTGGATGGTATCCAGACCATTGTTCCGGATTTTATATTCACCCACACGTTCAATTTGATCCGCAGCTTTTTGATAGATTTCTTTTCGGTCGTTTTTAAAATCATGGACCAAGGCCAGAAATTCTGATAATCCCTGATCTTTTAATCGCTGGTAGACAACATCTAGTGCCGCACGTTTCTGGCAAACAACTAATACGCTTTTACCAGAAGCAATGCTATCTGATATGAGATTGCAGATCAGGTGTGATTTGCCTGTGCCGGGCGGTCCTTGCACCACCAGAGAATTTCCAAGCTTTATTGCCTTCAAAGAGTTTTCCTGCCATGCATCCAGGGTAAGACCTGTCACAATTTTTTCCTCCTTTACCTGAGAAATGAAAGTTTGATTTTTCTTTACAGGATCGAATGCGTTGTCTGTAATGCTCCTCCTGGTGAAAAATTCTTCAAAACTAGAAATTGTTTTTTGATCGATTAATTCGGCATAGTCTGGAATCAGAAAGGAACCTGCTTGTGGAAATATTCCCAATACAGCCTCCGGATAAAGTTTTAATTGACCGTTTCCGTGCTGATGATCAAATTCCTCTTTTTTGAAATTAGTAAAGAATGTTAACTCATCGCGATAATTATCAGGATTGAAATGTATGTCCACTGAACTACTTTGAAGGAGATGGTACAGGGCTGTCCGAAAGAGATTGCTATCAGTATCAAACTCTTCAAAATCTTCTTCCAGCAGAGCTTCATCTGGCTTTACTTTATTGTAGAGTGAATAAGCCAGCAGAAAGGATTTATTGAATGAGATATTGGCGCCTTCCCGCATTAGAATAACCCACTGATTATCTTCAACGGATAATTCAACCGGAAAAAAAAGCAAAGGACAACGAACGAATGTACCGTCTGAAAATTTTCCTCGAACAAAGGGCCAACCGACATGTAGGTCTTTCGTGCCTCGTTCTTCGAAGAGAAAACGATCAAGACGTAATAATTTTTTTAATTTCTTACTTGCCTCGTTACTAGCTTCCATTCTGCTGTCAATAAGAGGGCACAGAATTTTTTTAGTGCCTCTTATGAGAGCCTCAATGATCGCAAATGATTTCTCTTTGTTAAGTTGACTAAGTTCGTGAGCATCCAGAAACTGGTCAGAGGCAATCCGGGGCAAATACAACATGCGGTTGTTCCCGGTCAGATTAGTCAGACGCCTGATGTAGGTTTGTAATATTTCGTTAATGGTAGCAGGCATGCAATTTTCCTCCTAAAAAGCGAGGTAAGGTCTTAGTTTCTCTAGTGTTTCAGATGTGATGAGTTGAATTGGGGTAAGGTCGTCAATCGTTTTGAAATTACCATGCTGAAACCGATATGTGATAATCGCCTTAGCGAGTTTAAATTTAATATAAGGGTGTCCTGCCAATGTCTTTTCATCTGCCTGATTGACATTTATGGTGACGGGACTGAAGTTTTCGAGGACGAATGATTTTTTGTTAAGTCTGCTGATCACGGCCGTATCCAATCCATAGACTTCTGAGAGCTGTTGACTAGAAATGAACCCTCCTAATTTGTTTCTATAAATCACAATTCGAGTCGCAAGCACTGGCCCTATACCATAAATACTTTTTAGTTGTGTCGTATCAGCCTGATTGAGGTCGAATAACTCGACTTCGGATTTTTTTGTCTCCGTAGTCTTGACTTTTTCTTCTTTGGCTAATAACGGTTTCCTTTCCGGTAAAGTGATAAATGGAAATAATTCGACATAAAATAAAGAATCCATTCCATATATCTTTTTCAAATCAGCCTTGATGACAAACTTTCCTTTCTTAGATCGATACTTCAGAATTCGCTGGGCGAGATTGCCAGGAAATCCCAAGGCAAGCAGATCATCTTCCGTGGCAGTGTTGGGATCAAATTTGAATTTATCTTTTCCGGGAAGACTGGTGCTGTCGTGTTTCTTTTGAAAATTCCATTGAGCCACTAGGCTATCGAGTTCCTGTTTTTCTTTTGAGAAATCATCTTTGCGCTGAATGGTGAGGTAGCGATAGATAGGTTCTGAAAAAATCAGCAAGGCCATTAGCGGAAGTAGGACGAGAAACGCATTGGTCTCTGTTCGTGAGAATCCAAATACACTTCGCAGGAGCGCTTTGAAACGATTCATAGACTAAAGCCAATCTCCTTAAAGATATTGAATTATTGAAAAAGGAGGAAATTAACGCTCATCCTAATTTCCCTATTACAAAACAGGAGAGACCAGAATATCAAATACTACCAAAATGCTAATTCACTATCCACTTTCCTAGCTTATTACCCATGAAAATGAAGGTGTTGATTTAAATCAATTTGTCACGTGATAAATATCATTGCAAGTGCACGGTATCAGTTGGATTATTGTAGTAGAAAACGGAATCAAAGAAGTATATATGAAAAACCTTGTTATTCTTGGAGCTGGCACAGCTGGCACAATGATGGCCAATCATTTGCACCATCAACTAAGGCAACCAGATTGGCAGATCACTATTGTCGATGAAAGGGATGAACATCACTATCAACCCGGATATCTTTTTTTGCCCTTTGATATTTACGCTCCAAAAGACATTGTAAAAACGATTGAGGAATTTATTCCTGACAATGTTACACTGATTAAGGAAAAAATAAACCGCATTTTACCGAAAGAGAATAAGGTTCAGTTAGCAGCGGGAGTAGACTTACTGTATGACATTTTGATTATTGCCACCGGGGCTAAAATAGCACCTGTAGAAACCACAGGAATGAAAGGTGAAGAATGGCAAAAGTCTGTTTTTGATTTTTA
>JANOQK010000223.1:0-1705 GCA_031414855.1 Bacteroidia bacterium | reverse complement strand
GGAAATCAGGCTGATCCTGAAATGCAACAGATTGAAGGTATGCTAGAGAAAATCCTAGACATTCAACATCCAGACAGAGTACGCGAAAAAATAAAAGAGCAAAGTGAACAAAAGAAAGATCAGGTGTTTCCGGTAGAGACTTTATATGGTGAAGAGAATATATCACTGATTAATCCAGCGAATGGAGTAAATCAAATTGTTACTGATAGTACTGCCTTAGTCAGCAAGATATTTTCCGTTAAAGCGCAACAGAATTATTTTTTTGATTTGGATGATGAGGCTGAGGGAGATGGAGTATCTGGAAATGCAATAGAAGCTGTCATTCACGACACGCAGGAACTTGTGGCCGGGTCAACTGTAAAGATGCGCCTGATGACTGATGTTTATATTAATGGTAAGCTTATTTCGAAAGATCAGTTTATCTATGGCACTACCGCTATAAATGGAGAGCGACTTACCATTGAAATCAATTCTATTCGGGACAACAATTCACTATTCCCTGTTTCACTCTCCGCTTACGACCTTGATGGCATAGAAGGCATCTACATTCCTGGAGCAATAACCCGTGATGCTGCAAAGCAATCATCTGACCAGGCAATGCAGAGCATGCAATTGTTAAGCATGGATCAATCAATCGGTGCTCAAGCTGCAAGTGCAGGTCTTCAGGCAGCGAAGGGATTGTTCAGCAAGAAGGTTAAGCTGGTCAAGGTAACGGTGAAGGCAGGCTACAGGATTTTACTGAAAGGCCAGCAATAGATTTTCTTAAATCAATTTTCAAAACTTAAAACAAAAATGTTATGACCTTATTCGCAAGGATCATTTTATGGGGATTGTTGCTGTTAATGCTGAAAGATGCTCGCAGTCAATCCCGAACTCAACCGTACAATTTGGAAGAAGATTCCAAAAGTCAATCTGCTATTGAATCGCACAAAATAGAAGTGGGCTTCAATAAAACGTCCAGCATTATTTTTCCGGCAGTCATTAAGAGCGTTGACCGGGGGAGTCGTGACATTCTTGCTCAAAAAGCAAAGGGAGTTGGTAACGTGCTTCAATTGAAAGCCGGAAGAGAAAATTTTACAGAGACCAACCTTACGGTTATCACAGGTGATGGCATGCTGCATCAGTTTACTATAAACTATTCCGGTCAGCCCATCAGTTTAACGTTGAACATTAGCGAAAATGAGGACACGCAAAAAATAGCTCCACTCATATTTCAAACGGAAATGACTGAGACTGAGATGGAGAACTATTCATCAGGAATCGTCCAAGCTAAAAGAAAAATTCGGTTCATCAACGAAAAGCAATACAAAATCAATTTGGTCTTGCTGGGAATTTACATTAAGGATGATGTCATGTTCTATCGGTTCAAAATCAGGAATCAATCGAATATTAACTATGACATTGACTTTCTGAAATTTTATATCCGCGATAAATCAAGGATGAAGCGAATGGCCTCACAGGAAATAGAAGTTAAGCCCATCTATATATTTGGCAATGATAAAGTCGTGAAGGGTAAATCGGAGACCGAAATTATTTATGCCCTTGAAAAATTCACGATCCCAGAATCGAAACACCTGGACGTAGAAATGTTTGAACACAAGGGTGTTAGGCACTTCGATATGATGATAAAAAATAAGACCATCGTTGATGCAAAGCTGCTTCAATAAAGTGCTTTGTGATTAGTAATCATCGGAATTTTAAATAA
>JANOQK010000222.1:0-13076 GCA_031414855.1 Bacteroidia bacterium | reverse complement strand
CATACCTATAAACGGGATTTTTTAACAGCAGAGATGATTGATATTCAAGTCGAAGGGCTGAAACTGTTTCACAAGGAAGTCAACATCAAATCCATTGATATTACAAATGGGGAGATTTTCATTTTTAAAACCAGATCGGGGTATACTAACCTTGATATCTTCAAGCGTGTGAAAAAAAAGGACTCTGCTTCAACCATGCAACACAGCCAGGTGAACTTTAAAAACATTAATCTCAAGAATGTAGAAGTCTCATTCCATGATTCACTCATGCGGAAAGAATTTGATGTTCATTTTCTTAACGTGAGAAGCAAGATTACTCCTGGTGACTCTTCAACGCAATTTGACTTGATGGGTCAGGTGAAATTTATAGGACTAATGTTTAACGCAGAGAAAGGAAGCTATCTCAAGAATACGAATGCAATAGCGGACTTTAACCTGGAGTTTAATCCACATACACATCAATTTTTGATACACCCTTCATCGTTGAAGCTTGCAAAATCAGGGATTGGGTTGTCCGGTCTTTTTCAATTTTCGGAGCATCAATCTTTCCAACTGAACATCCGAGCAGATAGTCTGGATTATCAGGAAGGCTTAGCTGTATTGACTAAATCGTTACGTTCTAAACTGGAAAAACTCACTATTGAAAAGAAAGTGAATGTTAATGTGATTGTGGGGGGTTCTCTCATACCCGGGTCAAAGGCTTCAGTCGATATGACTTTTTCGTTGCGTAACAGTCAAGTGTCATCCGATAAATTTGAGATGAACCCGTTAACACTCCATGGTTCGTTGACCAATCATTTTGATAAGACGAAGGATAGCGATGATCGCAACATGCTGCTTAGTCTTGACACGCTTTATGGAAAGCTCAGTGGTCTTGCGTTTGGGAGTCGCTTATCGGTTCATGATTTTGAGGATCCGCAACTAAGCCTGAAGGCAAAATTTGACATCGATCTAAAGGTTCTCAATGCGGACACACTTTCAGAAGTTAATTTTAAAGGAGGCCGTTTCCAATCCGATTTTTCATTCGTTGGTCCTCTCGAAGAATATCTTGACCCCAAGCGAATGAAGTATGAAGGCAGACTAAATGGAATAGCCACTGTTACAGGCGGAGAAATTGAATACGTGGCAAAGCAAATGACTTTTGAGAAAGTAGAGGCACAGGTACACTTTACCAATGAACAATGTCGCATTGAAAATATTTCATTGGAGCTAAATAAAAGCCCGTTGACTGTAAAGGGTTTATTCACAGGCTTTGTTCCATTCTTCACCCAACCGGATAAACGCGTAAGAGCTTCCTTAACGATCAACTCCCCAAGATTGGATGCAGGAAAATTTCTTGTTAAAAAGAAAGCGAAGAAACTGAGTGATGAAAAGGTTGCTAAAAAGAAAAGAAAAATAGCTGACCTCATCGATCAGCTCTATAAAAAACTGGAAGTTGAGGTAGCGTTTGATATAAAACAATTCTCCCATAAGAATTTTACAGCGGAGAACCTGACCGGAAAAATTCTTTTGGCAAATGATCGGTTGCAGGTAAAGGAGGTGAAGATGAAATTGGCTGGTGGTCAGGTGAATTTTTCAGCCAGCCTGGATCAATTGCAAAGAAAAATTAACCCGTTCACACTAACTGCCAAAGTTAAAAATGCCAGTATAAACGACTTCTTTTATTCTTTTAATAACTTCAATCAAACTACCATCCGCCACGAAAATCTTTCTGGTAAAGTGAATGTTGACATCACACTGAAAGCAGCTATAAATGACGAGCTTGATATTATAACTCCCAGAATGGCAGGCGATGTGCAATTCAAATTAAAGAATGGTCGGTTAAAGGATTTTGAACCACTTCAAAAGATGAGTAATTTTTTGTTTAAGAACCGTGACTTGAGCGATGTGCAGTTCGGTGAAATAAACGCACACTTTAGTATGAAAGGCACTGAGCTTGACGTAAGTCGAATGGAAGTTCAGTCGACCATACTTACACTTTATTTAGAAGGTCGTTATAGCCTAGTCGACAGCACTAACCTCAGTATACAAGTACCGTTGAGTAATTTGAAATCACGTAATCAGAATATTCCTCCAGAAAATATTGGCCCTGACAAACGAGTTGGACTCAGTGTTTTTTTACGCGCTCACAAGGGAAAAGATGGAACAACTGTGATCACGTATGATCCTTTTAAAAAATTCAAGAAGAAGGCTCCTAAAAAAAAGTAGGCAATGTCACCTGTATAATGGCAGACAGCTACTGACCTCATGATTTAGTTGATCGTCATTTTGATGAACTAAGAATAGATTGTAAAAGTTTATTTATTTCTTCTCCACGGGTCAATGTCATCATATGTGAGCCTTTAGCTATTGTGTGGTTGACCATTACATTTCGTATTGGTATCGTGTGATCATGGGTACCATGAATATGAATAATCTTGTTATTGATAGCCTCTCGGTTCCAATTAACAATCATATCAATAGTTCTTTTGTAATATGTTGAGCTTTTGCTTTTTAGCATGTTTTTGAAAACATCTTTATTTCGCTTTCGATCTGGTTCAACTATTGGTTGAAGTATTTGAGCACCCATTTTTAGTAATCCCTTAGGCAGGATCTTGTTTATGGGAATTACTTTTTGAAACCGGTAACGAAAAGGAAGTTCTTTGCGACACTTGGCACTAGAAATTATAATAACTTTTTCCGGGTTGAGAAAGTCAGCCAATTCGGAGCAAATCATGCCGCCAAGCGAAACACCAATAAAAATATATTTTTGTTGTGTGTCAATTTGTTTACTAATCTCATGAGCATATTCCGAAATGGTAGCTCCTTTTTTGGGGACTGGATAAACGATGTAAACAATTTGGAAGCTTGAGTCCAGTTTTATTTTAGCAAATATTCGTTCGTCCGAACCTTGTCCAGGAAAAAGATAAACTAAAGTCACACTATTGCTAAACGATAAATTTGAAGAAGATAAGAACAAAAGGAATAATAAAATTCTCATTTGTTCAGATCATTCATTTGCGTAAATGAAAATCATTAGGATTACATCACTTAACACCTTTCTGGCTTTTTATTAACTGCGCCATTTTCACCGCCTCATAGGCATTTACTAGTCCACCTGTGTTGCTCATGTCACTGAATTTCATAGTCCCTTTACCCCCTGGACTAAGCACCTCCAGGTTATCAAACTTGCGCGTGGATTTTTTTAAAATATCTTTTATTTCTATAGCTGATAACTCTGGAAAATAAGACATCAACAAGGCGGCAACACCAGCTGTTGCTGGGCTTGCCATGCTGGTACCACTTTCATTTTTGTAATGGTTATCCGGTGTGGTGGAATAAATTTCTACCCCGGGAGCAAAGAAGTCAACTGATTTTTTTCCGTAATTGGAAAAGCTACCTACAAACTCCTGATCGCTGCCCCACGCAGAGGCACCGATCTCCAGCCAGTTCTTAGCTTCTTTGCCATCTAAATAATAGCGTGACGGAAAATTTTTCTCCATGTCAAGGTTTTCACCTTCATTTCCGGCAGCATGAATGAGCAGTACACCTTTTTGTTCGGCATACTTTACGGCCTTATCCACTGCGGCTTTCTCTGGTGAGAAAGATTTTCCAAAGCTCATGTTGATAATTTTGGCCCCGTTATTTACCGCATAGAGAATGGCGTTGGCTACATCCTTGTCTCGTTCATCACCATTGGGTACAGTGCGAACTGACATGATTTTTACATTGTCGGCAATGCCTTTTATCCCAATTTCATTTTTTCGATCTGCTGCGATAATGCCAGCTACATGGGTTCCATGCTCCGGGCCTGGGCCTTTTACATCGTTGTTACCATAATTTTTTTCATACGTATTAGAATAGTTGTCGCCAACAATCAATCGGGAATCAAAATTTTCATTGTATCCGTATTTCACAATCACTTCAAAGTAATCGACTGCTTCTTTAATCTGCGCTAGTAATTCGTCAATGCTGCTTTCAGGCCCCAGGTTTTTAAACATATTAAGTAAGAACCCTTTCGCGAAAAGCAGAGACGGATCGTTGGTTGTAAAATCTTGTATAGATTGTTGCGTTAAGGAGTCTGTTTTTAAAATGGCTTTTAAGGTATCCACACTAAGAATGATGTTGTCTTGCAAATTTTTGTAGAGACCATATTGCTGTTCATTCTTAGCTTTTAATTTTTCATACTTCTCTTTTATCTTTTGATAGTGTTCATATTCGGCTCTTTGTTTCTTTGGCACCTTGCCTTCCTCGGTCGTTCTGAATTTTTCTTTTAGCCTACTGTATTCACGTGTTAACTCATACGTATCTTCATTTACGTTTCCGGTTTTCCCTCCAATAAAATTCCAGCCATGTACATCATCAACATAACCGTTTTTATCATCATCTATTTCGTTGCCGGCAATCTCGTCTTCATTTACCCAAATGATACTTTTTAAATCTTCATGGTCAATGTCAATGCCTGAGTCTACCACTGCAACAATCACAGTGCGTGACGGTTGCCCAACCAATAGCGTTTGATACACTTTTTCAGCGCTCACACCCTGCAATTGGTCTTGCTCAGGATCACGGAGAAACCAGTCTTTGGGAGCTGGGGCTTGTTCGATTGTTTGAGCTTGGGTAAACAAGGAAGAACCACTCGTGATTAGAATTGACAGAAAGAAGACAAAGGCTAATTTTTGCATGATGATAGATTTTCCGAAATATAGCCCAATGGCCGAATATTCTTGGTTTTTTTGAGAGGAGCGGAGTATATCCTGTGGTGGTGGTTTTGAAAATGTGAAATTAGGTTGAGAACCTTACCTGCATTAGGAGGATTTTGAATTAGCTGTATTCAGGTTCCCGGATTCACGGACTTTTGTATCTGTAACCACTAGAAATATGATACTATTCTGCATGTCTTCAATCGCAATGTTTTTTGGCCTTCTTTTCACATTTGCCATAAAGGCTATCAAGGCACAGGAGGAACAAGGGTAATTGTAAATGAAGAGAATTCAATTTCGCACTACAGCGGAATTTTTGTTGCATTCTTCTTTATAATCTTCTCGTAATAACTTTCATAAATAGGAAGTATTTTACTGATGTCAAATTCCTTCGCACGTTTTAGTGCGTTTTCTTTAAACGTTGGCAAGTTGTTTTTGTCAAGCACAAACAAGGCTTTTCGGGTCATGTCTTCTATATCGCCAATGTTACTCATAAAGCCTGTTACTCCCTGAACGTTTAATTCAGGAATGCCTCCTGTATTAGAAGAAATTACGGGCACTTCGCAGGCCATTGCCTCTAAAGCAGCCAAGCCAAAACTTTCCTTTTCAGAAGGCATCAGAAACAAATCCGCAACGGATAACACTTCTTCTACGGCTTCAAGCTTTCCGAGAAAACGAACGTTGTCAGAAATGTCAAGTTCTCTTGCCATCGTTTCTGCGTGTGTTCGTTCAGGGCCATCGCCAATCATGAGTAGTTTGGCAGGTATTTCTTTTTGAATATTATAAAAAACAGTCATTACATCAGGGATGCGCTTCACTTTGCGAAAGTTAGACGTGTGTACCACCAACGCTTCGTTGTTGGGGCAAATCGCTTTTTTGAAATGGTCTTTCTTCTGCTTCTTGAATTTTTCCAGATCAATGAAGTTGGGGATCACTTCAATCTCATTCGTTATTTTAAAGGAATGATACGTTTCTTTTCTTAAATCTTCTGATACTGCTGTTACACCATCTGACTCATTGATACTAAATGTTACAACAGGTTCATAAGAAGGATCTTTTCCCACTAGAGTGATGTCGGTGCCATGAAGGGTGGTTACGACAGGTATATAAATTCCATGGGTTCTTAAAATTTGTTTGGCCATGTAGGCGGCCGATGCATGGGGTATGGCATAATGAACATGCAACAGATCCAGCTTTTCATTCTTAACAACACTCACCATTTTACTGGCGAGGGCAAGTTCGTAGGGCGGGTATTCAAACAACGGATAGGAGCGGAACTCCACTTCGTGGTAAAAAAGGTTTTCGTTCAAAAAATCCAACCGGCTTGGTTGTGAATAGGTAATAAAGTGAACTTGATGACCTTCCTGTGCCAGTGCTTTGCCCAATTCAGTGGCTACCACACCGCTACCACCAAAAGTTGGATAACAAACTATTCCTATTTTCATAATTCAAAATTCGCGTTAAAGGTATAAACCGGGTTTGGTTCCGTTTAGTTTCGTCTGATTCTTTTAATTGTGATGAGCGGAGTATTCAAAAATCGACTTATAAATCACCTCCTGTATGCGTGGACGAATATTGGCATTTAATAGTTTATTGTTGCGGTCCGGATAAACTCGATTTGATAAGAAGATATAGACCAGATTAAATTCGGGATCAATCCACATACAAGTTCCAGTAAAGCCAGTATGGCCAAATGTGCGAGATGAGGCAAATGAGGATGTTGGACTATTCCAGTCACTTTGAACTGGTTTATCCCAACCTAAACCTCTTCTACTTTTTTCAAATTGTTTTGAAGTAAATAAGCGGATCGTCTCAGGTTTAAAATAAACATGGCCACCGTATTGACCTTCATTCGCCAGCATTTGCCCAAGTTTGGCCAGGTCATTAGCGGTACTAAATAATCCGGCATGACCCGACACGCCACCCATCATCGCAGCGCGCTCATCGTGCACCGTACCAACTACAGTTGACTTACGATAAATTTTATCTTCTTCCGTTGGCGCAATATTTTCAGTAGAAAATCTATCCAACGGATTGAACCCTGTTGTGTGTGCTCCTAGTGGTTCATATAGATTCTGGTGAAGAAAATCATCCAGAGGCTGGTTCAGCTTATTTTCGGCAAGCTGTTTCAGCATCATAAATCCAAGATCGCTGTAGCGATAATCGAACGGTGTGCGCGCAGGCTTTTCTAGCATTTTTGAATTTTTAATCCATGTCCAGACAGAATCGCGTATGATGTTGGAGGCAAAAAGATTTGGGGCTACCTGTAGCGGATAATTATCGTTTCTTTCACGGCTGTAATATTCAGGAAGGTATACACTGTCTTTCACGGTAAGCGGCCAGAGTGGCATGAACGGAAACAAACCGGATTGATGCGTAAGCAAGTCGATAAGAGTTATATCTTTTTTATTCGTGTCCTTTAGCTCAGGCAGGTAGACCGACACTTTCTTGTTAAGATCAATCAAGCCCTTCTCTTGCATGAACATAGTAGATTGCAAGGTGGCTGATACCTTTGTGAGGGATGCCAGATCATAAATCGTTTCATCGTTTACCGGAGCTTTATTTTCATAGTTAAGCCAACCAAATGATTGTTGAAACACCACCTTCCCATCTTTGGCTACTAATACCTGAGCGCCAGGGGTAGCACCCATATCAATTGCTTCTTTGACGATGTTTTTTATTTGCTCCAATGTCTTGCTATCCATTCCAACGGATTCAGGGGTACTGTAAGAAAGTCTGTTAAGAGCATGCACAGCTGTGGTCTCACCAGCATGAAAAGATTCTGGAATGGCCAAGGGAAGTGTTCCGTCTGCAGGTAAACCACCAAAAATTACCTGAGCTGTTTTTTGCGGCATTAGGTCTTCATCCGTGTAAGCCTCAATCAAAGTGGCCAGATTTTCAAATCCTTTTAAGTGGAATGGGTCTGTGAAAAGACAAAGAATCACCTCTTTTTGCGAAGCCCATTTTTTTATAAGGGGAATAACTTCGTCCTGGAAGCTGTGCGCTAACGGATAAAGGCTAACTACTAAAATATCCGAACTTCTTAGTTTTGCTTCAATCCCTGTTGTGTCACTTATCGAACGAATGGTTATGTTTTGGAAAGGCACATATTTTGACAAGTAGTGATTAAATTCATTTTGCTCTTCTTTGCCAATGCTGATTGATACAAAGCGCTTGTTGTCAAGTATTTTGACAGGAAGTATTGAAGAAGAATTCCGAACAACAGTAACACCTGCCTCCGCTAAACGATGTTTGAGCAATAACGCCTCCGGTGAGTTTAGTCTTGTCAATAAATTGTCGGTATTTATTTGTTTTATTTTGCTTAATCCCGCATCGTATTTTGCAGACAGAATATTTTTAATGCTTGTATTGAGCTGCTGCAGTAATGATTTGTTTCTCTTTATGGCTTTGCTTATTTTTTTTACAGATTCCTTAAGATCTTGAGGGGCAATCAATACATCATTACCAACTATAAAAGCTAATTCTTCCGTTTCTCCAGGACGAGTTTTACCAGAGAGTATTTGCAAGTATGGAAGATCCGTGAAAGTAAGTCCTTTGAAACCTATTTTCTTTTTCAAGATATCGCTAATGAAAATTTGGGACATAGACGCGGGCATCGCTTGCTTCTTTCCAGGGATAGAAAAGTGTAGTTGAGACGTAAGCATACCATCAATGCCTCCTTCAATTAGTTTTTGATACGGATAAAACTCAAGGGTATCCAAGCGATTTATTTCGAAATACGTGGTGGTGTCAGATGTTAGATCCGTTTCATTTTTTTGATAGGCGAGATGCTTCGCGCAAACTAAAATATTTTCGCGTTGAAGACCTTTCATAAAAAGCAGAGCCTGTTCAGCCACTCTTTTTTTATTGTCACCGAAATACAACAGGGGATTCTCCTTATCGACAGTAATATCAGCTTGGGGTGCAAAATTTATGTGCAGACCTAATGCCTTCATTTCTTTTCCAATTTCTATACCCAAGGAATAGATCAAGCTATCGTTTTGGATGGATCCAAGCACCAGGGGCTTTTGAAAGCTCATTACGCTATCCAGAGTTTGCCCAACTCCCCACTCTGCATTTAAACCTGTCATTAAAGGAATTTTGGATGCTGCCTGAAGTTTATTAATAAACTGTGCGTAACTCTTAGGCCCACCGCTGGTAATCATTAGCCCACCAATTTTATAGCTCTTGATCTGATCAATCAGAACTTCAATTTCTTGTAACGGGGCATAGGTAGAAATTGGCAGCATGAATAGTTGGCCAATTTTTTCTTTCGAATTCATCGTTTGGAAAACGCTGTCGACCCACTGTGTTTTGTGGTCTTGAGCCTGAATTGAAAAAACAAGGGTAGAGAGATAAAAACAAACTAAAACTTTTTTCAACATCCGGTCGTTTGGTCTTTGTATTTGCACGCGAATAACGGCATTTTTGTGCGACATGAAGTTAGGTAGTGATCGGTAATCTTTCACGAGAAGACGCTAAGCCGCAAAGGTTATTTATTCTTAGCGTTCTTAGCTGACTTTGTGTGAAATAATAAATCGGATCAGTTTGGCCATACCTTTAATATAAAATTTAGGACGAGTATGAAGTTCGTTTCATTGTTCACCAAAGCACCTTCTCATCAGAAGTTCAGCTACAACCCGCGTTTCTACGATCCGAAAAAGGAAGAAATGGAAGAACGTGAGAGTCGAATTAAGACTGAGTTAGAAAAGGAGCGCGGTCAGAAAGAAGATCTTTTACGTCATCGCTCGCGCATAGCCGGTTCTTTTCATTCTGCTCGCAAACGGTCAAAAGCATCATCCGAACCAAATGCAGCTGTTCTTCGATCTTTGATTTTAATTTGTTTGGTATTGTTTCTAATGGCCTTTATCACCTGGGGGAAAGTGGCTCTTTATGGTCTCTTCATTCTTATCCCTGTGTATTTCTATCTGAAGTTTAAAAAATAAGCCAGCGCCACTTCTTGATGCCAGATATTATCCAGCTTCTTCCAGATTCTATTGCTAACCAGATAGCTGCTGGTGAAGTAGTGCAACGTCCCGCTTCGGCTGTAAAAGAACTGATGGAAAATGCGATTGATGCCGGTGCAACTTCTGTTAAGTTGATCGTAAAAGAAGCCGGAAAAATTCTTATGCAGGTGATCGACAATGGCATGGGCATGAGTGAGACCGATGCCCGCATGAGTTTGGAGCGCCACGCTACTTCTAAGATCAGAAAAGCAGAAGACTTGTTCACCATCCGCACGATGGGCTTTCGTGGCGAAGCGCTAGCATCTATCGCAGCGGTGTCTCAATTGGAAATGAAAACAAGATTAGGTTCTCATGAGCTGGGAACCTTATTAGTAGTAGAAGGATCTGAGGTTAAAAAACAAGAAGCAGTTGCCTGCGAAAAGGGAACGAGCATCAGTGTTAAAAATTTATTTTATAACATTCCCGCCCGCAGAAATTTTTTAAAATCAAACCCGGTTGAGTTACGACATATCATTGATGAGTTTCAACACCTGGCATTAGCACATCCTCAGGTTGCCTTCATGTTTGTTCAAGGCGATGAAATCGTTTTCGATCTCCTTCCCGGAAAACTTAGTCAGCGCATTATTGCTTTATTCGGGAAATCCTATCAGGAACAACTAGCTGCCTGTCAGGAAGAGACCTCTCTCGTTAAAGTAACGGGCTACATTGGCCGGCCCGAAGCGGCCCGAAAAACCAGAGGTGAACAGTTTATTTTTGTCAACCAACGATTTATTCGGAATAACTACTTAGGCCATGCTGTGTCTAGTGCATTTGAAGGATTATTGCCGGATAATAGTTTTCCGTTCTACGTATTGTTTATAGAAATTGATCCGAAGCATATTGACGTCAATGTGCATCCTACTAAAACCGAAATTAAATTTGATGACGAACGAGCAGTATATGCGGTTGTGCGGTCTGCCGTGAAGCAAGCATTGGGTGCTCACAACCTTTCTCCTGCTTTGGATTTTATTGGAGATGTGAACATGGTTAATAAACTCAATTCGTCACAGCCGCTTACCAAGGAACAATACTTTGATGAACAGTTTGGTAATTCGCTGCAGCGATCGAATCTGAGCAACTGGGAAAAATTGTTTGAGGGTGAAGAAACTAATTCTCGGTTATTTTCGACTCCCTCACCAGAACCTAAAGTGTTGATGCGCTTTGAAAGTTCGATGAACACGGACGAGCAAATCCCGGTAACGGAGGTAAAGCCTGCCTTTCAATTGCATCAAAAATATATTGTGCGCGAAGTAAAAAACGGGTTGATGATCATAGACCAGCAATCAGCTCATGAGCGAGTGTTGTTCGAAAAATATATCCTGCAATTGAAAGGAAAGCCAGGAAGTAGTCAGCAGAGTTTGTTTCCACAAGCCATAAGTTTTAACGCATCTGACTTTGCCTTGGTGATGGAAATGGAACAGGAAATAAAAACATTGGGCTTTCGGTTCGAGGTCTTTGGAAAAAATACGTTGCAGGTTTCAGGGATACCAACCGAAGCATCCGGTAACGAAAAGACGCTTTTTGAAGGACTGGTGGAACAGTTCAAAAGAAATCAATCAGAGCTTTCAATACCACTACGCGAAAATCTAGCTCAATCGTTAGCGAAACGGACTGCTATTAAAACCGGACAAAAATTAGTGAAAGAGGAGATGGATTCAGTGATACAAGGACTCTTTGCATGCAATAATCCAAACTTCTCTCCTGAAGGGAAGCCAACCTTTTTTATTTTTGACTCGTCTAAGATTGAAACTTACTTTACACGTTAATAAAGACTAATGTTAAATAACCTAACCCCACTCGTTCGCACACTGCTTATTATTAACATTGTGGTCTTCATTATTCAAAGTATAATGCCAAATACAACCTTTCTTTTGGCTTTGTACGATTTTAATTCGGGATACTTTAAACCCTATCAGTTTTTTACCTACATGTTTGCCCATGGAAGTTTTTTTCACATCCTCTTTAATATGATGGCATTTGCTTCATTGGCACCTATTTTGGAAAGCTATTGGGGGGATAAGAAATTTCTTTTGTTTTATCTGGCAACCGGAATAGGCGCAGGTGCGATCTATGCATTGGTAAATTTCTTCATATTTCCAGGAGCTGCCGGTAGCATGCTAGGGGCTTCGGGCGCCATTTATGGAATTTTGATGGCATTTGGGATGACGTTTCCTGAGATGCAGATTTCCTTGTTTTTTATTCCCATCAAGGCAAAATATATGGTGTTCGTTGTTGGGCTCTTAACGTTCTTAATGGATCGAAGCGGGTCGGTAGCACATTTGGCACACTTTGGCGGGGCTTTTGTTGGGTTTATTATCATTAGTGTCTGGAGAAGCCAGGGAAGAGACCGGGGTTATTGAGTAGCTTTGAGGAATAAATGAGCTACGAGCTGCAAGCCCGAGCTTTGAGTTATAAGAGGTTTCAGAAGCTCATAGCTGCTAGCAGCTCTTTTTATTAATATTTCATCAGCAGTAAATTGCGACTATGTTCGAAGAATTTAGAAACGCTTTTCAAAAACCGAACAATGCACACGTGCAGTTGATCATCATCAATGTGGTGGTGTTTCTGGCATTGGCTTTTTTGTATGTCGTGTCAACAGTTTCTGGGTTCAAGCCATTCTTTGACATTCTTCACGATCAGTTCTCTATTCCGCCACAGTTTGTACAATTTATTATCCGGCCATGGACGATCTTCACCTATGCCTTTGCACACAGCCTTACCGATATTTTTCATATTCTCTTCAACATGCTGGCGTTGTATTGTTTTGGAAAGTTGTTTATTGAATATTTAGGCAGCGATAAACTAATCGCGCTTTATTTACTTGGCGCATTGGCAGCGGGTACTATTTATCTGTTAGTGTTCAACACCATTCCTTTTTTCAAGGAGCGCTCCACTTTTGATGGAATGGTTGGCGCTTCAGGTGCGGTCTATGCCGTGATGGTAGCAGCAGCTACCTTGTTACCCAACTACACTTTCTTTTTGTTGTTTCTTGGGCCGGTAAAAATCAAATATATAGCGGCCTTTTATATCGTCCTCTCATTTTTGGGATCGGTGGGCGGAAATGCCGGAGGGAACATAGCTCACCTGGGTGGAGCCTTGATGGGATTTGTGTACATCAAACAATTGCAAATAGGTGTGAATTGGGGCGGCTGGATTACGAGTACCCTTGATTGGTTCAAAGGATTATTCTCTTCACGCCCAACAGTGAAAGTTACGTATCGCAAAACCGAGCCTAAAAAACAGGCAGTCAATTTTTCGAAGGCTTCTCAGGAAGAAATTGACGTCATCCTCGACAAGATTTCGGATCGCGGTTATGAAAGTCTTACCAAGGATGAGAAGGAAAAGTTGTTTAATGCTAGTAAGAAATGAGCTACGAGCCCCTAGCCGT
>JANOQK010000221.1:0-5826 GCA_031414855.1 Bacteroidia bacterium | reverse complement strand
ATTCTGGTTTAAGCCTGATAGTCGTGTGGACACAGACAACGGATAGGTAATGCCAATGGATTTTGCTGATACTAACCTTTAAGCATATTGTTAAATTCTGTTTCTGAAATTATTTTCACACCCAACTTCTCCGCCTTCTCTAATTTAGATGGCCCCATATTTTCACCAGCTACTAAATAATTCAGTTTTCCTGATACGGCTGATAATACACGGCCTCCATTTGCCAGAATGATGTCCTTAAGCTGATCGCGTTCGTATTTTTGAAAGGTTCCTGAAATGACAAATGATTTATTCTCAAGAATAGAACTAATCTTCTCTGGCTCTTTTTCATCAGATATCAGTTGAAGACCAGCCTTCCTTAATCGATCAATCTCTATTCTGTTTTCTGGTTTTGAAAAGAAAGCGACAACACTTTGGGCTATTTTTTCCCCCACTTCAGGGGCATTAAGAAGTTCTTCATAGGTCGCTTTCGCGATGCTATCAATGCTTTTGAAGTAACGGGCAAGTTTTTCCGCCACTGTCTTTCCAACGTATCGTATTCCAATAGCAAAGAGAACTGATTCAAATGGAGTTAATTTTGAGGTTTCAATACCACTCAAAAGATTTTTGACCGAAAGATCTTTGAACCCTTCCAACTTAAGTAGGTCTTCTTTTTTTAAGTCAAACAAGTCGGCTGGGCTTTTTACTAAGCCCAACTGGTAAAGCTGCCCAATTGTTTTTTCACCCATCGAATCAATATTCATGGCTTTTCGCTGAATGAAATGCTCAATTCTTCCTTTGATTTGAGGAGGGCACCCTTTCTCATTGGGACAATAATGATTGGCTTCTCCTTCCACTCGTATAAGTTCTGTTCCACATTCTGGGCATTCAGAAACGTAGTTGACTGGTTTTGCACCAGACTTTCGTTTGGGCAAGTCAACGGAAGTAACTTTAGGAATGATTTCTCCGCCTTTTTCAACGAAAACATAATCACCTATCCGAAGATCAAGTCTAGCTATTTCATTGGCATTGTGAAGTGATGCACGTTTAACAGTTGTTCCTGCTAAGAGAACAGGTTCTAATTCTGCAACGGGCGTGATGGCTCCTGTTCGGCCTACTTGATAAGTTATTCCATTTAATCTGGTGCTGATACTTTCTGATTTATACTTATAGGCAATGGCCCATCGTGGACTCTTGGCGGTAAAGCCAAGTCTTTCCTGTTGATCCAGGCTATTTACTTTTATGACAACGCCATCCGTTTCAAGTGGTAAATCTGCTCGCTTCTTTTCCCAACTACCAATGTAATCTAAGACCTCACCTATGTTCTTACATTTCTTGTACGTGGGGGAGACCTGAAAGCCCCATGATTCTAATTTTGTAATTGCCTCTGAATGAGTTTTGGCGTCCAGATTTTCACCCAATAAATAGTACAAATAACAATCTAATTTTCGTTTGGCAACTTCGGATGAATCCAACATTTTCAATGTGCCAGAACCCGTGTTGCGCGCATTGGCGTATGTCTCCTCTCCAATATCTTCCCGATCTTTATTTAGTTGCTTAAAAATATTCTTTGGAAGAAATATCTCGCCACGCACTTCAAATTCTTTCGGTGCGTTTTTTGATTTGATCCGTAAAGGCAGAGTCTTGATTGTCTTAACATTGGTCGTAACATCATCACCTCTCACTCCATCTCCTCTGGTTACTGCACGCACAAGCAATCCATTTTCATAAGTCAGACTGATGGAGGTGCCGTCAAACTTTAGTTCGCAGAAATACTCATACGTTTCACCTTCCAGGCCTTTAGCCACGCGACCATCAAAATCTTCCAACTCTTGTTGTGAATAGGTGTTGCCAAGGGAAAGCATTGGATACCGGTGAACAACTGACGTAAACTCTTGGGAGATAGTACCACCTACACGCTGTGAAGGAGAGTCGGGAAGTTTGAGTTCTGGAAATTGTTCTTCCAGTTTAATCAAGCTTTCCAGGAGCTGATCAAATTCTAAATCGGATATTTCAGTTGTGCTTTTCTGATAGTAGAGATCATTATGGTAATTAATTTTATCCGAAAGTGTTTGTATCGCTTTTCTGGCTTCGGATGTTGTCATTGCTTAACTGTTAGGATAGTAAAGATAGTCTGATTTGAGATTTATGAGTTATGATTTTAGATTTTTAGATTTTTAGATTAATCAAAATCTAAAATCGCAATTCTAAAATCTAAAATTGCCATAACTGTAACTTACGGATTGATCAGGTTTAGGATATGGCAAGCCGCAACCCCTGCTGTTTCTGTCCGCAGTCGATTCGAACCTAAACTTACTTTTAAAAAACCAGCCTGCTCAGAGGATAGTAATTCCTCTTTCCTAAAATCACCCTCAGGACCAATTAACACTATATAATTCTGGTTGATTTCAGCTAATGATTTCAGATGATGAGGATTTGATTGATCTACATAGGCAATAAATTTCTGGGATGCCTCGGTTAGTAAAACCTCTTTTAATGGTTTCAGAGTGGCGAGCGCAGGCAGCCAACATTGCCCAGATTGCTTCATGGCACTAATAGCAATTTTTTCAATCCGTTCCAGGTTAATGGACTTACGTTCTGAATTTTCGCACAGCATGAAACTAATTTTATCAATTCCCAGCTCAACAGATTTCTCCACAAACCATTCGATGCGGTCAGCGTTCTTAGTAGGAGCGATGGCAATGTGAATAGAATGACTTCTTTTTGGAATTTCTTTTCGATCAACGATTTCAAAAAGACATTTATGTGGATCTGCTTTGGTAATTCTTACCTTAAAAAAACTCCCCTTGCCATTGGTCAACTCCAATTCATCACCATTTTCAGAACGAAGAACTTTAACGACATGTCTTGACTCTTCTTCCGAAAGATGGAGAGCACCGAGTTCAATATCGGGTTGGTAGAATAGCAATCTGTGGGGCGTTGAATCGTTAATAGTTATCAGTTAATAGGTGATTCGGCTAACGATTAACTATTTTCTATTAACGTTTTTCTATTAACTATTTCCGGTATTAAGCATTTTGTTGGTGAAGGGTTTCAACAAGTTTGATGTAATCCTGCGAAGCCTGATCTTTTGAAATGCCTTTCTTTTCAGCCCATGCATCGAACTTGGCAATTGCCTTGAAGTCAAAACCACCTGGTCGTTCTCCACTTACATCGCCTTCCGTTGCTTGCTTGAACAACGCGTAAAGTGTAAGCAGTTCTTCATTGGAAGGACGCTTTGTAAGTTCTTTTGATTTGGCAACAGCGGCATTAAAATCGTCTTGTAAACTCATAAAAAAAGGCTGGTTTAGATTCCAGCCTTAAATATAGAAAGTTTTGAAGTTTGCGACTACGGTCTCTTTTTCAATTCTACGTATGGTCGTTGTGTTTGTCCTACATATAATTGACGAGGCCTGCCGATAGGTTCTTTGTTCTCACGCATTTCTTTCCATTGCGCAATCCATCCTGGCAGGCGCCCGATGGCAAACATAACGGTAAACATATCCACTGGAATGCCAAGGGCACGATAGATGATACCGGAATAAAAGTCAACGTTGGGATACAGCTTGCGCTCAATAAAATAAGGATCACGTAATGCTACTTCTTCCAGTTTCAAAGCAATTTCAAGAACAGGATCGTTTACACCTAGTTTCGTTAAAATGTCATCGGCTGCTTTCTTGATGATCTTAGCTCGTGGATCAAAATTTTTGTAAACTCGGTGACCAAAGCCCATCAGGCGGAAGCCACTGTTTTTGTCCTTAGCTTTGTTGATCCATTTTTCTGTATCGCCACCATCCTTTTTAATGTTCTCCAACATTACGATCACCTCTTGGTTAGCGCCTCCATGAAGAGGGCCCCATAGTGCGTTGATACCGGCAGAAACGGATGAGTAGATACTGGCCTTTGAAGATCCAACAATTCTAACCGTAGAAGTTGAGCAGTTTTGCTCGTGATCGGCATGAAGTATTAACAATTTATCAAGAGCATCAGCGATTACAGGATCAACTTCATATTGTTCGGCCGGGTTGGAAAACAACATCTTCAGAAAACGTGATGGATATGCAAGCTTGTTATCCGGGTAATTGACTGGGTGTCCAACTGCATTTTTATAAGCCCATGCCGCAAAGGTTGGCATCTTTGCGAGGGAGCGTACAATACTTAAATAAACCCCTTCGGCCGAGCGATTAGGATCGAGGGATTCCGGATAAAATGCCGTTTGCGAACAGAATAATGATGCCAGCACACCCATAGGATGGGCGGTAGATGGAAATCCATCCAATATTTTCTTTACATCTTCGTGAACTAAGGTATGGGTCTTGATATCATCTGAGAACTTATCTAATTGCTCCTTGGATGGAAGCTCACCAAAGATCAGCAGATAAGACACTTCCAGGAAAGTTGACTTAGCTGCAAGCTCTTCAATACCGTAACCACGATATCGTAGTATCCCTTTATCACCATCAAGGAAGGTAATAGCGCTTTTTGTTGCACCCGTATTTTTATACCCAAAGTCAAGCGTAGTAACTCCGGCTTCTTCCAGCAAATTGGCAATATCAATTGCTCTTTCTCCTTCTGTTCCTTCAACGATCGGGAGTTTGTATGACTTTCCGTCAATGATCAGTTCTGCAGTCTTAGACATAACTTTAAAAGATACTTTGCCTCTAAAATAAGTGTAACAGTTGGTAGATAAAAATGGTCAGGGAATAATTATTCAGGCGGTTTTACGATTAGTTATTACCCAAAATCATGGGTAGTCCATCTTTTCCTGATCCGATAATCACCACTTTGCTATTGGGAGATTTTGCCAACTCTAAAGTAGCTTCTATGCCTCTCATTTTCAACAATTTGTCACTTAAACTATTGTTGATGATGTTATTGGCTCGGCTCTCACCTTCGGCTGCGATTCGCTTACGTTCTGCTTCGCTTTTTTCTTTGTCCAATCGATATTGGTAGGCCAGAGACTCTTGCTGCTGCTGAAGTTTGTTTTCAATAGCGGCCTTAATCTGTTCAGGTAAGTTGATTGAACGTATTAAAACAGCCGTTGCAGTCACGTTGCTCTCATGAAGAATTTTTTCGGTCTCTGTCGTGATTCCATTCTCCACTTCCGCCCTTTTGGTAGAGTAGATTTCTTCAGCCGTATAGCGACCCATTACCTGGCGCACAGTTGACCTTACTTCCGGAATGATCAAAACATTGACATAGTTCTTGGTGAACTTTTCGTGGATATATCCAATTTTACCCGGGATAGGAAAAAAACGAACCGTGATATCTACGTGAATAGATAAACCATTTTTGTCAAGCACATCCATATTTTCATCTGAGGAAACTTCGTTGACGGTGTATACATAGACATCGTTCCATGGCGCCTTCATGTGAAAACCCGGCTCAACTACTTGATCCTTGTCAAGGCCGCTGCCGAATGGATAAAAGATGATGGCTCTTTCAGTAGCTGAAATAGTATAAAACAGGCTTGAAGAGAGTGCCATAAGCACGATAAAGGCAATGATGCCCACTATAATAATTGGTAGTCTGCGGTTGTTCATAGTTTGGTTTAATTAATGCGTCAAGTTAGTTCAATTTTCCTTCTTCTGTGCGTGGCAAGCCAAGCAGTTTTCCAATAATAAGCATTCCATACAAGCTGCCCCAGACCGCCTCAATTACACTGATATTGCGGATGAGGCGTGTCGGTTGAAGACCGGAATCAATTCCTCCCAAAACACAAAAGCTATAGGTCAGGCATTCTGCATAATTGGGAAGGCCTAATTCAATATCCACCCCCATAGAACCAGGAATGGCGATAGTGATTAAATCATATAAACTACCAAAGGAGAAGCCAAACATCAGAAA
>JANOQK010000220.1:0-2817 GCA_031414855.1 Bacteroidia bacterium | reverse complement strand
GCGCAAGATACCCAGGCCGCAAAAAACTTCTCTGGGATGCCAAGAACATGAAGATCACCAACTTTGATGAAGCTAATCAATTTGTGAAGAGAGAATATAGAACGGGCTGGAGTTTGTAAAGGAAGGTAATGGTAGAGGGGGTTGACCAAAAAGTCATTCTGTCATCACGGCCTTGTGCCGTGATCCCCGGAATCAGCGCACTGAACGGGATGCCGGAACAAGTCCGGCATGACATTGCTACCTTAATTTGACTTTTTGTTCAACCCCATTTTGAATGTGTCATGGAGTTAAATTACACATTCACCCTCTCCATCTTAGGCACCAGAAAATGCATGATGGACCAGGCGATCAGATAAGCCGATCCACAAATAATAAACATGATGTAGTAGGCTGTCTCTATTTGTCCTATAGATCGGTAATAAACGAACATATTTTTCTGAACGAACAGAGATAGAAAAATTCCACCAAGTCCGCCAAACATTCCACCAATACCTACTACCGACCCCACTGCTTTCTTTGGAAACATATCGGACACGGTTGTGAAAATATTTGCACTCCACGCCTGATGAGCGGAGGTGGCAATTCCAATTACAATCACCGCATACCACATACTTATCGATCCCATGATTTGAGCAAAAACAATAGGAATCACACAGAATGCATAAATCAACATAGAAGTTTTACGTGCTTTAAACACAGGCCAGCCATTCTTAATAAATACCATGGGCAACCACCCACCTCCAACACTACCAAATGTTGATATCATATAGACAGCAGCAACAGGAAGCGCTACTGCTGTTCCCTTTAATCCATACTGGCTCTCTAAGAAATCAGGCAACCAGAAAAGGTAGAACCACCAGATCGGGTCTGTGAGAAATTTACCAATAACAAACGCCCAGGTTTGTTTAAAGGCTAATAGCTTGAACCAGGAAACTTTCGGTTCAGTGCCATCTGTTTTTGCGATTGGTTCGTCAACATCACTGTTGATATACTCCAACTCAGACGCAGATACTTTTTTATGACGAGCTGGAATTTCATACATGACCAACCATAAAATGAGCCAGATGAAACCAAATGAACTGGTGATGATGAATGCCCACTTCCATCCCCATGCCACAACAATAAATGGCACTGACAATGGAGCGATGATAGCACCGATGTTCGTACCAGAATTAAAAATGCCTGTAGCTAATGCGCGTTCCTTCTTTGGAAACCACTCGGCTACGGTTTTAATAGCTGATGGAAAATTCCCCGATTCTGTCAACCCAAGAAATGAACGAGCCACAATAAATCCGAATGTGCTAGTTACAAAAGCATGACCAATAGCTGCTAAACTCCATGTCAGGGTTGCATAGAAATAACCCATTTTTGTGCCCAGCCAATCAATCAATCGCCCTGCGACCAGCATTCCGAAAGCATAGCAAAGTTTAAAGGCTATTTCAATGTTGGCATAATCACCATCATTCCACATGAATTCTTTTGATAGATCTGATTTTAATAAACTAATAACTGCCCTGTCGAGGTAATTGATTGTGGTGGCAAAGAACACCAATGCACAAATGGTCCATCTGTATTTTCCGATGGCTTGATTTACTGATTTTAAATTTTCCACATGCGGTTGGTTAGAGGATAAACTGAATCTACAACTTATTTTCTGAGTTCTTTGACAATACGTAAACACTCGGCAACTTTCTGCTGAAGCAAGGGCCAGTTCTTTTGCGCTAATATCTCTTTAGTAAATAATTGTGATCCCATTCCTACACAAGCTGCTCCTGCTTTAAACCAGGATGACAGACTTTTCTCTGTAGGTTCCACTCCTCCTGTGATCATCAATTGCAAACCAGGTACAACAGGCATGATCGATGAAACAAAGCCCGGACCTAAAATTGAAGCTGGAAATAATTTAATGATATCCGCGCCATTGTCTTTCGCAGTTACTATCTCGGTCAATGTAGCACAGCCTGGGATCCACGGAGCATCGTATTCGTGACATGCCTTTGCCATCTCCAGCTTCATAATGGGTGAGATTATAAAATCCGCACCCGCATCAAGGAACTTTTGGGTGGTAGTACCATCCATGATGGTGCCAATGCCTAACATCAAGTCAGGATATTTTTTTGCAATGCTTAGCAAGTGAGTGAATACTTCAAAAGAATTACTCCTCCGGTTAGTAAACTCAAATACACGGATACCACCACGATAAGCAGCTTCTAATACTTGTTGTGCATCATCCGGATTATCGTGGGTAAATAGAGGAACGATGCCCGCTCCTTTCATCCCCTCAATAATTTGCTGCTTACTAAATCTCATTAGATTGATAAGTGATGTTACGCTAAACTATCAATTTGACGTCATAGCGAGTGCCTGCGATGGAGTGCGGGAGGAACGAAGCAATCCCAAAATAGGGAGATTGCCCGCCCGGATGGTCCGGTCGGACGGGCTTCGCCCCATTACACAAAGCCTCGCTGGTGCTCGCAAAGACGTTTCATGTTTTGATTAAGGTCAGTTAATAAATAGTTTCTCAGAAAATTACCAAGACTTAAAGGCAGGGCAATTAACCTCTAATTTTTTTGATAATCGCCAAAGCATCTTTTACTCCTTGCTGAAGCTTTGCCCAATTTTTCGTTTCTATTATCTCTTTTGAAATCAATTGCGAGCCCATACCAACACAGACTACTCCGGCTTTAAACCAAGCCGATAGATTCGACTCGGTTGGTTCAACACCACCGGTTGGCATCAATTGCAAGCCCGGAACTACTGGCATAATTGAAGAGACAAATCCTGGCCCTAATACCGATCCGGGAAAAATTTTTATAA
>JANOQK010000219.1:0-4555 GCA_031414855.1 Bacteroidia bacterium | reverse complement strand
GGTCGTTTGCCCGGCTCAACCACATTAAAAGGATCAAGTTTTTTATCCAACACAAAACTTTGCATGCGTTGGCTCATGCCAACACCTGTTTTGCCGGCAATGCAAGCGGGAAGCCAACCGCCACTAGGTGTAATTGAAACGACCCAGCCTTCTTTATCCGCTGCCTCTACTGAAGTTGTTCCTCCCAAAAATCCATTTAAATAAGATTCATCAGGGCGGGCTTGAGAAAATTTATCCAGCGATACCACATTCCATTCTGAAAGTAAATCGAGATATGGATTTTTCTTTCCTTCAAAAGGATAAGGATCGCCTGGCATTACTTTCGGATCGTTCTTCTCGAGGTTCATAGTTTTCGCTCTCTCTTTAGCGTACTCTTTTGACAACAATCCTTTCATTGGCTCTTCAGGAGCAAAGGCAGGATCGCCATAGTAAAAATCACGATCTGCAAACGACATGTTCATTGCCTGATAAATGGTATGAATGTATTTGGCTGAATTATATCCCATTCCCTTCAAGTCAAAATTCTCAAGAATGTTCAACGCTTGCAACATGACTGGACCTTGCGTCCACTGTTGCATTTTGTATACTTCGATTCCTTTATAGTTAACAGAGAGAGGTTCTTCAATTTTTACTTTCCAATTCGAGAGGTCTTCCATTGTAATCAGTCCGCCTTGTTCTTGTGCACCTCTCACAAATTCTTTTGCAATATCTCCTTTGTAAAAACGATCATAGGCAGCATAGATAGCTTCTTTCCGGTTCTTACCTTTTTTTAATGCTTGCTGTTCTGCCTCCACCATTTTTTTCAAAGTCTCAGCAAGATCAAGTTGCTTGAAAATTTCACCGCCCTCTGGAGCTTCTCTTTTCTCACCTAAGTGAGGAAGAAAAACACTCTTTGAGTAAGGCCATGTCTTAATGAGATCCTTGCCTCTTTCCATGGCATTGGCTGTTTGCGCATCTATAGCATAGCCTTCTGCCATTTGAATGATGGGTGTTAAAATATCCTTTAAACTCATCGTGCCGTATTCGGCCAGCATGGTACATAGTGCACCAGGTGTGCCCGGTGTGGTGGCGGCAAGCGGCCCGTATTGTGGGGGATACTTCATGCCTTTACTTTTGAAAAACTCAGCAGTTGCACCAGTTGGTGCAACGCCCATTCCATTAATAGCTATTACTTTTCCTGTTTTGGGATGATAGATGAGTGCTTGTGTTTCACCACCCCAGCTTAATACATCCCACATCGTGCATGTTGCAGCCAGCATGGCGCAGGAGGCATCAACTGCATTTCCACCTTTGCTAAAAATCATGGCTCCTGCTGTTGCGGCCAATGGCTTGCCTGTAATGGCCATCCAGTTTTTTCCGTGCAACGGTGGTTTTTGTGTGCCACCCGGACGCGCATTAAAGGATTGACTGAATACAGTTGTGCAAAGTGATGCAGCAACAATAAGAAACATGTACTTTTTCATAGTTAGGCCAGTTGATATTCAAATATAACCATTCCAGAAAAGGATTTTATGACTTTGTGAACAACGGAAGAAGAAGCTAAACCATTGGTAAAAATAGAATGCAATTTTTACAGATAGTCAATAACAATTCATTGGTGAACGAAAGGTATATTTGATTTAATTGAATGTTACGTCATGCTTGACAAAATCACAGAAGCCAGCACTTTCTTAGTCGAAAAAGGAATTATAAATCCTGAAATTGGAATTATACTGGGTACGGGACTTGGAAATCTTTTTGTGAAGCAAATTGAGAATGCTGTTGAGATTGATTATCACGATATTCCTTACTTTCCTGTATCTACAGTAGAATTTCATAAAGGTAAATTGATCTATGGAGATATTCATGGCAAAAAGATTTTGGCCATGCAAGGAAGATTTCACTACTACGAAGGATATAATATGCAGCAGATAACACTGCCTGTGCGAGTGATGAAAATGCTGGGTGTAAAAAATTTACTCGTATCCAATGCAGCCGGCAACATGAATATGAAATGGAAGAAAGGAGAATTGATGCTGCTTGATGATCATATCAATCTACAACCTGATAATCCGTTGCGTGGTGAAAATATTGATGAACTAGGTCCACGCTTTCCGGATATGAGTCAACCGTATTCAAAAACTTTGAATGCTTTGCTTTTGAAAATAGCGAGTGAGAAAAAAATAATACTCAATGTGGGTGTCTACGCAGCTGTGATGGGCCCCAATCTTGAAACACGTGCTGAATACAGATTTTTGAATCGAATTGGAGCTGATGCGGTTGGAATGAGCACCGTGCCGGAGATCTTAGTGGCAAATCATATGGGGTTACCCTGCTGCGCCATTTCTGTTCTTACTGATGATTGCGACCCCGATCATTTGAAACCCGTTAACATTACTGAGATCATTGAAGCGGCAGGCAAAGCAGAATCAAAGCTTACCGAGCTTTATGTGGAGTTGATTTCAAGAATTTAACCTTTAGTCTTTTCGAGCGTGCAAACTATGAACAAGGTGCAAAAGGCATTGCGAGAAATCCTCCCTCGATTAAAGTATAAGCTGTGATAAGGTAAGATTTCTCTCTTCGTTCGAAAGGACTTAGACTATGATGTGCAACCTTTCTCTGTTGACTCTCGTCTAACTTTCAAAATCCCCGAGTATGAAAACGATCTTTACCTTGCTATTCTTCAGTTTTTCATTTGCCTTATCTGCGCAAAGCGACAAAAACAGCGATTTTCATCTAGACAAGGAATATAAATTCAGCAACACAGGAACGCTGACTTTGAAATGCTCAGATGCTAAAGTGTTTATCAGTGGCTCAGATCGTAAGACAGCGAAAGTAAAAATTGATCGCGAAGTAGAAACCAAAGGAATTGTTTTTGGTGGGCATGATGAATTTAATGTAGAGGTGGAAGAATTGAATGGCAACCTTCATATTAATGAGAGTAAATCGTATTCATCTTCAGGTCTTGTTGGATATTATCATGAAAAATATTCGATCAGCATAAATCTTCCAGAAGGTGCGAGCCTTGTCGTGAAGGGCGATGATGGAGATTATAGGATAAACAATATTGATGGTGCAATTTCTGTGGATCTTGATGATGCGGATTTGGAGTTGAAGGCCTGCTCAGGAAGCAAGTTTAAGTTTAAAATGGATGATGGCGATATTGTGATGGATGAAGGCAAGGGAGCCTTGGAGATTGATGCCGATGACGCAGATGTTAAAATTACAAATGGCTCGTTCACCTCTATTCTGGCAGACATTGATGATGGAGACTTAATAATTGAAACCTCATTGTCTGACAACGGAAACTATTATATAAATGCACAAGATGGTTTGATAGCACTTACTGTTACCAATGGCGGAGGAAAATTTGATATCCGTCATGATGATGCACGTGTGACAACCGAAGGGAAATTTCAAACTATTGAGGAATCTGAAAATCGAACACAACTTACGATTGCATCAGGCACTTCTAAAGTAGATATCCATGCGGACGATGCAAGAGTTAGGTTAATAAAACAATAACCTAAACATCACAGGTCCATACGCCTTGCCTCAATGAACCAAGTTTATCTGCTCGCTTAGGAATGAATTCCTGCGCTACAAATCCTTTGAAACCTGTATTTAAAATGGCCTGCATGATAGCAGGATAGTAGAGCTCTTGTGTTTCGTCAATTTCATTTCGGCCGGGAACGCCACCTGTGTGATAATGGCCAATGTATTTTGAGTATTTGTTGATCGTAGCAATGACATCTCCTTCCATGATCTGCATGTGATAGATATCATAAAGCAGGTTAAAGTTTGGAGAACCTAACTTTTCGCAAAGCTTTACACCCCACTCTGTATGATCGCATTGATAATCTTTATGATTGACTTTGCTATTTAGCAGTTCCATCGTAATGGTAATGTTGTATTTGGCGGCCACCTTCAAAACGGGCTCCAATCCAATCGCGCAATTCTCCAATCCTTTCTCTGAACTCAATCCATTTGTATTACCGCTGAAGCAGATTAGGTTTTTCAATCCGGCATCTACGGCCTTTGGAATAGTCAGGCTATAATCCTTAAGTAATTGTTCGTGAAATGTTGGGTCGTTAAATCCTTTGTCAAGCCCCATGGATGCAGCACTACCCATCGCACAGGTAAGTCCTTCTTTGATCACCACCGGCCATTCTTCAGCTTTTAAAAGTTCTATTGATTTTAGCCCCATGACCTTTGAAGCTTTTGCAAGATCCTCAAGGGGTATTGCATTGTAGCACCATCGGCACACAGAATGGTTGATGTTATTTTTAAGCTCGGGAGATAGAATGTCCATTCCTTTTGCGAGTTGAGGCAGCGCCAATGCAGTAGCTGTTCCTAGTGCCATTTTCTTTAAAGCTTGTTTGCGATCCATATTGATTGTTTTGGAACTTCTAGTTACGATTTTTCAGATTAATCGTCAACTTTTTGCGACTGTGTTTTAAGGGTGTATGGTGCATTAAATTAAAAAATTTAACTTTGTATAAATACGTTATGGAGACAACTATCCGAATTAATACAGACCTATTGACACCTGAAATTGTAGAAGGAATAAAAAAAT
>JANOQK010000218.1:0-1775 GCA_031414855.1 Bacteroidia bacterium | reverse complement strand
ACAAGGACCAAAGTTTGTAGGCATGCAATATTTTGTAGGGCAATTTGATGGAACAGACTTTACATCTGATGACCCGAAACAACCAGCACTCTATCTTGATCACGGAAAAGATTTTTATGCGGGTATTGTTTACAACAACATTCCAAAAGAAGATGGCCGAACCATCATGATCGGCTGGGTAAACAACTGGACGTATGGAAATCAAATTCCAACATCACTGTGGCGCAGCGCCATGTCACTGCCAAGAAGTTTATCATTGAAAGAAACTGAAAATGGTGTTAGGCTTTTTCAAACCCCAATAGCAGAAGTAACAAATTTGAGAGGGGAGATGATCACAGATTCCATTTCATCTGCCGGATCAGCCGAGATTGAATTAGAACTTGACACTCAACAATCAGAAGAGTTAGGCATCAAACTATTTAAAGGTGAGGGAGAAGAAACAATCATCGGATATCGTGCAAAGGATCAGATCTTATTTCTCGACCGGACAAAATCTGGCAACATAAGTTTTAATCCAGATTTTGCCAGCATTGAGGAAGTGAGTCTCAAACCAGTCAACGGAAAAATTAAACTTCGAATCTTCATTGACCAATCTATCATTGAAATTTTTGCAAATGATGGTGAAGCAACCATAGCCGACTATGCCTTTCCTGAAAAAAGTGATTATAAAATAGAGACCTATTCCAAGGGAGGCAAGGCACCCGTATTCAAACTTTGGAAACTAAAGTCAGTTTGGCAGATTGATTAGCTTTAAAACCTAAACCTTCTCACTCTTCAGGTACAAGAAATTACCAGACCGCCACACGGCTGGTCTGCTAAATCCAGACTCTACCATTATTCGCTCCAATTCACCCTGTTTGCCCTCCCACTTGGCTTGGGGCTCAGCAATAAATATAAACCCCATTGGTTTCAAAATTCGATGTGCTTCTCTTATGTAATCGGCATGGTTTGTTCCCATCAATGACAAAGAAAACACTGCTACATCAACTTTGTCGGTCTCGAGTGGCAAGTTGCTTATATCGCAGGCCGTTACAGTATCATCAATGGCAACGTGGTCAAAGGCCAGTACTTTGTTTTCTGGTATTTCTTTGCGTAATAAATTCTCACCACATCCTAAATCTGCCACAACAAAATCCTTTCGCTTAATCAATTTCGCAATCTCTACATATGGAATTTCCTCCCAGGTCTTTCTCTTCTCAGCATAAAGCGTATGATAATAGTACCAGTCTTCCGGATGCTCTTTGAGTCGCTCATGGGTTGTGGAAGATTTGCTAACACTCCATGTTCTGTTCACTTCGCTAAAATCTCCCAGACTTCTTCCGAGTTGCTCCACAATTTCAGGATGCAAAGGAAACACAAAATCTTTTCGATTAATTTTGAAAAGCTTGCCCTCGTTTACCCTGTCTCTCCATTCTTTTAAAGCCTCAAGCGACTTGGCAAATAATGTTTCCGGACTTGGAAATTTCTTGCTTGGTATTACACCATCCACGGTTGCATCCGCTAAGGTCTTCTTGTTGCGGATGAGATTCATACGTTGCATGTCCCACGACCATTCTCTGTCCGCCAATGGAATAACAACTTGTGGAATTATGATTTCCACCTCACCAAAATTTGAACCTTGCCTGTATATCCTTCCTTTTAGCTGAGTATATTCTGAATCCGTCCACGGTAATGAAAGTATGATCAATCTATTACATACTTTCTGCAATCCATCCACACCTGTACCAATCGGGCGGGAGCCAACCAGTATGTCAATTTTACCATGAAGGAATGAC
>JANOQK010000217.1:0-5530 GCA_031414855.1 Bacteroidia bacterium | reverse complement strand
GAAATGATTTAGCCTCTTGTCGTAACCACCAACACTTAGTTTTATTAGTGAGGATAGGTCAAGACGGGGCAAAATTAAGAATTAAATCTGTCCAGCAAAGAGATTAAGAAAGTAAGAATTTGGCCGGATTTCAGGCGATTTGGTCGGCAGTATTAAAGCTTCAAAATCCGAGCTAACACAAGGCGAATTGCTTCGTCAACTTGTTCTTCAATTGTCACATGTGTAGTGTCAATAACGGTAGCATCTTGAGCCTTTACCAACGGGCTTTCTTTTCGTGTGCTGTCAATCTGATCACGCTGGTTCAGGTTAGCCACAATGGTGTCGATTTCAACCATTTCTTGACGTTCTAATAATTCCTTCTGCCTACGAAAAGCACGCGTAAGAATATCAGCCGTAAGGAATAGCTTTAATTCAGCTAATGGAAATACAACGGTGCCTATATCACGGCCATCCATCACCACCCCCTTCTCTTTACCTAATTTACGTTGCTGGGCAACCATAGCAGTGCGAACATCTTTTAAAGCACTCACCTGACTCACATTTTCAGATATACGCATCTTCCGGATCTTCTTTTCAACACTAATTCCATTTAAGAATGTCTCTGAAATCCCTTTGGAATTGATGATGAAGGAAACTTTTATTTCTTCAAGTGCCTTCAACACCTCTCTTGGATTGGTCAAGGCAATGTGATGATCCAAAAAATATAGGGTAACAGCCCTATACATAGCCCCTGAATCGATGTACCGATAACCCAGTATTTTGGCAACTTCCTTTGCGGTTGTGCTTTTTCCGCAGGCTGAATATCCATCAATGGCGATAATGATTTTTCGCATTTAACAATCTTTTAATGGACACGGAATCGGCTTGCCCTTCTTTAGTTTCTTATGGTGATGATTGGACGAGGCGCAACCCCATACAAGGAAACTGATTATCAATATAATGCTTATTTTCTTCATTCGCCTTTCAAAAAAAAGTTAATTAATAATAATGTATACAACCTCTGTTTTACACCTGTAACTCATACCATAATCCTATTTAACGTATATTTTTTTAGCGCTAGCATGCTTTCCAAAAGTAGAAGAAGACAAGCACAGATTGGTTGCCAACCCATGGAATATTGTTTAGCTTAGTAAGTTGTAAAAAAAATCTAGAGTATGGAAGAAAACGATGGAAAAGCAGAAAAATTCTTTACCGAATTTGGAAAGAAAGTGGATCAGTTCATTATCGAAGCAAAAGAGGCCGGCACACGCATAGAAGGAGATCTTCAAAAAAGATACGAAGAACTGAAGGTAGCGGGAGAAAAATTAAAAAATGAAGTTGAAAACAAAGAGAGATGGAAAGAGGTTGAGGTGAGCTTGAAAAAAGCTGGCGATGAATTAGGCCATGCCTTTAAAGCAGCCTTCAAAAAGAAAGAGGAAGAAAAGAAAGAGGAAACAAAATAGATACTAGATTCTGGATTCTTGATACTGGAACAATCCAACATCAAGAATCCAGTATCCAGCATAAAGAATCCAGCATCAAATTTTCACCGTCTTCCACTTCCCTTGACGGAAGATAATAATTGCCGCCACTGCCATCGCTGATTCAGCAATTGCTATGGCCCAAAATACAGCACTTGCACCAAAGTCAAGTTGTACAGCCAACACATATGCCAATGGAATTTGAAAAAGCCAATAGCCGCAAAAGTTTAGTATAGTTGGTGTTCTTGAATCGCCTGCACCATTAAAAGATTGTACGATCACCATTCCATATCCATAGAAGACATAACCGAACGCCACAATTCGTAAACATTGTGTTCCATATCGAATTACTTCTTCATCGGCAGAGAAAAGTTTCATGATTGGCTCCGAGACAAAAAAGAATACGATGGAGATCAGTCCTAAAAAAACCATGTTCAAAAATCCCGCAGTCCAAACGGATTTCTCAGCTCGCTCGGGCTGTTGTGCACCCAGGTTCTGCCCCATCAAAGTTGCCGCAGCATTGGCCATACCCCAGGAGGGCAGGATTGTAAAGATGATCACCCGGATCGCAAACTGATAGCCAGCAAACGCAGCGCTTCCAAACGTAACAATGATTCGCGCCATAAATAGCCAACTAGCAGTGGAGATCAGAAATTGTCCGATGTTTCCAGCCGATACTTTTAAAAGGCGCGTGATAATGCTACGATCTATTTTAATATTCTCTTTGTGAATCTTGATGATTCCTTTTTCTCCCGTGAGATAATAAAGTTGATAAAGCACTCCCACTCCCCTTCCAATATTAGTGGCTATCGCTGCACCCTCCACCCCCATTGCGGAAATGGGACCCCAACCAAAAATGAGTATTGGATCAAGCACCATATTAATAATGTTGGCAATCCACAACGAATGCATAGCAATCGCTGCACTGCCAGCACCACGGAAGATGGCGTTAACCAGAAATAAGGCGACAATCGTGAAGTTACCCACCAGCATCCATTTGGCGTATCCAGAACCCACAGCAATAATGTTTTCCGAGGCTCCCATTAAGCGCAGAATGTCCTTATAGAAGAAAAATGCAGTAACGCTAATAAGTACAGACAATATAACACCAATATAAAGTGCATTAACTGCAGCAACCGCAGCACCTGGTTCATCCTTTTCGCCTATACGTCTGGCTACCATTGCAGTGGCCGCCATACCTAAACCCATTGCTAAAGAGTAAACAATAGCTAATGTGGATTCAGTAAGACCAACAGCGGTGACAGCATCGTTGTCGTTTAGTTTGCTGATAAAGAAAATATCAACCACTGCTAATAGTGATTCCATTGCCATCTCCAGAATCATCGGGATAGACAACATGAAGATTGCCTTGTTAATGCTACCCTCCGTGAAGCTCTGCTGTTCGCCTTTAACAGCTTGTTTAAATAGACGTAATACTGAAACTGTTTTCGTAAAAACTTTCATGTGTGTAAGTTAAAAAATGATTTGAATAACCACTGCTCCGGATGGAACCGCAAAGAATTTGGCGCGTAACCAAAGAATTCGACAAAGCTTTTGAAAAGCGAAGTAGAATTTAGATGAAGAGAATCATAGGCGTAAAAGATGCGCTTGCGCTAACAAGCATACGGTAAAGATGAAAAAAGTTATTGAATTCTTAAAAAAGCTTGACCTGAATCTCGCAAAAGGCTCTCCGTCTAATTCTTTGAAATACCCAACATGGCCATAGAACTCTGTTTGAAAGCCCGGCCAAATGGAAGAATCTTCTTGTTCAACTCAACACCTTCTGCCGACATAGATGTGATCGCATGGCTGCAAACAATAAAAGACCTGTGTATCCGCACAAATAAATTTCTGGGAAGTTTTTCTTCCAGCGTACTTATGTTTTCACGGGTAACAATGACTCTGTCTTTCAAATGAACTTTCACGTACCCATCAAGACTTTCAATGTACAGCACATCGGCTAGCGGAATCTTATGCACTTTACGATCAGCCTTTACATGAAGAAACGTATCCTGATTTTCGATCCCAATGTTAGTAGAAGATGAATTTGCTTTCCGATCAAAAAACTTATTAACGGACTTTAACAAGCGCTCAAAAGAAATAGGTTTTAACAAATAATCAATCACATCTAAATCAAATGCCTCCGGTGCAAAGTCACGAAAGGCGGTTGTTAGTATGATGGCAGGAGGATTTTTAAGGGTGTTGATAAACTGAAGTCCGGTGATCTCCGGCATTTGAATGTCCAGAAAAATCAGATCAACCGAATGTGTTCGTAGAAAGTTACTGGCTTCAATGGCGTTGCCACATTCGCCAGAAAATTCAAGTCCCTCGATTTTTGAGGCATGAGAGGCCACCAGTTTCCGGGCAAATGGTTCATCATCTACGATCAGATACTTATACTTCATTTCTTCAAGACTAAGTTAACTGAAAATTCATTCGGCTTAGCCGTATCCACCAGAAGTGAATACTTTTCAGGATACAAGTGATTGAGCTGACTCCTTAGGTTTTTCATTCCAATTCCAATGCCGGATTCCTTGTTTTTCCAACTATTACTAATAACAATTTCAATCTTACTCAGACTGCACTCCACTTTCATCCGTACCCAAGATTTACCTGTCGATTTCATAACTCCGTGCTTAAATGCATTTTCAATAAGTGTTATTAAAATCATAGGGCCTATCACATGATTTTCGGATTGTCCCAAAACAGTGGTGTCTATTTGAATACGGTCCTCATAGCGAAGCAACTCCAACGCAATATAATTCTCAACTTGTTTTAATTCTTTATCAAGCGGGACAAAAACAGATGCACTGGAATGCATCACGTAATCCAACATCTCGCTTAGTTGGAGAATAGCTTGCGGGGCTTTATCAGATTTTTCAGTGGTGAGATAGTAAAGATTGTTTAGTGTATTAAATAAAAAATGAGGATTGAGTTGAACCTTTAGAAATTTAAGCTCGGCCTCCAACTTATCGCGCATCAATGCATCGTAATCACTTTTTGAAGTTCGCCAGTGCAGCATCATCTTTATTGCCACACCAAAGAAAACAACCATCAGTAAAGAAGTAAGTAGGAAAAAAATATCGATGGAAGCCGGACTCATGTCCTTGATCTTGATTTCGGCCATCACAATAAACGTGAGCATGGAAATCATCATCTCCATAAAAAGTGAACCAAGGAGCGTGTATACAAAATAGAGTAAGAAGAACCCGAACCGCTCTTTCATCAGGTAGCGAGGAACGAGATAGTAATTCAAAAAGTAAGTGGTGCCGATTGTCACGGGCATCAGCAAGCCCACAAAGAAAAAGGTCTGGAGATAGTTGCTGTTCTTACGGCCAAAGAAGACCACATAAAATACGAGTATCCCCAACCAAAAGAACACATGGATGAGCCATCGCTGACGCGAGAAAAGATAATCCAATAAATTTCCAACTCGGTTCATGAAGTTGCATAATTAGGAAAAAATCCCACAAGCTGAATCAAAATCCAATTGAAGAAGCGATGAGACTGACCTTTCGACTGAAATCAATACCCTTTCGCCATAAAGCATTACTGGGCAGTTGTATCCCAAGTAAGCGCTCATTCTGGTCAGAAAAAATAATTTGCCTTTGTTTTCTATACTAACCTTGCTGAAACAAAAACTAAACTTAAACTTTACAACTATGCTAGCAAGTTCATTCATCAGTTTACATTTTGAAGGTGGCCCACCTTATATGTTCCCCTTATTGTTGTTGCTCGTTCTTAATATCGGCATCTTCATTTACATTTTAATTGCCCTGATTCAAAAGAAGCAAGTCAACCCAAAATGGTTGGAGGCAATAAAACAAATTGGTGGACTTGCCGCAGCGTATGGAACATTCGGAACCTTAATTGGTCTATTCTTTGCCTTCAATGCGCTGGAAGCAATGGAAGAAATGATTCCCTTGCAGGTAATTATGGGTGGTTTAAAAGGGCAATGTGGTCAAAAATAGTTGGTGATTTTGGCAAAGACATTAGTGAAATTTGATTTGTAAACCTGAAGAGGACGTAGGCTCTGCTGGAGAGCAACCTGCCAGCAATAAGGTTTCCCG
>JANOQK010000216.1:0-1727 GCA_031414855.1 Bacteroidia bacterium | reverse complement strand
AGTAAGCCATGCAAAAAATAGAATAGCTACGCCAGCTTTAATGAATAGCCAAATACTGAGTTCAATCCGATAGGCAAAGTTATTAAGCCATTTATCCATGTAATAAAACATGCCTGGAACGGAGATGCCAAACCCAATAGCGACCATGACAAGGTATTCAACAGAAAGCAATACCATTAAATTGGAAACCGGTGCGCCTAGTGTTTTGCGGATGGCCAGTTCGCGTGTGCGTTGCTCGGTTACAAATAAGATAATGCCCAGCAAACCTAGACAGGAAATAAAAATGGCCAGCCCGGTGAAATAATTGAAAATAGAACTGATGCGCATTTCCGTGTAGTAGAGTTTGTCAACGTTTTCATCCACAAACGTATAATCGAATGGTCTTTCAGGTGCAAATTTTTTGGCAACAGTCTCTACGGCCTTCACATGCTCAACCAACGGGCCTTTGTTCAACTTTACTGAGAATTGATAAAATCCGGATGGATCAATGTATAATACCAATGGCGCTATGGGTGAGTGAATCGATTTGAAATGAAAATCTTTTACGATGCCAATGATGGTGTATTTTTTGTCGTGCAGGGTAAGCACTTTACTTAACGGATCAGTGAGCCCCATTTTGGCAACAGCCTCTTCATTGATGATAATAGCCGATGAGTCGGATGCGATTGATTCTGAAAAGTCTCGGCCAGAGGCAAGATTAATAGAATATGTTTTTAAATAATCGGGATCAACTGTTAATTGATAAAATCGGATTAACTCTTCAGGGTTTTTTCCTTCCCATTCCACTTCATCTGTCCAAAAATCAACGGCAGAAATTGGATCGTTGTTAGCGGTGACATACTTTACTTCCGGGAGTTTCAACAATTCACTTTTAAATGCGGAATACTGTGCTCTCACTTTGCGCAATGCCGTAAACGTGATCACATTTTCCTTTTCGTAACCCAGTTCCTTGGAATGGATATAGTCCATCTGGTCTTGAATAACGAGCGTTCCTGTCAGTAGACTGATACTTAAGATAAATTGAATGACAATAAGTGCGCGCCTAAGTACAATGGCACTGGTTCCGCTTTTGGACATTCCTTTTAAAACATTCACTGGATTCTGAGCAGATAAGATGATGGCGGGGTAGGCGCCACCCATTAAAGCGCAGAGTAAAGCAGAAATAATTATTGGGGTGATAATGCTAATAGAATACAAATTAAACGCAAGCTGCTTGCCGGTTAGTTCATTGAAATTGGGGAGTAATGACCAACTAACCACCAGCGCTATGCCAAGAGCTATTGCGCAATAGAGAACTGATTCGGAAAAGAAAAATACAGCCAATTGAAACCTGCCTGCTCCCATTACTTTTCGCACGCCTGTTTCCCTGGAACGCTTGATAGAACGCGCAGTTGCAAGGTTGGAGTAATTGATACTGGCTACAATCAGGATAAAAATGGCGATCACCGAAAAGATATACACATACTGAATGTTACCTCTTCCATTCATTTCGCTGTTTAGATGATTGGATTTGAGGTGAATGTCGGCTAGGGGTTGAAGAGTAAGTTCTGAGGTAGATTCAGGATCATTCTTAGTTAGTATGTTTTTTATTTTTTTATTGAGATCAAGAATGTCGGTAGTGCTTTTTGTTTTAACATACGTATGCAATTGGAGATAACCCCAATTCTCCAGCTTATCAATCCCTGCTTCCTCCAGGAATTTTATGGGCAGTACGTAATCAAACTGCA
>JANOQK010000215.1:0-6058 GCA_031414855.1 Bacteroidia bacterium | reverse complement strand
TTTTTCGTCCCTGCGAATGAAGCGAATAGCAAGCCAATTGCAGGTAACCCCCACAAATGGTATGTAAAGGCCTAATCCGTATTTCCAACCTGTAGGGTTTGAGTCAATAAGGTTATTGGCAAAAAGGATGGCACATAACATTACGCCCATTAAAATTAGTGAATTGAGCGTACCCATTTTAATTTGAGTAACTCTGTTGTCAAACTTTCTAAGTTCCATAATGGCAATCGTGGCAGCGGCTACCATTAATATAGCGGTAGCGCAAAACGGATAATAAGTCGAAGTACGGACTTCACCTTCTTGAACGGTGTAATGCAGAGGATACAGAGATTTGGTTATACCTGATTCGGGATCGAGGGAAACCCAAATAGGAAGAAAAAGACTTAACAGCATGGATACAACAACTATTACAAGAAATAAGGTTTGAATTCTTTGCCACATATAATGATGTTGGTTAGGCTGCAAAAGTAAGAAAGAACTAGCAGTAAGAAACAAGGAGTATGAATTACCCTTTCTTTCTCTCTTCTCACTCCTAGCTTCTTTTTATATCTTTGCTCAAATGCCTTCTATAGTTTCTGGTTACTCCTACGACATCTTTATCAGCTACCGTCACAAAGACAATAAGGTAGATGGCTGGGTGACATCGTTTGTGTCCAACCTGAAGAAAGAACTGGAGGCTGCCTTCAAAGAAGACATTTCCATTTATTTCGATCAGAACCCGAATGACGGCATTCTTGAAACCCATCATGTAGATGAAACAGTCTCGGCCAAGATCAAGTGTTTGGTTTTCATTCCCATCCTTTCCCAAACTTATTGCGATCCCAAAAGTTTTGCCTGGGCTCAGGAGTTTAAACCCTTTATCGCTTTCGCGAGAGCAGACCAGTCTGGTTTGAACGTGAAACTGCTTAATGGTAATACGGCTTGCCGGGTATTGCCGGTGCGCCTTCATGAATTGGATCAGCCCGATAAGCAATTGGTGGAAACAGAGTTGGGAGGCATCCTTCGTGCTATTGATTTTATTTATCGCTCGGCAGGTGTTGTGCGCACGCTCCAGCAAAATGAAGAAAACCCTAAAGCTAACCTGAACCAAACTTTTTATCGCGATCAAATGAGCAAAGTGGTGCGCGGTATAAAGGAGTTAATCTCAGGGATGCAATCTCCAGTTGTTGCTTCCCAAACTCAAGCCAAAGTTTCGCAAGAAGAAATACCAGTTACGGCAAGGAGAAAACTTTCTATCGTGGCAGCCATAGTAATGACACTTGGAATTTTAGGGTATGCTCTGTTTTATTTTTCAGGGTTTGGAAATAGATTTTTCCAGGAGCCCGATAAGTCCATTGCCGTTCTCCCATTCGAGAACATTAACAAAGATTCCACACAGGACTATTTCAGCAATGGAATAGCCGAAGATATTTTGAACCACCTTGTAAAAATTGCGGATCTGAAAGTAAAATCACGCACCTCAACACTCCAATACAAAGGCACAACGAAAACTGTTTCGGAAATTGGAGATGAACTCAATGTAGGCAACATTGTTGAGGGTAGTGTGAGGCGCGTGGGTGACAAAGTGCGCATTGTGGTTCAGTTGATTGATACCGAAACGGACACACACTTGTGGAGCGAAACGTATGATCGGGATTTTAAAGATGTGCTTGCTTTGCAAAGTGAGATCGCTATTGAAATTGCTAAGGCCTTGCAAGCCCGGCTCACCAATTCCGAAAGGAAGGACATTGAAAAAGTACCAACGGAAAACATTACGGCCTATGATTATTTTTTAAAGGCCACGGAATTTCGAAGACGGGGAAGTTTGAAAAGAAATGACCTTGAGCATGCTATTCAACTCACCAACCAGGCAATTCAAAACGATAAAGGATTTTCAAGAGCCTATGCCTATAAAGCAAGTCTGTGGTTTGATATGAGTTCTTATGGATTGCCTGAGAATGTTTGGTATGATTCAGTAATCCAAAATGCCGACAAGGCAATCAGGATTGATCCACTTTCCCCTGACGGCTATTTGATTAAAAGCCGGGTTTTCCGTTTTCTCGGGAAGCTGCAACAGGCTGATGCCGAGGTGAGAAGTGCATATAAGGTTGCACCCAACAATCCAGAGGTACTTGAGTTATACGGTTACTTGCTTCTTCGCGAGCGCAAGGAAGAAGGGGCAGACCTTGTTCTCAAGTCAACCGAAAATCAATTCTCAACCAAAGACCCAGAATATTACAGCAATCTTAGCAACGCCTATTTTTTTACGCATAATTCGGAGATGCTGGTGCAGTTGTTAACCCAATCAAAAAATTTAAACCCCGATGCTGTTGACCCCTATACTGCGCTGGCAGGAGTATACAATCGCCAAGGCCAGTATGACAAAGCCATCCAGGAGTTGCAGATGGCCCTAAAAATAAATCCTGACTTAGCGCTTGCAGTAGATCAGTTGGGCTGGAGTTATTATAAAAATAAAGATTATGAGAATGCGGCAAAGTACTGGTCGCAATATCCGCAGATCGAATCAAAATTTTCTGACTCATTGCAGACCGTTCCTTTTCGGCACAGACTTGCAATGACCTATGCTAAGATGGGAAGGAAAAAAGAAGGAGATAAGTTGGTACAGGAAGATTTAAACATCCAGAAAGGGCTTTTGGAAAAGAAGCGGGGCATGGGAACTTGGGGCAACTTTGGAGCCATCTTCTATGACCTGGCTGTGGACAACGCCTATCTCGGAAATGATGCGCAGGCGGTTCAGTGCCTCGATAGCGCCTTTCATTATCAATTCTATTACTTTGATGGATATGATAATGACCCCATCTTTGAAGAACTTAAAGGTCGGGAAGATTTTAAGAAGGTTGTCAAGAAAAAGAGTGACTGGTATGAGTTCTTACAGGCAGCTTTTTCAAGTGCACTCAATCGAACTAAAGCCAGCAAGGACTTGAAGGGGTTGTTGGAGAAGTAGAGTAACAAGAAGAAAAAAGTTCTTCCTAATCCTTATTATTGTCAATGGCTTCAATCCTTCCTGGTTAAGAAATCTAATGCGCTTCTTTTTTGAGATAACTTACAATGGAATTGAATACCACGGCTGGCAAAACCAGCCCAACGCGATAAGCGTGCAGCAAGTGGTGGAAGACTGTATGACTAAGGTATTTGGAAAAGAAACCTCAGTAGTGGCTAGTGGAAGGACGGATACTGGCGTTCATTGTGTGCAGCAATTTTTTCATGCCGATGTGGATAAGGAGTTTGATGAGGCCGCCTGGATCGTGAAGTTAAATTCAATTTTGCCGCGGTTCATAGCTATTCGCTCCATAATCCCTGTAAAGCCAGATGCTAATGCGCGCTATGATGCCCTTGAGCGAGCATATGAGTACAGAATTACGTTGGTGAAAGACCCAATACTTGTTGGCAGAGCGCATTATTTCTTTCGTCCACTTGACCTCAAAACAATGAACAAAGCAGCCACGTTACTTACTGGTGAGCATGATTTTCAATGCTTTAGTAAAGTGCATACTGATGTAAATCATTTTATTTGTGATATTAAGCGAGCGCACTGGAATCAAAAAGACGACTTGTTGGTTTTTACAATCACGGCAAATCGATTTTTGAGAGGTATGGTACGTGCTATTGTAGGAACGCTGTTGGATGTGGGCTCAGGAAAAATGTCTTTACAGGATTTGCAGGAGATATTGAAAAGTAAAGATCGCAAGAAAGCAGGGGCAAATGTTCCACCCGAAGCATTGTATTTGGTGAGTGTTAAATATCCGAAGCATATATTTTTAAAATAAATCTAAGTGTTAGGCCCTGCACTTAGTTAAGGTGCCAAGAGGCCGTTGAGGTAGATTTCATGGAGAAAGAAAAGGTTAGTAGTGGTAACATCATAGATCTCAAAGTCCTAAAAAGGATTTTTCAGTTTGTTGAACCCTATCGTGGTAGATTTTATTTGATCATCTTACTCACCCTGGTTCTTGGAGTATTAACTCCTATTCGCCCTTTTTTAATTCAGTACACATTAGATGAACATGTTCAGTATGGCAACTACTGGAGTATGGTAAATGTGATGCTTTTAATTTTTGGGTTGCTGGTAGTTCAATCGATTTTACAATATGTTCATACGTACATTTCTGGAAGAATCGCACAGTTTGTAATTCGGGATATACGAGTTAAGTTATACGAACATTTAATAAGCCTTCGTTTACGATTTTTTGACAAAACACCCATTGGCCGTTTAGTAACTCGAACCATATCGGATGTTGAGAGTTTGGCAGATGTGTTTAGCGAAGGGCTTGCGGCCATGGCCAGCGACTTGCTTCAAATTGTTTTCATTCTCGCGTTTATGTTTTTTACTGACTGGCGATTGGCTTTAGTTAGCTTGTCTACCATTCCGTTGATGCTGCTTTCAACTTATATATTCAAGGAGAAAATAAAAGTTGCATTCAATGATGTTCGCAATGCCGTATCTAATCTAAACGCATTTGTTCAAGAACACTTGACAGGGATGAGCATGGTTCAGATTTTTGGAAGCCAAAAGAAAGAGTTTGAAAAATTTAAGGAAATCAATAAAGAACATCTTGATTCTAATCTAAAGTCTGTCACCTATTATTCAATATATTTTCCTGTTGCGGAGATAATTGCAGCCATGGGGATAGGCCTGCTCGTATGGTACGGAGCCAAAGGGGTAATTAATCAGCAAATCACGGGCATTACACTAGGTAAGCTAACAGCATTCATTATGTACATCCAGCTTTTCTTTCGCCCCATCCGAATGATAGCCGATCGGTACAATACATTGCAAATGGGTATTGTAAGTTCGTCACGCATAATCAATTTGCTAGATGACAAATCTGATGTTATGCCAAATGGAACATTTTCGCCCACAGATAGTAAAGGCGAGGTTTCTTTTGATCATGTTTGGTTTGCTTATAATGATGCCGACTATGTATTGAAAGATATCACTATAAAAATTGAGCCTGGAGAAACTATTGCTATGGTGGGAGCAACTGGTGCCGGTAAGTCATCCATCATAAATCTGCTTAACCGTTTCTATGAAATAAACCGAGGCGTAATACAGTTAGATGGAATTGACATAAGGGAATATGATCTTGATGCGCTTCGCAAGAATATTGGAGTTGTACTTCAGGATGTTTTTCTTTTTTCAGACACGATTCGAAATAACATAACGCTGGGCGATACGAGTGTGACCGAGGAGATGATTCTTCATGCAGCCGATTTAGTGGGGGCCAGAAAATTTATCGAAAAATTACCTGGCGGCCTGGACTATAATGTGATGGAACGGGGCGCTACAATTTCGGTAGGTCAACGGCAGTTACTCTCTTTTATTCGCGCTATGGTTTACGATCCAGGAATCCTTGTTCTAGATGAAGCCACCTCATCTGTCGACAGCGAAACCGAAGAGATGATCCAGGGCGCCATTGAAAAAATGATGACAGGCAGAACCGCTATTGTAATCGCTCACCGCTTATCGACCATTCAAAAAGCAGACAAGATTATTGTGCTCGACAAAGGGGAAATCAAGGAAATAGGCTCGCATCAACAACTTTTAAAATCGGAGGGGTATTATGCGCAGCTGCACAAAATGCAGTTCAAGGAGGTAGTTTGAGTTATTTAGCCAATCCGTTATTTATACTCTATTTACTACCTCTTCAAAAGAGTTATATTTGCTCTGATGCGGGTATCAAAAATATTCCTTTTCCTTATTCTCTCCTTGTTCGCCATTGACCTGACCTTGGCGCAGACAAAGAGTGTCGTCAGTGGCAGATTCAGTGTTCCTAACGTTTCCAAAGGAAAAGCCCGCATTATGTGCCCGATTTTTCATGAGAGTAGATATCCTTACCAAGGCATTGGGCTTAAGTTTGGTGACCCATTCGCCCTTAGTTATAAATTTTATCCAAATAAAAACTGGTCCTTTGCAGCAGATGCAGGTAAAGCTTCTAGTGGGTTGTATAGCAAATATTATCGTTCAGTTTTTAATCAGTATAAGCCGGACACATTATCTACGGGTTCATCTTTGGAATACCTTACTCATAAAGCCAATTCGGATTGGTTGTTGGAGACAAAA